>CAIWDB010000507.1 GCA_903911305.1 uncultured Methylococcaceae bacterium | reverse complement strand
TGGTTATGGTTCACCGTATTCTTCGCAAACTTCGCCGAAGCCATGGCTGAAGGGCGCAGCAAAGCGCAAGCAGCGTTTCTGCGTCGGGCCAAGCGTGACATTTCCGCAAAAAAATTGACCGAACCGCGCTATGGCAGTCCTGTCACTATCATTGATGGACCGAACCTACGTCGGAATGACATTGTGTTGGTGGAAGCCGGCGATTATATACCCGGTGATGGCGAGGTGATTGAAGGCGTTGCCTCAGTGGATGAAAGCGCAATAACCGGGGAAAGCGCCCCTGTCATCCGCGAGTCGGGCGGTGATTTTAGCTCTGTCACTGGAGGCACTCGCGTATTGTCGGATTGGTTAGTGGTGCGAATCAGTGTCAATCCCGGCGAAACCTTCCTAGACCGTATGATTGCCATGGTCGAAGGCGCCAAACGCCAAAAAACACCCAACGAAATTGCGCTTACCATCTTATTGGTGGCCCTGAGCTTGATGTTTCTGATGGCAACGGTCTCCCTGCTGCCATTTTCCTTATACAGCGTAGAAACCGCCAAGGAAGGCCAGCCCATCAGCCTGACAATATTAGTTGCGCTGCTGGTTTGCCTAATACCAACTACAATTGGCGGGTTATTATCGGCGATTGGCGTGGCCGGCATTGGTCGCATGATGCAAAAAAATGTCATTGCCACCTCGGGGCGTGCCGTTGAAGCCGCTGGCGATGTGGATGTGCTGTTGCTGGACAAAACAGGTACGATTACGTTGGGTAATCGACAGGCGGCGACATTTCTTCCGTTCGACGGTGTGACTGAAATCAACTTGGCCGATGCCGCTCAATTGGCTTCACTTTCGGATGAAACGCCAGAAGGCCGCAGCATTGTGGTATTGGCAAAGCAGAAGTTTGGATTCAGGGAACGTGATGTGCATTCATTGAACGCCACCTTCGTCCATTTTAGTGCGCAAACCCGCATGAGCGGGGTTAACATGGGCGATCGGCAAATTCGGAAAGGGGCAGCCGATGCCATACGGGCTTATGTCGAGAGGCAAGGCGGAAAATTTCCAGATGAAATACGCAGAATGGTTGACGATGTCGCGCGTCGGGGTAGTACGCCACTTGTGGTTGCTGAGGGTTCCCGTGTACTCGGTGCCATCGAACTTAAAGACATCGTCAAGGGTGGCATCAAGGAACGCTTTGCGGAACTGCGTCAAATGGGCATCAAGACAATTATGATAACCGGTGACAACCGCTTGACCGCTGCCGCCATTGCCGCTGAAGCCGGTGTTGATGACTTTTTGGCCGAGGCTACGCCGGAGATGAAACTCCGGCTGATCCGGCAACATCAGGCCGACGGTCGATTGGTGGCAATGACGGGGGATGGCACTAACGATGCGCCGGCACTCGCGCAAGCCGATGTGGCAGTGGCAATGAATAGCGGCACACAAGCGGCGAAGGAAGCGGGTAATATGGTTGATTTGGATTCCAACCCCACCAAGCTGATTGAGATTGTGGAGACTGGGAAGCAAATGCTGATGACTCGGGGCGCATTGACCACCTTCAGCATTGCCAATGATGTCGCCAAGTATTTTGCCATCATACCCGCCGCATTTGCCAGCACTTACCCGGCGCTTAACCAATTGAATGTGATGGGCTTGGCGACACATTCCAGTGCTATTTTATCCGCCGTCATATTCAATGCCCTAATCATTATTGCCTTGGTTCCGTTGGCGTTAACCGGCATTCGTTATAAACCAGTCGGCGCCGAGAAACTACTGCAAAACAATTTATTGATTTATGGCATGGGTGGGTTGATTGTACCGTTCATCGGCATCAAGCTGATTGATTTGGCATTGGTTGCGTTAGGGTTTGTTTAAACTGTGCATAAACAGCTAAAAACCGCATTCATGATGCTGCTAGTCTGGACAGTGATTACCGGCGTGGCTTACCCGCTTGCCGTGACGGGACTCGCCCAATTGCTGTTTCCCAAACAAGCCAGCGGAAGTCTAATCAGTAACGAGCTTGGCAAGCCTCTAGGTTCGACATTAATTGGGCAAGCTTTCAGCGACCCAAAGTATTTTTGGGGGCGACCATCGGCCACCTCGCCCTACCCCTACAATGCGGGGGCGTCCAGTGGTTCCAATCTAGGCCCGACCAATCCCGCCTTGATGGAGTCCGTCAAAGCCAGAATTGAAACCTTACGGAAATTTGATCCTGATAATCAGCAAGCAATCCCGGTCGATTTGGTGACCGCGTCAGCCAGCGGCCTAGACCCGCATATCAGCCTTGCAGCGGCAAAGTATCAAATAAGCCGGGTTGCAAAGGCAAGGAAAGTGGCTATTCATTCGATTATCGCCTTAATTGATGCCAACACCGAACCCCGGAAATGGCTGATATTGGGCGAACCAAGGGTAAATGTACTCACGCTAAATTTGGCGTTGGATGAAAGTATTCCATGAAGTGTGGTTAGTTTTCGATGGGCTTTGTTTAAACAAAATGACTTATACCTGTGTATGGAGTGTTTAACCAACCTTCTCCATAAATACAGAAACAATTTCCACCTTTTTGTTTAGCTTGGTACATGGACTGGTCGGCATGATTTAGCAAAGATTTTTCATCTTCGATATCATCTGAGTTTTTGTAAGGGTAAAGGCGAATGCCGATGCTAGTACCTATGGCTAAGCTATAGCCACTGATCTCAAAAGGCTTGGACAATACAGATATCATCTTCTCAGCAACTTGTCCGGCGACATCCAAACCCCCTATATTTTCAATAATAACTACAAATTCGTCTCCGCCAAGTCGGCACAACGTGTCTTGTTCTCGTAGCGTCAATTTCAAACGATTTGCTGTTGTACGGAGCAACTCATCACCAATATCATGTCCATAGCGGTCATTGATTGGTTTAAATGAATCTAAATCTAGAAAATATAAACCGAAGACTTCTTGTGTACGATCTGCCCTTGCAATTGCATGTCTTAGTCGATCTTGAAATAAACGTCGGTTGTATAGGCCAGTTAAAGGATCGTGATGTGCTAAAAAGTCCAGTTGTGCCTGATGCTCAAGAAGGATGTTTTCGGCTTGCTTCTGTAGCGTCACATCTCTGACAACCCAAATTAAATTTGGCTTATCATTTGCTGAAGAATCGAATAGTGGCCGCACAAAATTTTCGGTTATGAAAATATCGCCATTTTTACGCTTCATTTGCCCTTCACCCTCAAAACAACCGCAATCGTAGCAGTTTTGTAGTATTTTATTAAAAAAAAGTTCAAATTCTCCAACGTCATAGCTTAGAATATCTATTCTCTTACCTATCATTTCTTGTTGTGTATAGCCAAAAATAATTTCTGCTTCTTGGTTGCAATATATCAGTTGCATTTTTTCTGCATTAATAATAAAAACAGCTTCGTTGAGACATGATAGGATAAGTCGTAACAATTCATTGCTTCTTTTATATGCCAATTCATAGCTAAATGTGCGAGCGCATTTATCTAATTCCTTTGTTAAATATTCAGTTCGAATGGGTTTAATAACATAGGCGCTCACTCCAAGTTTAATCGCTTTAATTAAATAATTGGTTTCATTGAATGCAGTTGTGATGATGATAGGGGTACGAGGGCTTATTTTTAATATATGCTCGATCATTTCCAAGCCATTCATAACTGGCATGAGCAAGTCGCTAATGACTATGTCTGGCTTGCATTCTGTGAACAATTTCAAGCCATCCTCCCCATTCTCGGCAGTCAGTACATCACCACATCGTCTTTTTAGAAACTGTTCTAATTGGCGGCGAATTCCTTGATCATCTTCGACATAGAGTATACGTAAATTTTGTAACCATTCTCTTTCTAATTCATTTTTTTCTTGAATTATATACATAAGATTTTCCTCCAACGCCAATTGTAATGGCAATTAATTTAAGTTATTGGTCACGCATACAGTAGATGGTAAATACAGCACCATTTTCACTATTTTTAGCAAAAATATGACCATGCATACTATTTTCGATAATCATTTTTGACATATACAAACCAATTCCAGTCCCTAATTCCTTGGTTGAGAAGTAAGGTTCGAAAATATTATTTATAATATGTTCTGGTATACCGAAACCGTTATCTGATATTGTTACAATAACCCATTGGCTATCCGTATCCAAGTGGACAATAACTTTTCCATTTTCTTTTGTGTTTTGCATAATCGCATCTTTTGAGTTGGAAAAAATATTCAATAGAACCTGAGAAAATTCATTGGAGAATCCTTTCATTATGGCATCATTAACAGATTTTAATTCTATTTCAATATTGTTATTTTGAAAACAGGCAGACACAAGGGATATTGATTCAATTATGGCTTTTTCCACACTAAAAGTTTCTATTTCCTTGTTGGGTTTAAAAAAGTTTCTGAAGTCATCAATGGTTGTTGACATTTGATGGATAAGCAGGTTTCCCTCAAGAATTTGAGCACTGAGATATTCTACTGTCAAATCATTGTAGTTATATGCATCCTCAATATTGGCTAAGCACAGTCCTAGCGTGTTTAATGGTTGTCGCCACTGATGTGCAATGTTTCCGATCATTTCACCCATTGCTGCAAAGCGAGATTGTTGGATGATTAAGATGTCCTTCTCTCGGTTCTTTGCTGATTCCTCCAGCACACGTTGCTCTAAAGAGTCATTTAATTCTTTCAGTGCCTGCTCAGCTTGATGACGGTGAGTAATATTTTCTGAAATACAAAGTAGATATAAAGGTTTGCCGGCTTCATCAAAAATGGCAGTGCTTGCAACAGTGGTCCAGACCAGATCCCCATTTTTGCCAAGTTGACGTCTATCCACCAAAAACTCTCGAAGTCCATCCGTAGATAATTGACCCCAAAAAGATTCCGAGATTAGATCGTCTTTATAAATGACACTTTCCATAGTGAGTTGCTGTAGCTCATCCTCAGTATAGCCAAGCATTTGACAATAGGCAGGGTTTGCCGATATAAAGCGATAATCGTCAAAGTTCACCAAAGCGATACCCAACAGGCTTTGCTCATAGATGGCGCGAAATCTCAATTCGCTTTCACGCAAATCATTTTCCATCTGTTTTCTTTCAGTGATATCACGTGCAAAGCCAACCGTACCAATAACACGACCTTCTACAGACACCGGCGATTTGTAGGTTTCTATCCAGATGCGTTTTCCATCTTTTTCAAGGGCTTCTTCGGCATTTTTTGCCATGCCAGTATTTAGAACATCCCTATCGTCTTTCTGATAAGCTTGAGCCAAATCACTGGGCCAAACATCAAAGTCCGTTTTCCCGGCTATTTCGTCTGGGGTGGGCCAGCCACATGCTTCCGCAAAAGGTTGGTTTACCGCCAAAAACCGGCTTTTTTCGTCTTTAAGCCATACTAGGAAAGGAAAATTATCCAACAATGATCTCTGATAACGTTCACGTTGACGTAACTGTTCCATAAGGTGTTTTCTTTCACTAATATCCTGAAATGTGCCTGTAATAAATACTCCACCTTCTTCTTCGATTCGCCCAATACTACGCAATTCCGCCCAGAATCGTCTACCCGATGCGGCAATCATTTCAGTTTCTATGGTAAATGGCTTGTCATTTTCCCATGCATCTAAAAGATTATTTCTAATTGTTGTCAAAGTCTCTGGTGCATAATAGATTAAAGCTTCCTCTAAAGTTACTGGAGGGTGACTCAAGGGATGTTCCACTAATCGATATACTTCCTCCGTCCATAAAACTGTATTGGCAAGCGGGTTTACCTTCCACCCTCCCACTTTTGCAATGCTTTGAGTTTGCCTGAGAAACATAGCAGTTTCTTCCAGTGCTTTTTCAGAAAGTTTTGCCTCGGTCACATCGCGTGCGATCCCTAAAACACCGATAAGCTGGCCATGGGATGTGTACATAGGTGTTTTGATGGTTTGGAAATAGCCACGGTAGCCATTTGAGCCGAAAGTCAACCATTCGTTGTTGATTGTGGGTCTATCCGCTTCGATTGCCATTAAATCGTGTTGGCGAAAAGAATCGGCTGTCTCTGCATCCACAAAATCATAGTCGGTTTTGCCGATAATATATTCCGTAGGGAAAGAGTACAAACTTTCAAATTTGGTGTTGCACGCCAAAAAGACTCCATCTTTGTCCTTTAACCAGACAAGGTCGGGTATCGCACGAAAAAGGGTTTCTAAGCGAATGCGCTCAAGGTCGAGCGCTTGCTGAGCCTTGCGCATTTCAGTAATATCAATACCTAAACCAACTAGGTAAATAAATCCATCAATGATGGTTCTCTGCCCAGTAAATAGGTGGGGAATCTTTTGTCCATTGACAGTACATAACTCCGCCTCCATTGAAGATTGCCCAATCTTATAGGTCTCTGCCATCGTTGCGGCTATCCGCTCCTTGTCTTCTCCTTCAAAAAAGTCTGCCGCGACCATGTCAAAAAGTTGGTCATTATTAAATCCTGTTAATTGTTCAAATCGTTTGTTCCAATTTATCAGTCTGCCAGAATTGTCGAACATATAGAATATTCCAGGCAGACTATTAATAATATCTTGGGTAAACTGTTTTTCTTGCCGTAGGGCTTCCCGTTGTTTAACTTCTTCGGTCACATCCCTTGAAATGCCAAAGAGCGCTTGCTTTCCATCCCATATTCCATGAACCACGCGGGTGTCGACATAAACTATATCTCCGTTGGCTTTTTGCAAAGGTAGTGGGCAATTGAGTTTTTTCCCCGCAATCATATCTTGCATCACTTTTGCGGCCTGTTCCCGAGCGAATTCAGGGTGGACTTGTAATACTGAACAACCGATCAAATTCTGACCGTATCCCAAGAGTGTGGTTACTGCATTGTTGTAATGAATAATATTTCCTTCCAAGTCAAGAATAAACAGGTAATCATTCAAGCTCTCAAAAAGTTCACGAAAGTTTTCACGTTGCTTGACAGCTTCTTCTTGGGCAAGTTGGCGCTCTAGGCATTGGTTGAATTGCAGCGTAAGGTTTTCTAAGGCAATTAATGTTTGCTTGCCAATTACGCCCATATGTTTACTAGCCAAATTAAGGCAAGCCAATGGTTGCTGATTAACAATTATCGGTATAACCACCAGAGCAGTTATTTCTTCATCCATCATTTTGGCTTGATGAACGAGGTTACTGTTGACGCAATATTGGTTGTTTTGCTGGAAGCTGCAAATCACCCTGCCACTCTGCATGATATTGGCTTGCCATGAGTTTTCGGGGATAAACTCTGTGGACTTGATAAAAGCATCAGACAAGCCGCTATAACTTGCTAGAGAATAGCTTCCGCTATCGTTACGCCAATAAATGCCTCCTCCGTCAAAATCGGGCAGTGAGAGTGCGCTGTTTAAAATGGCCGAAAGCAAAATATCTCGATCGGGTTGTGCCGATAACACAAATGCAAGATCATATTGTGCCTTCAATAATATTTCAGTATGTTTGCGTACCGATATATCTTCAATGATACCCATGGCATAAGTGGGTTTTCCCATTTCATCCCTTTCAATCAGCTGCCCTTTGGATGAAACCCATAACCAGTTCCCGTCTTGCTTACGCATCCGATACTCGGCACAATATAGAGGATTACTTCCAAGTAAAGCCGATGCTTCTTGAGTGTAAACTTCTGCGAGGTCATCTGGATGAATCAAATCAATCCATTCTTCTAAACGAGTGGGTAAATCTTGGTCAGATTGACATCCCATCAATTCGCGCAAAGCCCTATTCCAAGCAATTTTACCAGTACGCTGATCGTGTTCCCAGATACACAAACCAGCACCTTCTAGTAGCGCATTAAACCGCCTTTCGTTATTTGCTTTGTCATCAAATGGGAATGTACAGTCAACGGGATTCATTTGTCTATTGAAGGATATTTAGAACTCATCGTTAGTTTAGTAAAAATAACCAATGATTGCTTGTTTATCGGCGACAAACTGGCTTTCTTTAGATAATATAGAATTTGAGATGGCAGGATGATGCCACAGTTGGGCTATTAGCGGGTGGTTTATCAAGGCAGCCTGAAGCGTTTGCCACGTGTCGGTTTATCCATTTATTGCGACTGATAAACTAATTAATGAATTTTTCAGGAAGATTATTGTTTTGAATCGTATCCGGCAAGCGACTTTCGCATCAATCCCTGAAGGCTGGGCAAAACTCGATTGTTAAGTGATGAAGGCGGACGGCCTCTCGCCTTGGTTATGTTGACCGCCCGCCTCGTTTGATTTAGGCTGTTTACCTAGTGCCATTCCGATGGGAAGTTACCGCAAGCATTGGGTTACTTGCGCAATTCCTGATCCCGGTAATGGGCATCCACCCAGCAACGCGGAAGTGTCTCGCCTGACGGGAAGATCAAGTCTGTTTTGGGGAAGTTGTCAGCGTCCCCAATTTCTTCGCCATAATTCAAGCGACCGACCACGCTGGCATGGTGGGGGTTAAACAGATCATTGAGGCTCAATACCTCAACCAAATGACCATCACTTTTTTGTTTGACTAACATGACTGCCACTCCTCTTCAACATCAATAAAATGCCCTTTGTTTTGCACTTGATGCGGCATCCCTTGAGAGTCAGCCCGAAATTGGAGGTTATAGTTCTGTTTACAGTCTTGGGCTATTCCATAGAGATGCCCGCCGCAAATTTTATCCTTAACAGTCTTTTCAGAGGCAATCAGTGGGCTTATACAAAGAAAAGCGGGAACTCCTGCGCATACGCAAAGACAAATTCTTACAAGAACAACGTATGGGTTCACTCTGATTGCAACCTATGCAAAACCTTTGACAACAGTATCATTACAAAATTCACACCCCAATACCCGTTATAATTAATTTTTTTTCATCCATCGACACACGTTTTACACCATGGACCAATTACCCCAAGAAGGGTTTGCATTGCTTCTGCTTGTGTTTATATTAGGCATAAAGCATGGCTTAGATGCCGACCATTTGGCAACTATCGACGGGATGACCCGCTATAATGCGCCGACCAACCCGAACTTGGCGCGTTTCTGTGGCGTGTTGTTTTCCCTCGGCCATGGGGCTGTGGTGGTTGTCGTTGCCAGCGTCGCCTGTTGGGCCGCAAAAACTTGGTCAGCCCCGGACTGGATGGAAAGCTTTGGGGTTTTCACGTCCGTGTTTTTTTTGTCTCTGCTCGGTTGCGTCAACCTGCTTTCCATCATCCGAACCCCTGCCAATCAGGTCGTGCAACCCGTTGGCTTGAAGGGCAAGTTTCTTGGCAGTCTGCAACAAGCTAGCCGACCCTCCCTCATTGCGCTGGTGGGTGCGCTGTTTGCGTTGTCTTTTGACACCATGAGCCAAGCGGCTTTGTTCGCGCTAAGTGCGCAGCAGGAGGGAGAACTCTGGCGCGCGCCATTGTTGGGAGGGGTTTTCATGTTCGGAATGTTGGTGACCGACGGGTTAAATGGACTGTGGATTTCAAAAATCTTGCGACGCGCGGATAAAATGGCCGCGATTGCTTCGCGGATAATGGGACTAACCGTTGCCATTTTGAGTTTGGCCGTGGCCGGCTTGGGATTGGCAAAATATTGCTCGCCCACGATAAGCCGTTGGGTACAAGGCATGGAAATGCAGACCGGTTTGGCTGTCATCGCCTCCATTTGCATCGCTCTTGCCGCAGGCATGTTGTTAACCCATCGGGGGTCGGGCAAGATCGCCTAAAAGAGCGTAACCCATAATTTTGTCGTACCCCTGAAATTAAAGGGACTCAATTCGACCAAACTTTTCGTAAGTGCGATTAAAAACCTAGCTATGGTCGGGGCTTGCCCTCAACTCGCTTCAGTAAGGAAAATAGGTCACTATTGGTGGACAGCACGATAGAGGAATCGCCGTTAATGACCTTGCCATAAGTCTCCATGCTTTTTAAGAACCTGTAAAACTCCGCAGCCTCTGGTTTTTGAGTATAGGCTTTGGCGTAAATAGCCGTCGCCTTGGCATCCGCCTCGCCTCGGATTTCTTGTACTTGCTTGTAAGCGGTTGACTCTATCTCATTAATATCGCGTTGCCTGTTGCCGTTGATGCGAGCAGCCTCGCCTTCGCCTTCGGAACGGAAGCGCTGTGCAATCTGCAAGCGCTCGCTAATCATCCGTTGATAGATACGTTCAAGCACTTCCGGGTTGTAATTGATGCGTTTGAATCGAACATCCAACAATTCAATCCCAAACTCGGCCAGTTTCGGGGATGCGGCATCGAATATGCCCTTTTGAATTTCCGCCCGACCAAAGCGGATCGGCCTAAGCAAACCAATGGCGCCTTCGCTGGCATCCGCTAGGTTTTCATCCACCTTGGGTTGACGGTCTTTATCGGTTCGGACCACTTCAATGAGTTCATGTCGGGCAATGGCGGTGCGTGTCTCACTGCCCAAGATGTCTTCCAAGCGGGATTGCGCACTGCGTTCATCGCGCAATCTCAGGTAATACTGCATCGGGTCGGTGATGCGCCAACGTGCGAAAGTTTCCACTTGGATATAGGTTTTGTCTTTGGTTGACATCTCGACCAATGGCCCGTCCCAAGCCAAAAAACGTTTGTCAAAGCGGTTTACTTGTTGTACGAATGGCAATTTGAAATGCAGACCCGGATCGGTTATCGGTTCGCCAATTGGCCTACCAAATTGGGTGATGATGACTTGTTCGGTCTGATTTACCGTATAGGCGGATAATAAGCCGATAATGCCAAGAACGGCAACGGATAGTGTGGCTAAAGGTGGCAATCTCATTTTTGTTCCTCCACTGCTTGTGGCGGGATTTGTGTCGGCATCGGAAGCATGGGCAATATTTGTTGGACGGTGTCGTCTACGATGATCGTTTGCTTCGCATGAGGCAACACATTGCCCAGGGTTTCCAAATAGATACGGGTGCGAGTGACATCGGGAGCCTTGATATATTGCTCCAGCACCGCAGAAAATGCAGATGCATCGCCGTCCGCCTCGTTGACCCGCTTGAAGCGATACCCCTCTGCACCGCGAATTTTCTGGTCGGCTTCGCCGCGGGCGCGTGGCACGGCTTTGTTATATTCTCCATTGGCTAAGTTAATCAAGTTTTCGCGATCCTGCTGTGCCCGGTTAACTTCATTGAACGAAGGCTGGACTGGCAGCGGCGGGTTGACGTTTTTCAATTGCACCTGATTGATCGTCACACCGATTTGATAGCGTTTGACCAAAGCAGTCATGCGCAATAAGACAGTTTCTTCAATTTCTTGCCGCCCTATGGTGATGATTTCGTCCACCGTCCGGTCGCCCACAACCTCACGCATGACCGATTCGGAAATATCCCTCATGGTCTGACCGGGGTCGCGCACATCGAACAAAAAGCTTTTTGGATCAGTAATGCGGTATTGCACAATCCACTCGACCAATGTCGAATTCAAGTCTCCTGTCACCATGGACTTTTCTTTGGCCGGCTCGGATCCTCCTTGGTCAGGATTGGTATGACCGGGCGAAGAGAAGCCGAATTCAAGCTTTTGCTGCCTTTGGGTCGGTATGACGATAACGCTATCCATGCCAAACGGAAGTTTGAAATGCAGACCGGGCGGAACTTTGTCGATATATTTGCCGAATCGCAGCAGTACGCCTTCAGATTCAGCAGGAATTGTATAATAAGATGTCCAGGCTGCGGCTATGATGAACAATCCGATCAAAATTGGGATGGGCGAAATATTCGGGGTATTGGGAATCGCATCCCACGGGTTTTTTTTGTCATTCACGCAAGTTTCTCCAATTTGACCACGACGAACTCATCTTTAACGATTAGTTTTAACACATTAGGCGAATGATAGCGATGATGGAGCGATGGAAACGGACGATAATTACCTAGTTACCGTTCATCCGAGCAAGAGTGCCTTAGGCAAGGGGCATATTATCGCCTTAGCATATGGCACGTTCTACCAATATTGAACCACAATTTGGTTGGAGGTAGTTATTTTTGTTTGGTGCATTTACAACAAGATAAGTTTTACGCTACATTTATTTCATTTAAAGAGAAAGTATCATGGAAACCATAGGAAAAAACGAGCTTTGGTCTTTTTTTGACGATAGTGGATTAATCAAAGTCGCTAGCAATACTGATGTGCGCAAAGGGAATGGTTGCCCGGTCGGGTCTTACATGGAACTTGCCACTAAAATTGCCGAACTACAGTTTAGAAACCAAAACAATGTGCTGCTGTTTCGTGGGCAAAATGGCGATTTTCGCAACCGGCTGAAAAATACGAGCATCAAGTCGGGATTGTTCCGCCCCGATGCCAAAGGGAAAAACCCCGTTAGGGAAATATTATTCAAGCGATTCGAGACCTTGCAAATGGCAGAAGAAAAGCTCGTAGAAACTTATGTCAAGTATGGTTTTCTGGGTAAAGACCGGATACAAAGAAGCCGTGTCTTACGCTGGTCAATATTACAACACTATGAAGTTTGCCCAACGCCATTGTTGGATGTCACTCATTCCTTGCGCATAGCCGCTTCGTTTGCCTCGTTGGATAATCACCAAGACAGGGCTTTCATTTACGTCCTAGGCATTCCTAATTTAAGTGGGGGCATCACCGCGAGTTCAGAGGCAGGCATACAGACTATCCGACTGTCCAGTGTTTGCCCGCCACAGGCGGTTCGTCCGCATATACAGGAAGGGTATTTATTAGGCGAATACCCGGAATTTGATTCCTTTAAGCAAAAAGAACTGTATCAAGCCTACGAGATTGATTTTGGGCTAAGGCTAGTCGCAAAGTTTTATTTTCACCCGATAGACTTTTGGAGCAGCCAAACTTTCCCCCAAGTTCCCAGGGATGCGCTTTATCCGAACCAAGACGATCCACTTTACACTCTGGCCCAAGAATTGAGGCAGCATATTAGCTGAAATTCTCATGCAAACGGAACCTGTCGGGGTTTGTATGTCATATAAGCCTATGAATCCTCTAAAACCTAGCTGCCGGGCATGAAACACCGGTTCCGGCAGCTATACAACTCAACTTCCGCGTACTACGCATCCATCCCGCCGCCTTTCTTGCCACCAAAACGTTTGCCAAAAATACCAAACAACGCGGCAGCGGCAACAATGATGATCTTCCCAAATTTAGCGATAAACAAAGAGGCCAAGGCAAACAAGCCAAATTTTTTGGCGATAAACGCACCGCCCACCAAGGCCGCCAAACCATATTCCGCAGTGTGGTCAGTGTCGGCATTGAAGTCTTCATAGTGTTTGCCTGGCTCAAATTCAAGCGATGCCAACAATTTTTCCGCAATGGGTTTGCGCTTTTCCAACTCATTGCTTGCGGTCACCAAGTTCAAACTGAAAAAACCCTCACGTCCTAATGCGTAGGTGTTGTAATTCACGCTTTTCGGTTGGTCTGCCGGTGCGCCTTGGTCACTGACCGTCAAGGCCCAGACCAAACGATGGCTGGTGTCATCGTAATTGGGCGGTTCGGCCCACCCCACTATATCCAATCCGGGCAAGCCACGGCTAGTGCGAGTCTCGTTTGACTCTTCCGTACTGTCCTTGATGCTTTTCAGCATATCATCGACGTTCCAGCTCTTCGCGTCATCGTCACGGATGTAACCCGACTTTTCGTAACGTAATGTTGCCAGCCATTCCGCTTCCTCAGACTCGGGTAGAATCAAGCCCAAAAAATCTTCATCGACCTGATTGCCCATGACCGTCATGAACTGCGAAGCTGCTGGGGTGGGAACGAACGCATAACCCGTCGGCAGATGCAACACTGCTTGGTTGAGCAGTGGAATATCAATAGGTCCTTTCCTCCTGGCTTGCTTCATCGCTTGGGTGGCAGCGTCAAATTCACGCTGCAATGCCTCTATGTTTGGGTCTGAAGCCGTCTGGTTCGATTCCTCGGCGTAGGCAAATGGTAATAGCAGTGCGATCAATAGTGGCAATAACACCATTCGATAAAAATTCATTAACTTGGTTTTCCAGTTTTCAGAGTTTGTTTTTCACGTCAGCGTAAATTTCGGCAACGGAGATTTCATTGTCAGCCAATAGGGTGTTAATCTGGGCCAGACGGTCTTGTGCGAACTCCTCGTCTTTGATGGATGACAAATTGATAAATACATTCAACGCTGCGCTTTTCAGTGCCGCATAACTTGCCAAGACCGCCACCCCGGCATCACTGACCACATTTTTGTTGCCTTTTTCAGCCACTGTCCGGCTTAGCGCCATCACTTCCGAGCATGCCTTGGCGCAAGCCAGTGGAACATCAGTCGCCGCTCGAAGGGCGGTTTGGATCGCTTCGCCACGCAAAAACTTCTCCTCATCGTTTTCCTTGGGCATTCCGTAAGCTTCCATAACTTGACCAAACACCTGCACATCAGCGCGAACCATATCGGTTAGCTGGGTCCGCAACTGTTCGGACTTTGTCAATACCACTTGGATTTCCTTCTCCACCTCTTGGTAATTTTTTTTGCCTACTGTCAGGTTGCAAACCATGCTGACCAGTGCCGCACCCATAGCCCCCATGATTGCTGCCGCACTGCCACCACCCGGAGTCGGTGCTTTGCTGGCGAGATCATCCAGAAATTGCTGTATCGGTTTGTCTTTAATCATTCGAATGGTCTCCTGCTCGGTCGCTGAATGCATTAAAATAGACGCTGATTATAAAGCAGTGCCAAAATTAGACCTAAAACTTCTGCTATCTAGCTTAAGGAATATATAATTGCCATTTCTATGGATTAACCTTAAATTGCCGGACACCCAGTCCAAGGCAATGATGACGGGATAAATTATGAAAAAGTTGTTGTTTCAATTTGACACGGACACGCATCCTTCGGTGTTTGACACCGTGGTCGCCTATGATGCTGGCGCAGACCAAGTGATCGGCTACGGCGGAATGACACCGGATAAGATTGGTTCGCTGGTCGAAGGGGCGATATTCACCCGTGCCCCCAAAGACAAGAAAAATACCGCCTTGTTTATCGGGGGAGGCGACATGGCTACCGGTCAGGCGTTATTGCAGGCCATCAAAGACCGCTTTTTTGGTAATTTTCGGGTTTCGGTGATGTTAGATAGCAATGGTAGCAACACCACGGCAGCCGCAGCCGTCGCCAAATTAGCCAGTAGCGGAAGCATTGCAGGCAAAAAAGCCGTGGTCTTGGCAGGCACTGGGCCAGTGGGGCAGCGAGCCGCCATTATGTTATCCATGGAAGGCGCGGCTGAGGTCATCGTCACCTCACGTCAATTGCCTCAAGCCGAAAAAGTGTGCCATGACATGAAGCTCCGCTTTGGCATCGAACTGAACCCGGCCGCTGCCCCTGACATGGAAACCCGCGCCAAGCTCATTGAAGGGGCGCACATTGTCTTCGCCACGGGTGCGGCAGGTGTCGAGTTACTGCGCGAGGAACACTGGCGCGACAATCCGACCTTGGAATTGATTGCCGATGCCAACACCACGCCTCCTTTAGGAATAGGTGGCATGGATATGATGGATCGGGGAATCTTGCGCCACGGTAAAATTTCGTGGGGGGCGCTTGGTTTCGGCAACCTCAAACTTGCCTTGCAACGCGCATGTATTGCTCGTTTATTTGAACAGAACGATTTAATCCTAGACGCTGAAGAAATATTCAAAACCGCCAAAGAAATGGCTTAACCAACCGGAGAAAACCATGCCTGAATTTAAGAGATACCTGTGCGTTGTATGTGGATATATTTACGATGAAGAATTGGGTGACCCCGATTTTCACTTGGAACCTGGAACTCGCTGGGAAGACATTCCCGAAGAGTGGGTTTGCCCGGATTGCGGAGCCAGCAAGGATGATTTTGAACTAATCGTAGATTGAGCGGAACATATCCATGTCGATGCACATAGCCGTCATTGGGTCTGGAATTGCCGGTGTCACCTTCGCCGAAGAGATCCGTAAACTAGAGCGGCATAACTATGTCACATTACTGACACGCGAAACCGGCGGCTATTATTCCCGTCCGCTGCTTTCCCATGGATTCAGTCGCGGCGACATTGAAACCAAAATTGTACTTAAATCATTTGCCGCGCTGGTTGCCAACGATATTGCCGTGGAAAGAGGGGCGGAGGTATTGCGCGTGGACCGGCAGTCCAAAACCCTACACTTTCGTAAGGACGGCAAGGACACTCCGCTAAGCTATGACAAAGTGGTTTTAGCCACCGGCTCAGACGCCCTGATCCCGCCACCGTTTCGCGCCCAAGCCAGCCTGTTCCATGTGCTGAACAGCTTGGATGATTTGGTCAAACTGCGGCGACATCGTGAAAGAATCCTGGCCCGTCATCCCCGTCCGCGTTGGGCGGTGATAGGCGGGGGGCTAATAGGCTGCGAGATTTCTGCGGACTTGGCTAAGACTGGGGACGAGGTGGTGTTGTTTCATGCCCTGCCCCGTTTGATGGAAAGGCAATTGCTTGAGGAAGATTCCCACAAGTTGCTCGGTGTACTGTGCGACAGCCTAGGCATCGAAGTCTTGCTAGATCAGGCGGTACAAGGTTTTTCTGGGGAGGGCATGGATTTGTCGGTCAGATTGTCAGACGAAACCGTCCAAGGATTTCATGGCATCATCGTCGCCTGTGGATTCCGGCCTAGGATTGAACTTGCTATCGAGGCAGGTTTGGAAACACGAAGAGGAATAGTGGTGAATGAATTCCTAACCAGTACCACTGACCATGACATCTACGCGATAGGCGATTCAGCCGAATTGCCAGACGGCAAGCTTTATGCCTATGTCACCCCCGTGCGCAGTCAAGGCTTGTGGTTGGCGAAGCATCTGTTGGGGCAGGATGATCAGCCTTGGCAAGTTCCATCTTTCAAACCAAAAGCCAAGGTGCCTGGGTTTGAGGCGGAAAAGGGATATTTGTTTTAACCCTAATCCTCAAACCAATAACCCTTTCGCAAACTCACGCGGGAAACCCCCTTGACCCAAACGGGTCGTGCATTTCGGCCAGGAAATCCTAGGCCAGGAAATCGAGATAAAGGTCAAGTTCATGGAAACCAACCAACATTCAATCGCCATTATTGGCGCTGGCCCGACAGGATTAATGGCGGCTGAAGCAGCCATCCACGGTGGCATGCGCGTCGATGTCTACGACGGCATGGCCTCGGTAGGGCGGAAGTTCTTACTCGCAGGCAAGGGCGGTTTGAACCTCACCCATGCCGAACCTTTGGACCCTTTTCTAGCACGTTATGGAAAACGCGAAGCCAATTTACGTCCATTCATAACGGCTTTTGGTTCCACTGAATTGCGCGACTGGGCACAAGGGCTAGGCATTGGAAGCTTTGTCGGCAGTTCGGGCAGGGTTTTCCCCACTGATCAGAAAGCCGCGCCTCTGTTACGGGCTTGGCTGCACCGCTTGCGCAAAGCCGGCGTGGTGTTTCATAGCCGTCACCGGTGGCAAGGCTGGAACGAGGATGGGGAACTTTGCTTCAATACACCCAGCGGACTCCATCAGACGAAAGCCGATGCCGTGATTCTGGCTTTGGGCGGCGGAAGTTGGTCTCGACTCGGTTCCGACGGCGCTTGGGTGCCACTATTGTCTGATCGCGGTGTCACCGTGGCCTCCTTGCGGCCTTCCAATTGCGGATTCGATTACCCTTGGAGTGAACATTTCCGCACTCGTTTTGCGGGTCAGCCGGTTAAAACGGTGGGTATATCCTTTACTGATGCCGAAGGCGAAGAACATTCGCAACGGGGGGAGTTTGTCGTCACTGAAAACGGCGTTGAGGGTCATTTGATCTATGCCTTGTCTGCCCAACTTCGCGACACCATTGAAGCACTAGGGATAGCCACGCCGCGACTGGACTTGACTCCTGGTCGGGCATTGAAGCGGCTGGTTAGCGATTTGTCGAAACCTCGCGGGTCGGCTTCAATGGCAAAACACTTGCAGAAAAGGGCGGGCATTGACGGTGTTAAAGCCGTATTGTTGCGTGAATTGGCTTACCCTGAAGATTTTGAGGAACCCGCCCGTCTGGCGGCAGTGATCAAATCCTTGCCGTTACGACTGCGAGCCACTCGGCCTTTGGACGAAGCCATCAGCACGGCCGGAGGTGTCGC
>CAIWDB010000506.1 GCA_903911305.1 uncultured Methylococcaceae bacterium | reverse complement strand
AGCTTACGGAACCGCGCCACCGATCACCCTTAAATTATGTGAAACCGAGGAATTGAATAGATGAAAAACGAACATAAAAGACTACTTGAAAAACTCATGATACTGCTGGCGTTTGGCGCGGTATTGATTGTTCCTGAAACGGCAATGGCCGCGCCTTGGGATTCCACGGCCACACAGATTCTAGGCATTTTCACGGGTGGTCTTACCCGAACGATTGCCATTATCTCCGTGATCGCTTGCGGCATCGCCGCCATTGCCGGGAAGCTGTCTTGGGATTGGGCCATCAAGATCATTGTCGGCATTATCCTGATTTTTGGCGCGGCTTCCATTGTGGATTACATCATTGCTGGTGCGAGTGCTTAAGCCATGTGGCAACCGGAACAAGATGTGACGGTGACGGTTGACCCTTTGTTTGTGGGCCTGACCCGACCGGCCACCATCCTTGGAGTGCCGTATGAGGCGTTTGTCGTCGAGTTCGTGCTGGTGTCGGTGATCTTTTTGGGGGTTGGCGATCCGTTCTACATGTTGCTGCTTGCGCCATTACACGCCCTTCTCTACCTCGTCAGTTCACAGAACCCGAATGCGTTTGGGTCAATCATGATCTGGACGATGACCAAAGGCAGATGCAAGAACACTCCCTTTTGGCTCGGTGCTGCCAGTTTCTCGCCGCTCGCAACCAAGAAATGGGTCAAGTGAGATTTTCGCGACGCGAAAATTTCACCTTAAGGAATTGCACTTAAAACGACAGGAAACGGCCTACTTCGCAAGGGGTGGGCGATACGGGAAAAATCAATCGAGAAAACATTAGGATAAAGGATTGAAAAATGAGTGCCAAACCGAAATATGCTGCCGCCCTTAACAACGAAGTCGATGCTTCGGATTTTATCCCGTACTCAAGCCATGTCACCCAAGACATCATCAAGCTTGGGAGTGGCGATTATATAAAAATCCTCCGGCTGCAAGGTGCGGCCCATGAGAGCGCGGACATCCAGGACATCAATATCTGGCATGAACAGCTTAACCATTTCATGCGTAACATTGCCTCCCCCCATGTCGCGGTGTGGTCTCATGTGGTCCGCCGGAAATATGGCGAATATCCAGACGGTGATTTCAGGCCGGGTTTCTGCCGCGAATTCAATGAAAAATACAAGGGCAGTGTTTCGGGCAGGCGGATGTTAGTGAATGAATTGTACCTAAGCATTGTGTACCGGCCCGAGCCGGTGAAGTTCAACCGGTTTATCGAGCTATTCGGTCAAAAGGAACATGAGCGCAGGGAAAAACAATTGGAGGAAATCGAGTCGATTAATGACTTGGGCGGTGCGGCCCTGTCCTCGCTCGACCGGTACGAACCGGAAATGCTCGGCTGTTATGAGCATAACGGTTTCATGTTTTCGGAAATGCTTGAGTTCCTCGCGTTCCTTGTCGATGGCGAGTGGCGGCGGTTTCCGCTGCCCCGCGCCGAGATAAAAGAGACGCTCTGCACGTCCAGGCCATTTTTTGGCAAAGGCGGCTTGATGGCGCTGAGTGGTCCGACCCGGACGCAGTATGCTGGCATTCTGGCGATACAGGACTATCCGTCGAACACCTTTCCCGGCATCTTGAACGGCTTGCTCTCGCTGCCGTTTGAGTTGGTGCTGACGCAGTCGTTCACCTTTTTATCCAAGGCTAACGCGATAGGCCGGATGACCCGGCAACAGGCCCGGATGGTCAATGCCGGGGATGTTGCCGAAACCCAGATTGCCGACATTTCGGCGGCATTGGACGATCTAGTGTCCAACCGCTTCGTCATGGGGGCGCATAGCCTTTCGCTGTTGGTGTATGCGGAAGACCAAAAAGGCTTGAACGAGAACATCAATGCGGCGGGTTCCGCCCTGTCCCATGTGGGCATCAAATATGCGCGGGAAGAGGCCGGTATTGCGGGTTCGTTCTATGCCCAACTGCCCGGTAACTTTAGTTACCGGGTGAGGATAGGCGACATTACCAGCCGCAACTTTGCCGGTTTCTCCGCCTTCCACAATTACCCGATTGGACAGATACGCGGCAACCAATGGGGCGATGCGGTGATGCTGTTTGCCACCACATCGGGTAGCCCGTATTACTTTAACTTTCATCGGAATGAGGGTAGGCAAAGCCATCTGGACCCCAATCACCGGGATTTGGCCAACACCATGGTCATTGGGCAGTCCGGTTCGGGTAAGACCGTGCTGGAAATGGCCTTGCTGGCCATGTCGCAGAAATTCAACCAACCGGCCACGCCGGCCTCTTACGTT
>CAIWDB010000505.1 GCA_903911305.1 uncultured Methylococcaceae bacterium | reverse complement strand
AGTGCGTCGCGTTGAGACTCGCCACGCATGATCAATTCCCGATAGCGTAGGCAAAAATGTGAAGAGAAGGCATCGCCCATGCCGATGAACAACACTGCGAACGCAATCGAAATCAGGTTGAGATGACCAATGCTTACCGTTGCGAATCCCATCGAAAGGACTAAGCCCATGCCTAGGGAAATAAATGTGGCAAGCATTAACTTAAAGGAACGATAGGCAATCCACAAGGTGACACAGACTAGGATAAATGAAGCTATGCCGGCTATGGTGGTGCTTTTGGTGATGCCGTCCATTTCTTCATATTCCAATATCACTTCGCCGGTCAAGTTGACTTGAACATTGGCGAACTCGCCCGATTTGGCCTCGGCAATCGCGTTTTGTATGGCGGTGATGCTTTTTTCGGCTGGCAATAATTCAGAAAAGTCTAGGATTGGCGTTAATATGATAAAACGCTTGGTCGTCCCTAGCCCACTGTGTTGGTCAATCATCAATTGTTGCCAAGAGAGTTGGAAGGGCTTGCCTTCGCGCACTGCATCCAAGGCTTGGCTGATTTTTCTGAAGACGGGGTTGATATCCAGTTCCATGTCATCATCGCCCGAATTCTTGATGGCTAGACCAAGAACTTCAAACAGTCCATGCAAGCTATTGTCTTTCGAAAGCTTGCCGATAAAGGGTTGGGCATTGGCGAGTTGTTTGGATATGTTTTCCAATTCCTTTTGGCCTAGATACAACATACCGTTGCGATCAAAAAACTCACCCTCGTCGGGTACATAAACCGATTTGACAACATCCTTCTTTTGCCGCAGTGCTTCGCTGATGCGTTTGACCACAGCGGACGTCTGCTCAGGCGAGTTGCTTTCCACCAGCAGCAGGACAGTGTCTACATCTTGGGGGAATGCCTTTTCCAACTTGAGACGGTTTTGCTGGAAAGGCAAATCAGTGGAAATCATATCGGCCGTGTTGGTGTTCACGGTAAGATTGTCCATGGTGTATTTGCCGACAAACACCGAGGCGACGACAAACGACACAATAAGTAACCATGGACGGTTGAGGATGTTTTGTTCCCACCAGTGTATGGTTTTGACAATTAGGCTGTCGGTTGTTCTGCTCATCGTTTGATGTGGGCCATGAGAGTTAAGGCGAGAAAGGAAAATTGGCGATTCTAATTGACGGAAAAATTTGTCACACGGCCAATTTCAGCAGTTTGTTTTAGGGTTTTCATGGCTGCGCCAAAGTGTCTGCCCAGTCTAATGATGTCGATAAAATCACTCGGGTGTAAAAGCGCCCGAGTTAACATTTTCCCAATATTCAAGATGCCATTTTCATCGAAAGCATCCTGAATGGAAGGGGGCAGTGTGACATCGACTGGGTCGACGATGCTCCGAACGGCTAAGAATGGCAAATGGAACCGGCTCGCCACGCGGGCGACTGCGGCGCTTTCCATGTCCAAGGCTATCGCACCCTTGTCGGCATGGATGGCGCGTTTTTCGTCTGCGTCAGACACAATCCGATTGCTTTCCGCAATCAACCCCGCATAGACGGGAATTTTTCCAGCCAGAGTCGAGGACAGTCGTTTCCGCCATGCCACGTCAGTGTCGATTGACAGTCCATCTGTGCAGACAATCCTATCGGGCAGAACCAAATCGCCCGGAATGAGTACTGGGGCTAAGGCGGCGGCGCATCCCCAACTTATTAATGAGTTTGCCCCTGCGTCTACCAACTTGGCGGCGCAACGTTCCGCTGCTATCGGCCCTGCACCGGACAAACCAATCAGTAAATGGTCATTCAGTTGCAAGAAGCCCCCCTCCGGTACTCGCTTAGCGGTGAGGCTGCGGCATTCCATTGCCATGGCGACAAGGAATCCTATCCTAGTCACGCGATTGCAAAGCGCTCGTTGCGGAATCGGGCCAATGCCCACAACGGGAAGAATTTATCGTAACCGTGGTATTTCAAGTAAAATACCTTGGGGAATCCAGGGGCAGTGAAGCATTCGTCTTTCCAAAAGCCGTCGGCCTGTTGGTTCCTGAGCAAGTAATCGACACCGGCTTGCACTTCGGGTGATTCCGCCTCCCCGGACGCCAGCAGCGCGGTCAATGCGAAGCCAGTTTGGAAGGCTGTGCTAGTGTGGAACTCTCCACGCTGAGACGGGCTAGAGTCGTGATAGCTGTAGTTACCTTCACCCCAACCCCCATCGGCGCGTTGTTTGCTTTTCAGCCAAGCGACGGCCTTGCGAATGCTTGGGTCATCCTTGGGGACGCCGGCGGTTTCAAAGGCCAGCAACACTGACCAGCAACCATAAATGTAATTGGTGCCCCAACGACCGAACCAAGAACCGTCTTCCTCTTGCTCCATTTTCAAATAAGCAATGCAACGATCCAGCACTGGCTGATATTCCGGGTTGGTCTTCACTAAATTACCGAGGAACATGGCGCAACGGCCTGAAACGTCAGCGGTCGGCGGGTCCAGCAATGCGCCATGGTCGGCAAACGGGATATGGTTCAAGTAGTAGTGGTCATTGTCCACATCGAAAGCGCCATAGCCGCCATTGCTGGATTGCATACCGGCAATCCATACCCCGGCGCGTTGGATGGTTTCGCTGAACTCCTCTTCTTCCGATTGCACCAAAGCGTGGGCTACCACAGCGGAGTCATCCACGTCAGGATACCAACTATTGCCGAATTGGAACGCCCAGCCGCCACCGGGTAAATTAGGGCGTTTGACTTGCCAGTCGCCCGGTTCGTCGGTCAATTGCTTGCTCGCCAGCCAACGCAAACCTTCCTTGATCTGCATGCGGGTCTGGGGGCTTTGTTCGTATTTGTCCACTTCCTGCAAAGCCAAGGCAACTAAGCCTGTATCCCAAATCGGCGAAACGCAGGGTTGGCAATAGGCTTGGTCGCCTTTGATGACCAGTAAGCGCTTGATGGATTCCAAGGCGATTTCACGGCGTTCGTCACCTTTTGGGAAGCCCAAGAAGTCCATTGCCTCGTAGGCATTCACCATCGCCGGGAAAATGGCACCCAAGCCATCGTAGCCATTGAGCCTTTCCAAAAACCAATCGCGGGCCTTTTCTGTTGCCTTTTTACGCATGGCGCGGGGAATCAACGGTTCCAGCAAACGGCCAAAACGTTCCAAAGCCAGCACGGTTTTGCCGATGGGCGTTTTGACATGGGAGAAATAGCTTTTTTCCTTTTCAGGGTCAATTGTAAACAATTCGCGCACACCGATCTTCTTAGGGTTGCGCGCCGTCACCTTGTAAGAGCAAAGGATGGCAAGTGGCACCATCACAGTGCGTGACCAGTAGGAAATCTTATCTAGGTGGAAAGGGAACCACTTCGGCAGCAACATGAGTTCCACTGGAATAAAGGGAATTCCGCGCCAAGGCAGTTGCTCAAACATCGCCAACATAATGCGGGTGAACACATTCGCTTTCGCCGCCCCGCCATGAGCCAGAATCCATTCACGGGCTTTGGTCATATGCGGGGAATGGATGTCATCCCCCGCCATCTTTAGTGCGTAATAAGCTTTGATGGTACATGAAATGTCACCTTCGCCGCCTCGGAATAGCGGGTAACTGCCGTCCTCAGTCTGATGGACACGAAGGAAGTTGGCAATTTTTCCCTGCAAGTCCTCATCAATTTCATCCATGAAGTGCATCATTAAGATGTATTCGGAAGGGATGGTGCAATCCGCTTCCAGTTCGAAGACCCAGTAACCCTCTTGGCTTTGCAGACGAAGCAGATGCTCTTTGGCGCGGTCTATGGCATTGTCCAAAGGGGATTGCATTGATCCGAGAAACGCGGAATCAATGCCAGACAGTAAGCTTGTTTCTTTAAACATAGGTTCTTTTCCTCTTTAAAACTTGGGTTTCGACTGCTCGGGCGTCGTTAGGCTAGCCGCAAGGGCCAAAACTTGGCTTTCTGGCGCAGGAAGACCTTTGCCAACTAAATAAAACAAGGATTTCAACAAAATATCGCTACGCCTCGAAAGGCGACTTCCGACAATGACATTTTTCACGCTACGTCGGGTGATTTTGACTTGCTTGGAGTCGCTGAAGTACGGGTTGGCATTGATTTTTCGCAAGGTCAGCATCGCCATGCCCAATGCCCATAAACAAAATTCACGGATGCCTGTCTCATGAGACGGGATATGCAAAGTGTATTCCAATGCGTTGCGCAAATGAGCATGGGCAATTCCAATGAGTTGTTGGAAGCCTGCTGCAAATTTAGGGTTGTTGTGGCCGGGTTGCAACTCGGCAAGATTGAAGCCATGGGCGGTGAACACCGTTTGTGGCAACCAACACACGCCACGCGAATGATCATCCCACAAGTCTTTCAAAATATTGGTCATTTGCAAGCCTTGGCCGAATGACACGCCCAGTTTCATCATTAACTCACGGTGAACGGCGATTTCCGGGGAGTAATGACAAAATAGCCGGGTCAGCATTTCCCCCACCACGCCGGCGACATAGTAGCAATAGTCATCCATCTCCTTCATATCAGCCAAGCCATGGCTCAAGTCACGATCCTGAAACTCAACCATGCCCTTGCCCATGATGGTGACGCACAGGCTTAACGCTTCCCGTTGCGGGGCATCAAGCCCATGGGTGATTGCGATGACCCTGGGTATCAGCCGGATCAATTCGTGTTCCAACGGAATGGTTTGATCGGAAAGCAAGGGTGACAAGGCTTGCGAGAGAAGCTCAGGCGCTTGTTTGCCTGCCACCACATCGGTGAATTGGCGGCAGAACTCACGCTTTTGCGTCGAATCCAAGGAAACCTCGTCTTCAATGGTATCCACGATCCTGCATAATAGATACGCATTCGAAACCGACTTGGCCAAACCTTCCGGCAGTTGCGGAATGGTTAAGGCAAAAGTGCGGGAAACTCCCTCTAACAAGCGAGCTTGGAGCGCGTCATCAGGTAGGGAGTCAAGCTCCGTGATAATGTTGTGTGAACGGTTTCCGTTCATGTGTTTGTCAGTTTTCAATCATTTAGGTTAATAATACGCGATTTTGCAAGCTTTTTAGGGTATGGCCTTGGTTAATAAGTGGTTTTAATCTCTGCCCTCAATCTGAAAATCCTCCTTGCAAAGTTGCATAAAAGTCAGAAAATTCTATCGTTTTTTGCGTTCACGTCAAGTTCTGTTGTAAATTAGCTAAAAATTTTGAGAAAAAAACAACGCAATTGGCTTTTTTTGCATTATCATATACATCAAACTGCCATGTTCTCAATTTGAACAATTTGGAGGAAAATGTAAGCATGGTTGAGAGAATTTCAGTCACGCAACTGTCTTAAGTGTTAGGGCTAGTGCATTGGAATTCTGTGAGTGGGTCCGGGAAGCCAGGGCTGTCATGCCTAGTCGGATCAGAGTACAAACAGTTATTTACCAGGAGAAAATGAAAATGGGCGTTCCTTTGCGTCAACAAATCACCGTGGCGAGCTATCTGCTCAAGCAAAAGCTAAAGGGCGTAAAACGTTATCCCCTGGTGCTCATGCTAGAGCCGTTGTTCCGTTGCAACTTGGCATGTGCCGGTTGCGGCAAGATTGATTACCCAGACGAAATTCTTAATCGCAGATTGAGCGTTGATGAATGTCTATCCGCCGTGGACGAATGTGGTGCCCCCATCGTATCAATCGCTGGAGGGGAGCCTTTGCTGCATAAAGAACTTCCCCAAGTGGTGGAAGGGATTATTGCACGTAAGAAATACGTCTATCTGTGCACCAACGCACTATTGTTGAAGAAAAGGATGGATGATTATAAACCATCGCCTTATCTGACATTGTCTATTCATTTGGATGGCAACCGTGAGCGACACGATGCTTCGGTTTGTCAGACGGGTGTGTTTGACCGCGCCGTTGATGTCATTAAATTGGCAATCACTAAAGGTTTCCGTGTCACCGTCAATTGCACACTGTTCCAAGGCGAGTCGGCTGAGGAAATTGCAGAGTTTTTGGATTATGTGAAAGCCTTGGGCGTGGAAGGGGTCACCATCGCGCCGGGCTTCAGTTATGAACATGCGCCTTTGCAGAACATCTTCATCAAGATGCGCGAGAGCAAGGAACTTTTCAGGCGTGTTTTCAAAATTGGCAAAGACCGTCAGTGGCCTTTGAACCACTCGCCTTTATATTTGGATTTCTTGGCTGGCAATCAAAGTTACAATTGCACACCGTGGGGTAACCCAACGCGCAATGTGTTTGGCTGGCAGAAACCATGCTATCTGTTGGTGGACGAAGGCTACGCGCCAAGCTTCCAGTCTTTGATGGAAGAGACTCCATGGCATAAATATGGCAACTCGAAAAATCCAAAATGCGCCAATTGCATGGCTCATTGCGGTTTTGAAGCTACCGCCGCAGACGATTCTATCGCCCATCCTTTGAAAGCCCTGTGGGCTGGCATCATGGGTCCGCGTACCCAAGGCCCTATGGCGCCCGAACCCGTTCCTGAGTGGGTGAACACACCTACGGAAGCCGGTACGGTCAAAGTGCGTCCGAATATCCGCATCGAAGTGGCGGATTAATTTTCTGCAATACCGAAAGCCCGCCACCGTTGATACGGTCGCGGGCTTTTT
>CAIWDB010000504.1 GCA_903911305.1 uncultured Methylococcaceae bacterium | reverse complement strand
TTAAACGGTAAGTTTTGCAAGCTTGGATGTTCGCAGACTTCTTGCCATTGCATGGGATTGCCGCCCTCTTCATGTAGCCATCAATTTGTTTAAATGATACACGAAAATAGAATTGATAGGTCGAATAGAAGGGTGTATATGAGTTGACCCTCGCTCAAAATTGAAATGGATTTATCGCAAATGCTGAAAAAAGTGCATTAAGAAAAACCAAGTCCCTTTGATTAGGCTTGGTAACTGAATTAATCACGCTACAAATAAATAACTTTATTCTGTTCTATTTTAATGTGCTTACGTTTTTGTAGCTCAAATATAATTTTCTCTATATCTGAGTCAGCAATTCCA
Organism: uncultured Methylococcaceae bacterium; assembly: GCA_903911305.1. Classification (GTDB taxonomy): domain Bacteria; phylum Pseudomonadota; class Gammaproteobacteria; order Methylococcales; family Methylococcaceae; genus Methylumidiphilus. The sequence continues at coordinate 2,650 of CAIWDB010000504.1, read as the reverse complement.
CCTTGAAACTGAAAAATGGCTTTAATGGAATTAGATAAGGATTGCCTCTTTACAGGTTTTAATTTCAATAACCTCTCAACAACATATCCTATTGTGCCTATTTCGTTCAACGCTTCTTCTTTTGCTTTTGCCTTCTCAACGATTTTTGTATCAGCTCGATTTTGAGGGTTTGCATTTTCTTCCTCCTTTCTGGCCGTCTGGATTAGAAGTTGAGCAAGTCGCAATTTATCTCTATAACTTAGTTGGTCACAAGCAAGAACTATTACATCATAGGTCATTCGTTTAACTTCTCTATAGTTATTTATGTCAGTTCATTTTTGATGCCTAACAATTCGCACAATATACCCATAATCACTCGTTTTCCAATCTTCACATCGTCAAACTAACCACATTACTCGGATCGCTTTCCCCGGCTAAATTCACAGCGATAACCCGATATTCCAACATCAAACTTTTGGGTTGATTGGTCAAGGTGGCTTCAGCAATGACCGACATGCCGCTATCGACCCAATCGGTGTCAGGGCCGTCGGTATGTATTTCGCGTCTTTGGATTCTGTAGGCTTGCACTTTGCCGCCGCCATTCGGTGCGCTCCAACTTAAATAAACCGTGCCGTCGCCATAACGGGGTGATTGTAAAGAAACGGGTTGTTCGGGCGGGGGCGTGGGTGTCGGGGTGCTGCGATTCGACCAGCCGACTAGGTTGAGTTCACGTTCTTCATGGGTGGTATGGATGGCAAATGCCACGACCGCTTTGGCTTTGGTTTTCATCCGTTCCAATGCAGCTTTTTCGGCTTCTCTCGTTTCCTCGGCATGGGCCTGTGCCTCGATATTGGCTTCATGCTTGGCCCGATAATTCTCTGCCTCGGTGTTAAGATCGTCGGGCGAATAGGGCGGATTCGGGAAAATTTCAGGATGGACGCTTAAGCCCGTCGCCATGGTTTTGACGAGGGTTAGCACATCGGCGGGTTTGGTGGGAAAAGTGGGCATCACAACTCTCCTAAGTCATTTAATGATTGATCCACATTGTCTTGAAAGATAGCACAGGTTATTTAGGGTTGCAATACAAAGTGTAGATATCAGCAAGGCAAGCCTTGCACTCCATGAATAGGGAAGTTTAAATTCATGACTGTTCTTAAGCCGCGACGCGAAAGATGCGATTTCAAGCATGAAATCAATGTTTTAAGCTTTATTTTTTGGTTTAATGCTTACTTTTTAAAATTTTAAGTTTGATTTTGCTTTTTCAAGCCTCAAATGCAAATATTAAACTTGTTTATTAAATTTTAAGCCTTAAAATTGTTTTTGAAGCTTGATTTGGTAATTTCTGGTTTGTTTTTTTTCATTTCAAGCTTGAAATTTTGATTTTAAATTCGATTTATCAAAGTAAGCTTTGACGCTCCAGCAATGATCTGTCAAAACACGCTTTGATGCTTCAACATTACTTTATCAATGCAAGCCCTTCGACTTTGATTAGGACAGGTTTTGCCGTTCCAATTATGAAACATGACTGAATTCATTCGCCAAGCCACTCATTACTATAACGACCCGCTTTCAAGGGTTTGGATTGCCTGTGCCGAGGCAGTGGGTTTTCGCATCGTGCGGACGCCAGATGCCTATGCATCAACCGACGGCAAAGGCACCTTATTAATTGCCGTTGATGAGATGTTTGACCCTGACGATTCATTGGCGCAAATGATTTTCCATGAACTTTGCCATGCCTTGGTTGAAGGCGAGGACGGCGAAAGCAAGCTGGATTGGGGGATTGGTTATGCCATCGGCAATAATCCATGGCGCGAACATGCGGCGTTGAGATTGCAAGCGTATTTGGCGGGGCAAGTGGGTTTAAGGGATTTCTTTGCGCCAACCACCGATTTTAGGGTGAGTTTTTGGAATGCCATGCCTGTCGATCCGTTTTATGCACCTCCAGAATTAGGTGGACGGCGTGAGCGTAGTTGTGTGGCGGCGCGGCTTGCGGCTTGGCGGGCTACTCTGTCGCGCTGGGCAAAGCCACTGAATCAGGCGTTGGCGGCGAGTGCGGCTATTGCAGCGGCAACACCGCGTATTATCCCCTCGGAAACCAGTTTCTGTAATTCAGAGGCTTCTCTGCCGTTTGATCGGTGTTCTCCTAACCTTAATACTGTTGAATTAAGCTCTACAGTCCCCTCCCCCAACGGGGGAGGGTTAGGGTGGGGGCAAGTTAAATCAGTGGCTTCGCTGCCATTTAATCGCCCCCCTCCTAACCTCCCCCCGTTGGGGGGAGGAATTAATTCAGCAGCATTACCTCCTAACCTCCCCCCGAGTGAGGGAAAGACTAATTTAACATCGTTGCCCTCATCTCCTCCCCCTTCAGTTGAAAAGGGCTTTTCCCTTTGGTCTACCGTCCAAGTTCCGCCCGTAGCCCATCCTTCGGGCCATTCCCCTGTGGCGGATCATTTTTCCGGTTTCTATTGTGCTGATTGTGCTTGGGGTTTCGTCGAGCGGCATAGGCTACGCTGCCGCCATGCACCCTCCATGCGTCTGCCGGATGATTCTCCAGCCTGTTGGCGCTATGAACCCGCCCAAGCACTTGATTGCCTAAGCTGTGGGGCTTGTTGCCGCGAGGCCTATCATGCCGTGGAGATATCCCGGCGGGAACCTGTTAACAAACGTCACC
>CAIWDB010000503.1 GCA_903911305.1 uncultured Methylococcaceae bacterium | reverse complement strand
TGTCGATTTGATGGGGCCTTTCGGCTTCATTCAGCGCAGCCCTTCAACCAGCAAAGCCTTCACCAGTCCTATCATCGGCAGTCGGGTCGTGGTCGATTTCACCCCCAGTTGGTTTATGCTGGCGGACGTGAACATTGGCGGGTTTGGCGCGCAGACGGTGGAGTTTACCGGCGGTATAATGGGCATGGTTGGCTACCGGACGACTTTTTTCGACCACCCAGCGGCGGTGGAAATCGGCTATAAAGCCATCCGTTACCAAGTTGACAAGGACGGGCCTGCTGCCGCCAAAGCGACTTTGAACGGGCCGTTTATTGGTTTGACCGGGCAGTGGTAATTCAAGTTTGGGGGAGTGACTGTTGGCGATTTTACAACGTGTGAAACTTAATGGTTTCAAATCCATTAGATCCATGGATATTGATTTACGTCCTTTAAATATATTGATTGGTGCGAATGGGGCAGGCAAGAGCAACCTGATCTCATTCTTTAAGATGCTCAATGAGATGATGGCGGGAAGGTTGCAACAATATATTGGGACAAGTGGGCGTGCGCAGTCTCTTCTTCATTTTGGACCCAAGGTGACACTTCAGATTGAAGCTCAATTGGAATTTGAGGTAGGTAATGGAAAGGACATCTATACCATGCGCCAATTTCATGCGGCTGGGGATACCTTGGTTTTCGCGGATGAGAGTTTAAGCTTCCTGCAATCCGGGCATCAACGACCCAAAGTGCTTGCTTTGGGGGCAGGGCATCAAGAAACTCGCATATCTCAACAAGCTGATAAAGGAGAGCCAACCGCTAAAACTTTTTGGCATTTGCTTACTCGGTGTCGAGTCTATCATTTTCACGACACTTCTGCGACGGCAAGGGTTCGACAATATTCCTATACCGGAGATAACCGTTGGCTAATGCCTGATGCAGGTAATTTGGCTGCATTTTTGCTGCGATTGCGGAACGAAAATGACAAGGCTTATCAGCGTATCGTTAGGACAGTGCGTCAAATCGCACCTTTTTTTGATGATTTCGTTCTCGAACCCTCTGGACTCAATAAAAACGAGATCATTTTAAACTGGCGAGAACAAGGCTCGGACCTGATTTTCGGGCCTCACCAATTTTCCGACGGTACGCTTAGAGCCATCTGCCTGATTAGTTTGTTGATGCAGCCAGAAGACGAACTGCCCGTCATGATTATAGTTGATGAGCCTGAACTGGGTTTGCACCCTTATGCCCTCAATATTATTGCTGCACTCTTTAAAACCGCATCGCACCATGCACAGATTTTGGTTAGCACCCAGTCAAGCACTATTTTAGATAATTTTGATCTTGAAGATATCATCGTAGCCAATCGGGAAGGCAAAGAATCAAAATTTATGCGGCTGGATGCGAAAAAGCTGGAAGCATGGCTCGAGGACTATAGCCTCGGGGAAATCTGGGAAAAGAACATCATTGCAGGGGGTCCGCACTGATGGCGCGTCTTTATCTGTTTGCCGAGGGACAAACTGAACAGACGTTTGCAGACACCGTGCTAACTCCGCACCTAGCCAATTTGGGTATTTACATGCAGCCTCCGGTTCTCATTGCCCATGCAAAGAAAAAAGGCATAGTCCATCGAGGTGGCGGTCGCAACTATGTACCCATGAAAAATGACATCCTACGATTTCTCAAACAAGAAAAAGCTAATGACGTATTTTTTACGACCATGATAGACTTGTATGCCATCCCGGCTGATTTTCCGGGATTGACAGAGGCAGAATGCTTGCGTCACCTACCTTATGAACGAGTCAAGGCGCTTGAGAATGCTTTCGCCAATGATATAGCTGATTGCCGTTTTGTTCCATTCATACAGTTGCATGAATACGAGACTTACCTTTTTGCTGATCCAACCCGGTTTGAATATTTTTATAGTCGAGAAAAACAAATTTCGGCACTCAAAGCAATTGTCGATAACTATGATAGCCCGGAACTGATTAACGACGGGCCGCACTCTGCACCGAGCAAGCGAATTATTGCGGAGATACCTGACTATCAACATGAAAAAACCATCGTTGGCCCACAAATGTTAGAGTTGATCGGGCTAGATGCAATTCGTAGAAAGTGTCCTCATTTTAATACATGGATTTCAATCCTTGAAAAGCTTGTTTAAGTCTATAGCTTTAGTTGGATTACTATCCATCGTTGCTGCATTCAGCATATGGCAATGGATTAAAAATTCATCGGACAATCAAATTAAAAACTCCCAGCAACCTAGTGTAAACTCTCAAGTCCACTATGTCGGCGCATCCGCTTGCGGAGAATGCCACCAACCGGAATATCAGGCTTGGCAGACTTCGCATCATGCCAAAGCCATGCAAGAAGCCAATGCAAAAAC
>CAIWDB010000502.1 GCA_903911305.1 uncultured Methylococcaceae bacterium | reverse complement strand
TTTCCCGCACCGGAACGTGGGAGACTACACCAAAGATTATTCTGGGTAACTGATAGGATTTTCAGCCAATAACCGATGCCCTTCAAAGACGGTTAATACGGTTATCCCTTCTTTTCTCACCCGGTAAACTATGCGATAAGAACCTAAGAAGACCTCTCGCAAATCGTGCCGACCAAACTCCGGGACAATGCGCCCCGCAGTTGGAACCAAGGCGGCATTCTTTGCACGAAGGCGAAGCTTTCTCACCCATTCCTTAGCTGTCACGGGTTTATCACGGGCGATATTACGCTGAATGGCAATCAAGTCATCAACTGCGCGTGAAGTCCAACTCAACCTCATGTTGTTATTGCTTTCTCCAACAAGCTGTCCAAGTCTTCATCATCAACCAGCCTTCCTTCCTTTTCATCAATCAAACCTTGTCTTACAGCGAAGCTGAAACGGGCGCTTTGATTAAGCCGGTCAAACTCGGCGGGGGATAGCACGACGGCGGCTGGTTTGCCATTTTGGGTGATTACAATGGGTCGGTTACTTTGGTTGATAGCCTTAAGCAAAGCAGAAGCGTGGGCTTTGAAGTGACCTAGCGGTAAGATGTCTTCGGCAACTTGTAGTTCATTCATGGTGATGGCATCTAATCAAACTAAAATTCAGACCTGAATATAGTCCATTCCAACAGATTTTCCAAGCATTGCGTAGCCAGGTAAGTGTGGGCAAACGGTTTTATCGCTTGCCCATCCAACAATTTGCTAAAATATCCCGACATGAAACACCGCATAGACCCTAAGATAGATTGCGTATTCAATGTATTGCTCGGCTCGGAGGAAAACCGCAATCTGCTGGCTCATTTCCTCCGCGGTATTGGTCTGGGATTTGACTGCGCCGATAACCGAAGCGGAAATCCTCAATCCCTACAACGAAATGAGTTTCTGGATGATAAACTGAGCGTGGTGGATGTCAAAGCCAAGAACAGGATGGTTTACCAAAGCACACAATATACAATGAAGAAAAAAGAAGCGCATCCATCCTTGGCACGCCCATAATTCACTATCAGGTATTTTCGGAAATATAATGAGTTATCTACAAAGAATCACTGTCAATCCGCTTCAATGTGGCGGTAGGCCCTGTATCCGTGGCATGAGAATTAGGGTTAAAGATGTCCTTGATTTACTTGCAACGGGGGCATCAAGGATGGAAATTCTTGAGGATTACCCTTATCTTGAGGATGAGGATATTACGGCGGTCTTGGAATATGCGGCAAGTCAATTTGACCATCCTGTTCTAAAGGTTGCCTGATGCGCTTTTTGGTGGATGCGCAGTTACCGCCCGCATTGGCGAGAATGCTTGCCGCCAAAGGGTTCAAGGCGGAACATGTGTATGATGTGGAACTTGGCGAAGCGGAAGATAATAGGATTTGGGCTTATGCTAAACAAGCCGATGCAATCATCATCACCAAGGATGAGGATTTTATTGTGCTTGCCAGTTTTGACCCCAATGGCCCACCCATTGTCTGGATTCGTCTGGGTAATACGACGAAAAAAGCTTTGCTCGTTTGGTTTGAGCCGCTATTGCCAGCCATCATATCTTCGCTAGCAGAAGGCAATAAGCTAGTGGAACTTACCAATCGTTGAAGTACTAATTTCTTTGCACCACGCTGCTCGTGGTGCAAAGAAATTAATCCAATCAATCACCGACACATCATGTTATACGAACTCACCCGTCCCGTGCTTTTTCAATTCGACCCGGAAACCGCGCATAATTTTGGATTGACTGCGCTGAAATTAGCGGCCAAACTTGGCCCGTTAAACCCCTTGCGGCAAAACCCGGTTGGGAAGCCTAGAACCGTCATGGGGTTGGAATTCCCCAATCCGGTCGGCCTTGCCGCCGGCATGGACAAGAATGGCGATTGCATTGAAGGCATGGCCGCGCTTGGATTCGGGTTTCTCGAAATCGGCACGGTCACGCCGCGCCCACAACCCGGCAACCCCAAGCCGCGTATGTTCCGCTTGGTCGGGCAACAAGCCGTGATAAACCGCTTGGGCTTCAATAATAAAGGCGTGGAATATTTGGTTGAACAGGTCAAGGCCCGACGGTCTAATATTCGCTTGGGTATCAATATAGGCAAGAATCTAACCACGGCAGTGGAAAATGCCTTGGACGATTACTTGATTGGCTTGCGTAAGGTATATCTTCATGCCGATTATATCGCCGTTAATATCTCCTCGCCGAACACTCCGGGTTTGCGAAAACTGCAAACCGCAGAGTATTTGGGCGAGTTACTAGGAGGTTTAGAATTGGAACGGGAAAAACTCGCGCAAGAACATGGCAAGCGCGTACCCATGGCAGTGAAAATTGCCCCCGACCTTGAGTCGGATGAAATCGCCCCGTTGGTGGAAAAGCTAATCCTACATAAAGCCGATGCCGTTATCGCCACCAATACCACGTTATCCCGTGCCGGGGTGGAAAGCTCACCTTACTCATCGGAAGCAGGTGGATTAAGTGGCAAGCCCTTGTTTGATCGCTCCACGGAAACCGTCGCCCGTTTGTCGAACATATTACAGGGCGAAATACCTATCATCGCCTGTGGCGGGATTTTCAGCGCTGCCGATGCTAAAGCTAAATGCGATGCCGGGGCAAGTTTGGTGCAGATTTATAC
>CAIWDB010000501.1 GCA_903911305.1 uncultured Methylococcaceae bacterium | reverse complement strand
TCCATGGATGGCTTATAGTTTGCCGTCCATGGCACTGGATACCCGCTTCCCGGCGGGTATGACGCATTGTTTTGGGTTGGTCGTAACCCCGTCATTCCGGCATGGATTGCCGGAATCCAGTTGCCATGGAAGGCAATGCCGGGGTTAAGGCTTAATTTTGGTGAGTGAGTGCCTCGCGGAACAATAGCCGATATTGCCGTAACGGAGGGTTTTACATCCCTGTAAACTGGATTCCGGCAGTCCATGCCGGAATGACGGTTTAAACCAACTCTGGCCACAAATCCCGCCAACTTGGATTTTGTCGTTCGATCAGACGGATTTTTGCAATCCGCGACCATTTTTTGAGTTGTTTCTCGCGCAAAATTGCACTTTCCATCATTTCATGGATTTCATACCAAACTAAATCATGAACGCCATAGCTTTTAGTAAATCCGTCCACTACTTCATTACGATGCTGATATACCCGTTTTATAAGGTCAGATGTCACTCCAATATAGAGCGTTCCATTGCGTTGGCTGGCAAGCATGTAAACGCATGGTTGTTTATTCATGCTGGTGGCCTATTCACATCCCTGTGGACTGGATTCCGGCAATCCATGCCGGAATGACGGCACTTTAGCCATTCGGTTCCCCTCGCAGCGGAACCGAAAACCTCCAAGCGTTGCACCCGATACCGTTGGCAAAGCTCGGCGATGGCATTCCGATGTTCATGGATGAGTGGGTGCATACTGTTTACCTAATGCTTGCTTGATTTTGCAACAGGCTGTTGCAAAAATTCGGCGAACGCCAAGGCAGCTTGAATATCTTCCCTGTTCAAATCGTATTCCCGTTGCACCTCCTCGATTGCCATACCGGCGGCTAGGCTACCGACCACGATGGAGACTGGCACACGGGTTCCCTGAATGAATGGCTTACCATGGCAAAGGGCTGGGTCAATCTGAATGCGGTTAGTTTGGGACATGGTTTTCTCGTTTATTGGGTCTGGGTGGCATCTTTGATTTTACCGCAGCTTGCGGCCTTTTGCGGTCAGCCGGTATTTCTGTAACGGGCTGTTGGGGGATTCCGGCTGGGTCATCTCGATCCAGCCACCCGCCAAAGCGGGCCGCAGGTAGTTTTTCCTAAACGTGGGCCGATGCTGCAAGCCGAGCCGGTTTAGCAGTTCGCCAATTTTCAACGATTCATCATGATGGAAAGCCGCGAGAAGCTGTTTTACTGGGTCGCTTACTAGATCGCTTACTGGGTCGGTCAGCGCCGTTTCGCTCATGGCGGTGTGCAGGGCTTGCAGCATGAAGGTTACGAAAGGCGCGGTGTCGGCGATCCGGTCGGCATCGGCAAGGGCTTGATAGTAGTCGTCTTGCCGGTCGCGGACGACGGTTTCCACGGGCAGGAAAGCCAATAGCGGCTTCCATCGGCTCAAGATCAGCGTTTGCCATAAGCGTCCCAAGCGCCCATTGCCGTCGGCGAAGGGGTGGATGAATTCAAATTCATAATGAAACACGCAACTGGCCACCAAGGGATGCAACTCGCCACGAGCCAGCCAGTCGAGCAAGTCCTGCATCAATGCCCCTACCCGGCTGGCGGGTGGGGCCATGTGCATGAGGGCATCGCCGCGATAAATGCCCACGCCGCCGGAACGAAAATGTCCAGCATCATCCAATAGCCCGGCCATCAACACGCCATGGGCGGCCAGCAGGTCATTGATTGCTGTGGGTTGCCATTGCGGCAGACATTCATAGGCGGCAAAGGCGTTGCGGACTTCTTGGATTTCACGCGGCAGACCCAACACCCGCTTACCCTCCAGCACGGCGGTCACTTGTTCCACGTTCAGGGTGTTGTTTTCGATGGCTAGGGATGCTTGGATGGTGCGAATGCGATTGCCGCGCCGGAGTTTGGGCGAAAGCTCGCTTTCCGTGGTGAGCGCCCAACGCCCGATGATTTCGCCGATTTGTTCGGCTAAGTCCAGGATCGTTGGCGTAATGGTCAGCGGCGGCTGGTAGCGGCTCATCGCAGCAGGGCTTCCGCCAAAATGGTTTTGAGTTGGTCGCGCAGACTGGCGGTTTTTTGTTCGTCCTGTTCGAGCTTGACCAGCAGTTCTTGCGGGTCGCCGTGGTCAGCGGCGACGGTGTGCGGGTTTTTGAAATCGAGGTTGTAATTGCGGGCCTTGATTTCGTCGATGCCGACCTTCCAAGCCACTTCGGTGGATTGCCGGTCTTGGCGTTCCGCCCCGCCCCACCAGTCCACGCAGGCTTGCAGATGTTCGACCCTGATGGGCCGGGTCATCGAATAGGCTTTTTGGCTGTCCGGTACACGGTGTTCGTAAAACCAGATGGATTGGGTGGGTTCGCCTTTCTCGAAAAATAACAGGTTGGTGCCGATGCTGGCATAAGGTTTGAACACGCTATTGGGCAGGCGGACGATGGTGTGGAGGTTGCACTCTTCCAGCAAGTGTTCCTTGAGCCTGGTTTTCACGCCTTCGCCAAACAGCGAACCGTCCGGTAACACGATGGCGGCACGGCCCCAAGGCTGCAATAGGCGGATGAACAAGGCCAGAAACAGGTCGGCGGTTTCCTTGGTGCGGAAGTGGGCCGGAAAGTTGGACTCGATGCCGTCTTCCTCCTTGCCGCCAAAGGGCGGATTGGTCAGGATGATGTCCACCCGGTCGGACGGGCCATAGCTAATGTAGGGCCGCGCCAAGGTGTTGTCATGGCGCACGAAGCTGGGGTCTTCAATGCCATGCAGCAACATATTGGTGACGCAAAGCATGTGCGGGAGTTGTTTCTTTTCCACCGCCCGGAGATTGGCTTGCATGGCCTGTTCGTTCTCGACCGTTTTGACATAGCGGTCGCGCATGTGGCGGATGGCACAGGTGAGGAAGCCGCCGGTTCCGCAGGACGGGTCAAACAGCACTTCGCCGGGCTTGGGGTCGATGCGATCCACCATGAAGGCGGTCACGGCGCGGGGGGTGTAGTATTCGCCGGCATTGCCCGCGCTTTGCAAGTCGTTGAGCAATTGCTCGTAAATATCGCCAAAGTGCTTGCGCTCAGCAAGATTGTTGAAGTCCACGCCGCTGATTTTGTTGATGACCTGCCGCAATAGCTGACCGGACTTCATGTAGTTGTAAGCATCTTCAAACACGCTGCGCACCACGCGGCTGCGGTTGGCATGATGGCTGGTGGCGGGCAGTTCCTTGAGGGCGGGGAATAGCTCGGTGTTGATGAAATTCAGCAACTCGTCGCCGGTGATGCCCTCCGGGTTGGCGGCCCAAGCCCGCCATTGCAGCGCATCGGGGATGGGCGAGCGGTAATGGTCCTGCATCAATTCCAACTGCTGGTCCTGGTCGTCGATGATCTTGAGGAAGAACATCCAGCACAGTTGGGAAAGGCGTTGTGCATCGCCATCGACGCCCACATCCTGGCGCATGATGTCTTGAATGGATTTAACGGTGTTTCGGGCTGACATCTGGAATATTATGGAGGACGATTAGAGTAAGCGAGCGTGGTCAAGGCCCGCCATTTTTCGGTCTAGGGTCAGGCAAACCAGCCCGTCCCGGCGGTAGTCGTCGGCAATGAGGCGGTCAATCAAACCGCATCCCGTGCCAGTAGCCAAAATATCCAAGATTCCCTTTCCGTGCTGGGGGGCGACCAGCCCGCTCTGCAACACGCTGGACAGACCGGCACGGGCTTCCGGCTTGGTGATGCCGTAATGATGTTGCAAGGCGATATAGGCTTCCCCGATCACTTGGTTCGAGGCGAATACCTCCGCACCCTGTTCCTGCACCAACACGCTCAGCCGCTGCACACATTGCTCATACTGATCCTCCGGGTCACCGGACACCAACCGAACCAAGATGGACGTGTCAATCCCGTAGCGATGGGTCATAAGGTTCCTCCCGGAAGGTTTCCAAATCGAAATTGCCCTGTCCTCGGCGGAGCTTGCCACGCAGGGGCGCAAGACGGGTTAGGTCGATACGCCTGGGTCGCAGAATAAAGCCATCGGGGCTTTCGCTCAATTCCAATTGATCCCCCGGTTTGACCCCCATGGACTCTAAGACCTTGGCGGGAAATGTGGCTTGTCGTTTGGCGGTGATTTTGATTAACATGTCCTGTCTCCTGGTTGCCTTACCGCTAATGGTAGTTTAGTAAGGCCGGTCACTCAAGCCGTCATTGCATATAAGGCGGATTGCAATTGGTGGACGGCGTTTTTGAACCGTTCCCGCGAACCGAATTCCTTGATGAGTTGGATGGGTGTCCCCATGGCATTGAAAGGGGCAATTTCCAGAATCCTGACGTTATCGAGTCCGGTGACAATGCCTTCATCCTGATATTTTGCCAGCAGGGCTTCCAGCACGGCACGGGCCTGCGGGCCGTATTGGGTGAACACATCGCGCTTGCGCACGTTATTGGCCCGGTCGCGGCGCGTCAGCGGCGGCTGGTCGAAGGCGATATGTCAAATCAGGTCGAAGGGGTCTAGGTCTTTGCCAACTTCTTCCATGAGGGGATCGAGGAATAGCCCTTCTTCCGCCAATTCTTCAATAATGGCTTCCTTGCGTTCGGCAGACTTCCATCGGCGGAGGAATTGGTCGAGGCTGGCGTAATGCTGGCGGATGGCCTTGCGGCTGTAGTCGCGCAGGGATTCCGTCACCAGCTTGCCGTTTTCGTCGAGATATTCCACCCGCTCGGCCAGTACGGTGACGGAATTGCCTTTAATGTAATATTTGGCGGGTGGCTCGTTAGTCCCTGGCGTCAGGGTGATGTCGGGCGGCATGTCCACCACGGTTTCATCATCGCCGGGTTGCGGCGGGATGGTGTCTTCATCTTCACCCACGGGCGGTGGAATATCATCGGGCGGGGTGACGGGATCATCTTCATCCGGTTCGTATATTTGAACTGGCTCACCGTCAAATGCTGGGTCGGCAAAATGATTGGTGGCTTTACGGAAGTCGATCAGGCTGAAGTAATATTTCTTGGTATCTTCGTGAACGCGAGTGCCGCGCCCTAAAATCTGCTTGAATTCGGTCATCGAACCGATTTCGCGGTCAATCACGATCAACCGGCAAGTTTGCGCATCGACCCCGGTGGAAAGCAGCCGTGAGGTAGTGACGATGACCGGGTATTTGGATTCCGGGTCAATGAAATTGCCAAGCTGCGCCGTCCCTTCGTTATCGTTGCCGGTGATGCGCATGACGTAACGGGCGTTCTGTTGGGCTAGGTCTGGGTTTTGATTGATGAGTGCTTGGCGCATCCGGGCGGCGTGTTCAGTGTCCACACAAAAGACAATCGTCTTTTGAAAACGGTCGCCACTTTGCTTGAGGTAGTCTGACACCCACTTGGCAACACGCTGGGTACGCTCGCCGATGACTAGGGTTCGGTCAAAATCCTTCTGGTTGTAAAGGCGTTCTTCAATTTCATGACCATACTGGTCAATCTCACCTTGCCGGGGACGGTAGCCTTCCACATCCACATCGAGATGT
>CAIWDB010000500.1 GCA_903911305.1 uncultured Methylococcaceae bacterium | reverse complement strand
TCAAACATCAACCGGGTATTTTGACCGGCATTGGCATCATAGGAACATTCGCCGGATTGCTTCGAGGGCTAACTGCGTTTTCTGTCAGCAGCGATCCAGAGACAGTACGCGCAAGCTTGGATACTCTGATCCACGGGGTTTTAGAAGCCTTCTATGTTTCAGCGAGTGCCATTTCTCTTGCCATGATCACCACATTCATGGAAAAAACCATAGTGAGTGGTCGAATCAAACAGGTCCGATGATGGGGGAGACCCAGCGCCACAGTTGCGGTTTTACACAGAGCGATAGTCTTGACGGATTGTTCATGATAGGGAGCGTATCATTTTTTAAAACAGGTTTGCAATCGACGGATATCCAAACAAAACACAGCCGCCGATTGATGCGGCAGTTTCTGTCATCCCGTCAACCATGAGCATCGACAACGTATCGAGAATCCTCATCCTATTTTTACCGGAACATAGGATTCACGCCGGATGCAGAGGACGAGGCCAGTGCCAAGCATTGCGAACACCCCGGCAATTGAAAACGTAAATGCATAGTCTCCGCCCCAACGGTGGAGAATACTGGCACCATAGGCCGCGACCGCCGCGCCAAGCTGATGGGCGAAAAAAATCCAGCCGAACACAGTGCCGACGTTTTGTTTGCCAAACAAATCGGCAGTCAGGGCCGAAGTCGCGGGAACGGTGGAGAGCCAGTTCAACCCATAGAAAACCGAAAACAGCATTAATTCGCCAGTGTCATTGATATAGGGCAAGGCGAGCAATGAGGCTCCGCGCAACAGGTAATAGACCGCCAGCGGACCCCGTTTTCCGAAACGGTCACAAATCCATCCCGAAGCGATGGTCCCCAGAATGTCCGTTGCGCCCATCACCCCCAACGACACCGCCATGGTCATCTCCGAAAAGCCATGTTCCAGTCCATGCGGAATCAAATGGGTTTGAAACAACCCGGAAGTCGTCAAACCGCAAATGCCAAAGCTGGATGCCAACAGCCAAAATTCAGGGGTCTGCATGGCCCGCCTCATGGGGTGAGAATCCGGCCTAGTCGTTTCCGGCATGGAATTGATCTCGCCGTAAGCCCGCAACCCCATTTTTGACGGGTTTTCCCGCAAAAACACTACAACTAGGGGGAAAACCACCACAGCCATCAACAGAGCGACAGACAGTGTCACCGAACGCCAACCATAGGCGATGTCCAGATGCATGAGGATGGGCGTGAAGATCAATTGACCGGCTGACATTGCCGCCCCCAAGATGCCCAACGCAAGTCCGCGCCGTGCCACGAACCAGCGGTTCACGACAGCGGACCCCATGACCATGGAGCACCCCCCCGACCCAGCTCCGACAATGACACCCCAAAGAACGTGCATATGCCAAGGCTCTTGCATGAAAGCCGCACCCGCCGCACCCAATGCAATCAGGCCGACGGTCCACGTTACGATGATGCGGGGGCCAAACTTATCCATCAATCGCCCTAGGAAAGGCCCAGCCAAACCGAACAAAAGCATATTAATGGAAACGGCTAGGGTGATGGTTTCCCGTGACCAGGCGAATTCTTGTTCCAGGGATTTGAGAATAATTCCAGGGACCGAACGTACAGCCGCCGCCACAATCAGCGTAGTAAAGGAAACAGCCAGGACAACCCAGGCATAATGAACGCGAAAGCCCTTCTTGCATCCAACCATCATTAGGAATCTCCACACCCTGCGGTCTTGGCTCAGATTAACTAAAACCGGCTCGGTTGTTAAGGTGAGCCGGTTTTAGTCTTTAATGTCAGTGGCCCGTAACGATTACGGCAGATCTTCGATTTTGTCCAACAGTTCGATCATACGGTTTACCTGTTGCAACAGAATTCCGCCTACGCCTAATGCGAACCAGACGCCGACCACAAACCCCCAATGGATGGGTGCGGCGAAAAACTCTTCCCGGAACCAGAAAGTATGCCCCCATTCATTGAAGCCGACACTGACCAAGATCATGAAAGGCCCGATGACTGCCAACGTCAGCGGTAACGATATCTCCTTGGCATACAACGGCAGCCGGGTCCTGGCATAGAGCCAGGCGGAACCGCCCAACAGCACATACAGTGGGAAGTTGAAATAGAATTCTATGATATGGTTGGCTGTGAACGGCGTATCCCGGATGGAAACCTGATGCCAGGAATTATCCTGTTCGGCAAAATAACTGCCCGCCCAATACACCGCGAAGGTGTAAATGCTGATCCACATCGTGAGCGTGAAATATCGGCGTATTTCCTCTTTGGGGGCAATCGCTTCCAGATTCTGATCGCGAGTTAGCCAGAGGTAACCCCAAAGTGCCGGGAATACCAGAGCCAAAATGCCCAATTCAATATGAAACAAGCGCATCCAATGTGTTTGGAAGGCAGGTTCGGTGGAATCCAACCCAGCCAGAACGCCGAAAGCGCCTTGATAAAGCCGCAAACCGACATACATCACGGTCAGTCCGGCGAAGGTCAAAAGGTATTTATGCAGGTCTCTGATATACCATGGAAGCTTTGATTGTTCATGTTCCGCTTGTGCGGGCAGGTGGCCTGAAGTAGTGACAGCCATAATGATTACCTCTTAAATGTTTTGGTTTTGATGGGCGGTGATTCATGCGGTATTGCGGTATCCATGACTTAACTCAGTCGAATTTTGGAATGACCGACGTTGAAATACTGGCGATATAACGCTTGCCGCTTGGGTCGTAGAGAAAAAGCAAGCCACCCATGCGGCTGTCGGCATCGCGGAACAGCCCGTCCAGCTTCTCGGTTTCCCATAATGCGTCCGCCGCCGCCATGCTGACTGTTTTGGTTTCACCGGGTTGGATCAACTTGTCATCGTCAATGACCAACCCTTTGGCAGCAACCAAGGTGTCTTCTTCATTCTTGCCGGGCTGGTCCAACGATGGGTTGATAAAGCGCAGATTGGCCGATGCGAATTCCCCGATACGGATGGGCTGGTCGGAATAATTGTGGATTTGTGCCACCATATTCATAGTGCGGACGGGAACCCGGTATTCCGTGCGGATCATCTTGACGTTGACAGCGCCATTATTGACCGTGGGCGGCAGGGGTTCGATTTGATCCAGCGCGGCTTGCAATGGAATGGCATTCGGATGCTGGCTGTCCGTCATCGCATACGCGCCGAACACAAACAGTGGCACGACCACCAGAATACCCTTGGCGATAGTTTTGTCCAGTGGCGTTATCAATGCGTCCTCATTGCCGGACTTGAGCATCTTGAAGCGGGGAATGAATAAGGGCCGGCGTACCCACCAGAGCAGCCAGGCTGTCCCTAAGACAATCCACAACACATGCCAAGATACCCCGTTAACCAATCCATAGGTTTCCATGTCGACGGTTTCACCACTGATAGTTTTGACAGAGTTGGTGAAGGTGGCAGCGTCGCCGGTGACTTCGACCCAATGCCCCGGACCCATCACGGCACCGGCATCTTGAAGATTGAAGAAGGGGTGGATGTGATAACGGCCTGGCAGGCGAGCCTTCAGCACGATCTTGAAATCATAGTCCCCGCCCAGTTTCAACGCGGCTGAACTCACCCAAGGCTGTCCGTTCAGATAGCGTTCGGTGCGGATAAGCACCGGCCCCGGAATCGCCACATTCAGGTAGGCCGCATCCGGCTTGGGGACGCTTCGAGGCCAGTCCTCGGCGACGTGGAACTTGCCGGTGACGACCACCTCATCGTTGACCTTCAGACTCTCTTGAGACCATTGCACGTCATACCACTGGATGGTACGCATGCGGATGAAAGGTTCCAGAGCCTTTTCACCATGGGCATAGGCATTGTTCGGGGCGACGGACAGAAAGACCAAGGCCATAAAAATACTGGCGACATAGCTTTTGATATGAATAAACATGCTTGCTTTCCCAGTTCAGATTGTTTTCACATAACGGATGGTCGCGAACCACGTGCCCAGATACCACCAGAGTGGATACATCAGGGTACATAGCAGGGCCGAGCAAAAGGCTGAAAGGGGCGTGGCGTATTGACCATAGGTCCGCAGCGTACCCCTTTCGATAATCCGCAGATATTCAGGCATCCCGGCGCGAATGTATTGGAAGCCGAACACATCGGCAAGGGTCAGTTGGGCATTGCCGTATTCAACCGGCATGTGAAATAGGCCGAAAATTGGCCAGTTACTGGGATAAAATAGCAACGCGAATGACATGCCTCCGAATATGCTGGTGACGGTCAGGCTGTTGCTTAACATCAAGATGACATCCAACACCAGTGCGCTAGGCATCATGGTTGCTGGCAGAACCATGTTGATCGGAAAATAATTCCAATAGTGATAAGCGAAGATGCGGGTGATCCAAGTGCCTATCAGTAGGCATGAGACACATAGAGTAGCACCCAGCGGAAGGCGGAAGTTCGTCCACAACACCGCTTGGACAGCGGCCGGGAAGGTGATCATCATCAACGGGGTGACTAGGGGCCACCATTGGCGGTCCTTCCAATCCAGCCAAAAATCCCAGTCCCCCACAGTGAGCGCCACATGCAAATGGAATGCGCCAATGAATAGGAACAAGGCCAACACCAGAATAAGATAGTCATAGGCCCGTGTCAGCCTAGCCTTTTCCCCGGTGTAGGGTTGGGGTGGAATATCAAGTAGTTTGGTCGTTGCCATGTTATTGTCCTCAATAGCAAAGGGAGTGTAATAAGGGGCGTGTCGCCGTCCAGAACCACGGATTTATCCGGGTGAAGGTTTTGCGCCGGGAAGGTCGGACGACACGATGGTCACACTCTACTCGCCCGCCCATACCCAGTAAAATGATCTGTTTTCATGGAGGTATGAAGAATAATCACGGCACTTTTCGCCGCATTTGGATTGTCTGAATCCATTCATGGCGCGATACTGAACCCCCACGCGGTTGGGATGGAATAGATGGCTAATTTAAGAAATTTTGATTTGAACTTGCTGGTTGCTTTCGATTTGCTGATGCAGGAGCAGAATGTCTCGCGAGCTGCGGAACGCATGTTTGTCAGCCAATCGGCGATGAGCCATATTCTGCAAAGGCTGCGGCAGCAATTGGATGATCCCTTGCTGGTGAAAACCCCGACAGGCATGAAGCCCACCGAACGGGCCAGTGCCTTGGTTGCTCCAGTCAGGGCAGTCCTGCGGGATGTCGAACGTCTGATCCGCACACCGGAAGAATTCAACCCTGCGACCAGCCAACGCCGTTTCGTCATCGCCGCCACGGATTACATGGACTTTTTGGTGGTGCCGTCGCTCGTCGAACAGATTGCCCGGCAAGCACCGGGCATTGATATTCACATCAAACGGACCGAAGTCCCGTTTCCCGAACATGAACTGGAAAATGGCGATCTTGATGTCGTGCTGGGGTTTGAAGCCATCTTAAAACCAGCAAGCCATCTGAACTGCGACAAGCTATTCGAGGATAATATGACATGCCTGATGGGCAATGGCTTTTACTCCGATGAGCGTGGTCAACTGACATTGGAGAGGTATGTCGCAATGAAGCACATGCTGATTTCCCGCACCGGAACCCGTATTGGGGTCATTGACGAGTGGCTGGCGGAAAGGGGGCTGGAACGCAGAATCGCGTTGATCGTGCCGCATTTCCTTTCCGCTCCTTTCATCGCCGCCAAGACCGACATGCTGCTGTCTTTGCCGTTGCGGATTGCCGAGCAATTTGTCCGCTTGGCACCGTTGAAAATACTGCCCGTCCCCATCGATCTCCCAATTTATGACCTGGTCATGGTTTGGCATCCCTTGCGGGAAAAAGACCCGGCCCACCACTGGTTGCGGGAGCAAATTCTGGCGGTCTGCCTCGCCTTGGACGAGCCGGATGCAGCATGAACTACCGTCCCGTCATGCCGGGTGCCAGGGCATTGACCCGAAGTAGGAAATAGGGCGGTTTAGAGGTCGATTCGCCGCCATTCAGCGTCGCCGATTGATGCAAGCGGTTAACTATGGCGTAGAGCTTCCCTTCCGGCCCAAAGCTAAACGAATCCACCCAGGACAGGTTTGGACATTGGGTGAGCCGTTGGTAACTTCTGTCCGGCCTGATTATACCTATCGCATTTTCGGCCAGTTCCCCCAAGTAAATATTGTTGTCGCGATCGATGCTGATCCCGTCGGAGATGGGTTTGGCACTGTAACGCTCCACCCGTTGGCCTAAGGTCTGGGCGTCAAGCTTTTCATCCGCCAAGTCGGCTGCCTTGATCCGGTAAAGGTTCAACCCGTGCATGGGTCCGAAATACACCCATTCGTTGTTCAAATCTTCTGTAATGGGATTGACCCCGATATGCGGACGGGACAAGTGACCTTCGGCATCCTTGACCTGAATGGGCCTGCTGTCGATGATCAGATCAATGTTTTCAGGCACTACGCTCGCATGGCCTTGCAAGATACGACGTGCCTCGCCGGTTTCAAGATTGACGACAATGATTGCGGCATTGGCACCGCCAGCCGGATCGCTGATGTAAATGCGGTTGCGGATGCCATCCACTGCGAAATCATTGACGAAAGTGTCTTTCGGTGTGATGGGTGACGGTAGATAGATGACGCGGTGCAATTGGTCAGTTTTTGTGTCCCAGCCCACCA
Source organism: uncultured Methylococcaceae bacterium (assembly GCA_903911305.1). Lineage (GTDB taxonomy): Bacteria > Pseudomonadota > Gammaproteobacteria > Methylococcales > Methylococcaceae > Methylumidiphilus. Next base: position 2,482 of record CAIWDB010000500.1, on the reverse strand, counting down.
GTTTAGGGGTTATGCCGCTGCGCATGCCGTTATCCAACATCCATACAATGCCGTTGGCATCTGCCCGGATGCCCAACACCGAATCCAATGTCAAGGCCGAATGAGTGCTTCTTTCATTCAATGCCTGATTCGGAAATGGGGCCACCTTGTCGTTACCCATGTATTCGACCACCGAATACTGTGGCTCGTAAAACTGATGCTGGCTCATGATGATCCGGCCCGAATCGGTTACCGTTACATTGCCTGGCCCTTGGTTCAGACGGGCGGTGATGTCATAGTTGGGGCTGGGCTCGGCAAACGCATTGAGCGCGAATGCGAACAGCAAAATCAAGAAGTGGATGCATTTTTTCATTGGGATTCCTCAACGGCATGGATTGACGGCTTGCCTCTACAGTAACCCGATGAGTCTCCGCATGGTAAATGACTTTATTTCATGGTCTCATTACTGCAATTTATACTGGGTGGGTTTGCGCACAACTGGATAAAAACGTTCATAGGATTTTGGGCATCCTTGCCGGATGCGCCGAAAAATCACTTGGAACTGGCAATGCCACCGAGCCAAGCATTGCTGTACTCAATGAGGAAGACAAGCGCCGTATTCAGGACGCTATCAGTCAGTCAGAGCATAATAAAGTCGATGAGGTTTCCATACCTGGCGTGGACAAGCCCGTGAGCGTCGGTGAAGCCAAGCGATTGCTGGAAACGCTGCAAACGACTGAAGATTTGGTTAAACGCGGCGAGTTTGATCCGAAACAACGCAAGCACCCCGCCAAAGCGTTACTGCTGAAAAGCAATATCCAAGTAGTCAATTACCTTGAAAACCGCAAGCAAGTGTTGGAACTTCCTAGGGACAGGAAAGCGATATTTCCCCGTGCGTTGCGGAAAGACGTGTCCCTCAAGCAGCATCAAAAGATTGGCGTTGCGTGGCTTCAGCATCTATGGGCCAATATCCCGGATCATTGCCGGGGGGCTTTGCTTGCTGATGATATGGGTTTGGGCAAAACACTTCAAATCCTTACCTTTGTTGCCCGCATTCTTGAAGATGAACCCAAGATTGATCCGATTTTGATTGTCGCCCCAGTTTCCCTTCTGGACAACTGGAAAGAGGAGATGGAAAAGTTCTTTATGGCGGGGGCCATGCCGGTATTGACGCTATATGGCGATGATCTCAGCGCCAAGAAACTATCGAAATCCGAGATTGACCCTCAGTTGATCAACGAGGGAATTGTCCGGTTTCTTGCGCCAAACTGGTTGGGCGATGCGAAACTCGTCCTGACCACCTACGAAACGTTGCGCGACCTGGAGTTTTCTTTGGCGGTTCAGCATTGGTCGGTCATGGTGTGCGACGAGGCACAGAAAATTAAAAACCCCAATGCCTTGGTAACGCGGGCGGCCAAGAAGCAGAATGTTAGATTCAAAATCGCCTGTACTGGAACCCCCGTTGAAAACTCGTTGGCGGATTTATGGAGTCTTTTCGATTTTGTCCAGCCGGGGCTTTTAGGGGCGTTGAATGACTTCGGCAATCGTTACCGCAGGCCGATTGAGGCTAAAACGGATGAAGAGAAATCGCGCGTTGAAGAACTCAGGACAATCATCGAACCGCAAACCTTGCGTAGACTCAAGACGCAAGTAGCCAAAGACCTGCCGGACAAGATTGAAGTCATGGATTGCCGGAATCTGCCTATGTCTCCGTATCAACGCCAGCTTTACGGACAGGCTATAGAAGCTTACCGGACAAAACAAAATGATGGCCCAATCAAAAATCATCTAGGATTGATCCAACACCTACGCCAAATTTGCTCCAGCCCTTATCCCATTGGCTGTCGGAACCCTGCGGATGATCCACTGGATGAACGAGCGACAAAATCGCCCAAACTGAAATGGTTATTGGAGATATTAATCCAAATAAAGAATAGACGTGAGAAGGCCATCATTTTTGTGGAATTTCATGATCTACAACGCCAACTTCAACGGTATATCTGGGAGCGTTTCAATGTTTCCCCAGACATCATCAACGGCTCAACCTCTGCGGCTGCATCCGCAACGAATAGCCGACAAAAACGCATTAAGATGTTTCAAGAAAGGGAAGGGTTCGGCGTTATTATCCTCTCGCCCCTTGCCGTTGGTTTTGGCGTGAATATCCAAGCAGCCAATCATGTGATCCACTATACGCGAAGTTGGAATCCAGCCAAAGAAGACCAAGCAACAGACCGGGCCTATCGGATAGGGCAAACCAAGAATGCTTATGTGTATTACCCTGTTATTACCGCCGACTTCATCACATTCGATATGAAACTGGACAAACTACTTACTTGGAAACGTGGACTTTCCGACGACATGCTAAACGGTTGCGGCGACCTATCGGCTTCAGATTTTGCAGACTTGGGATCGCCAAAAGGCGGGGTGGCGTTTAAAGAGTAATCAAGTTGATATGAACCCGTTTGAATCGCTAGGGCTTCGTAGTCAGGCGCTGGGCAAAAAC
>CAIWDB010000499.1 GCA_903911305.1 uncultured Methylococcaceae bacterium | reverse complement strand
TTTATATAAGTAACTTGTAGATATAGAAAACGCTGTATATGGGCGAATGACAATTACTTGCAGTTTATTTATGAGAGACTTTTATTATTAAGGGAACTATTATCTACCGATGGAAGTTTATGGCTACATTGTGACTTTCATAGAAACCATCAACTCAGATGTATATTAGATGAGGTATTTGGCACAGAGAGTTTTCAAGGAGAAGTTGTGTGGCAAAGAACATCAGCAAGAAGTGATTCTCATACCATCAATACTATTCACGACATTTTATTTTTCTATTCAAAGTCTAATGAGTTTGTTTGGAATGCGCTATTTGATCCTCACGATGAAGAATACTTAAAACGATTCTCTGGCATTGATAAAGATGGTAGACGTTACCAACTTGTTGATATGACAAGTCCTCATCCAAGAATGAACATGACATATGAATGGAAAGGATATAAATCACCAGAAAATGGCTGGCGTTATTCTAAAGAATCAATGGCAAAATTGGACAAAGACGGATTGATATGGTATCCAGAAGATAAAAACAAAAGACCTAGGCAAAAAAAATATTTGGACGAAATAAACGGTCGTCCGTTACAGAGCATTTGGACAAATATTTATCCAGTAAATAGTCAAGCTGTTGAGAGGCAGGGGTATCCAACACAAAAACCAGAGATGTTAATTGATCGACTGATTTCTATTTCTTCTATTCCCAATGACATCATCCTCGACTGCTTCCTAGGCTCCGGCACAACCGCCGCCGTCGCTCAAAAACTAGGCCGTCGTTGGATAGGTTGTGACATTAACAAAGGCGCAATTCAAACCACCGCCAAACGCTTGCAAACCATTATCACCGAACAAATTGCCACTGCTGCCAATGACCGCCAAACCACTTTTATTGAAGACGACGAATACACGCAGGTCAAACCCGCCCAATTGGGGTTTAGTGTGTGGCGGGTCAACGATTACGATCTGCATATCCAACACAATGAGGCGGTGGAACTGGTCGCCGAGCATCTAGGCATTCAGCGCATCAAATCTGATGGCTTTTTTGACGGCACTCGCGGCAAATATTGGGTGAAGATCATCCCGTTTAACCATCCGCTGACCCCGTTGGATTTGGACAGCATCAAGAGCGAACTGAGCAACCGCCCCAGTGAAGAGCGCGATGTGCAAGTCGTAACGCTGGGTATGGAGTTGGCCGCAAAAGCGTGGTTGGAACAACACAACCGCAACCGGCCCATCAACCGCTTCCATGTCATCGAACTGCGCACCGACAAAAAATATGGCGGCATCATCAAGCACGACCCGGCTACCGCCGAGGTGTCGGTAAGCCGCGAAACCAAAAACGACGAGGAGTTTTTGCTAGTGGAGATTGTGGACGTGGTGTCCCCGTCCATCGTCCAACGCCTGAACCTTGACACTTCAGTATTCCGCGCCCAAATCCCGGAATGGCGGGCCGTGGTGGATTGTGTGCTGATTGACACGGCTTATGATGGCGAAATCTTCAATGTCTGCCTGTCCGATGTGCCGGAACGCAAGCAAGACTTTGTGCAAGGCCGCTACGAACTCCCCGCCCCACCGCCTGGAAGCCGCGTGGCAGTGAAGATCATTGACATGTTAGGGGAGGAAATTTTGGTGGTTAGTCAAATTTAGGGCGCAAATGGAGCTAAATCATTTGAGCATTATTCAGACAATTTGTATTGATATTGCAACAAGGTTATCAACGTGAAACCCTTATCCACTAACGACATAGAAGCCGAACTTTCCTATGCCTATCTCCATGCGGTAGCGTCGAAGGCGGCTGTGTGCTGCAAAGTGGGCAATCGACACGATGATAATGCCGGGTTTAATGCCCACTTGAACGGAATGTTCGGCGAATCATGAGCAAACAAGAGTCACTTTTTCCCGAAGAGTTGGAACAGAGCATCACGAGCTTGATGCTTCGCGCTTGGCTCTGTTTGAAGATTGTGCGTCGGCGATTGACGGCTTGTTTCAGCAGGCATTCGAAGATCAAGGAGCATCGGCGTTTGACGAGTTCCTAGAGTTTACCCAACGTTTTAGCAATCTATCGGTTTACAACGCCATGCTGGTGCGGGTACAACGCCCCGGCGCTTCGGCAGTGGCAAGCCGTAAGAATTGGTTGTCGGTAGGGCGGCATGTCAGCCCGAAGGAACTCGAATCCCTCTGCGATTATTTGGCCCACGCCGACGGACAATTGGACGGGCTGTTGGCATTGTGGCTGCGCTGCGGAATTTTAACCGGGCTGACTACGCCCCTGCGAATGGCAGGGCGCGCAGATCCAAGGGGGCCATTTGGTGGTGAGGAACGCCAAGCACACCCATGGCCGGACCTGCGGCGAAACCCGCTCGCTGGATGTGTCCGGGCTGAGCCCATCCGAGCAGGCCGACATTCGGTACCTGTCCAATCGCCTATCCGAAGGCGACTATGCCAAAGTTTATGCAGCATGCAGGAAACGGCTGGCCTGGGTCGCCAAAACGCTTTGGCCCGGACGGGAAAAGCGCCCCACCCTGTATTCCGCCCGCCACCAGTTCTCGGCCGACGCAAAACGGTCGGGGATGTCGAAGACGGAAATCGCCGCCTGCATGGGCCATCAAAGCCCGGAAACCGCCTCATCTCATTACGGACACAGGACGGCGGGGCGGTCGCCGGTGAGGGTGTCGCCTTCTGCCGAAAACATTGCGCTGGTCGGGGGCGGGCGGGATTGCGCGGAAAATACAGGATTCATCGGAGCTGGGCATGCTTCAAATTCACAACAATCCCCTACGCAGGGTTGATCACTATTGCTGAGACAAGCATTATGGTTTTGTTGTTATGGGTTGCATGACGTTCGCCCTCATCTTAACCGGGCACAGGTGAGTCCGCATCTACATTGAGTAGGTTTTGTAGGTTTTATCGGTTTAAAATGGCGAGTGGCTGAAAAGTGTCAAACGGTTCGGGCAAAATTTGCAAATTGCCATGCCAATGGAGGTTATCGGAAAACGACCCCTGATGCAGCCGTTGGGCCAATGCCATTAAGTTAGCGTTCGTAGTCCCGCCTTCAGGCGGAAAACTGACCAGAAAGAACCGGCTAAAGCCGGAACTAAGAACGGTTTTGACAGTTGCAAAATCCTTAACTTGACTGCGGTGAGGCGTTGGGCAGGAACTCATGAATTTCCTATCATGCCAATCAGATTGACACCCAGCGCAATCCATACACGCACAAATGGTAAGATGATCGCGTCAAATTCCAATGCCTCCGTATTATTTGCCTCCGGCCAAAGCATCATGTTTCGATTATCCCTTATGTTTACCCTGCTGGTTGCCGTTCATTCGGGTTCGTGGGCGGAAGAGGCCGATCCGCCAAAACCTTCGCCCAAACCAACCATTGCCTTGGCTGCCGAAATCAAAAGCCATGCCACACTATCGGGGTGGTCGCCCATTTTTCGCGGGGTGGAACGGCTTGATGCGTCGGCGGCAACGCCCCGGCCGATTCAGATAAGGGCGATTCGAATCGACTTGCGCGAGCCGTCCATCGACTTTCTGGTGACACCTGCCAATGGCACCGAGCCAAAGGATGTGGGTGCGCGCACGGCCTCCGAATTTCTAGCGGAATTTGGCTGTCAAGTTGCCATCAACGGCTCGGTGTTCGATGTGTTTGCCGACAAGCGCGGCGACCCCATGGATGTCATGGGGCTTTCGCTGTCGAGGGGCGACCTGTACTCGCCGCCCAACCAATGGGATGCGCTGTTGATCAGCCAAAATCATCGGGCGTGGATCGCACGGTCGCCAGTGGATAGCCGCAAAGCTTACCATGGCCTGGGCGGCTACCATGCCTTGCTGGTTGACGGCAAAAACCGGGGCAAAATGGCGGACCTACATCCCCGGTCGGCCGTCGGCATCACCCGCAACGGACGGCATTTGATACTGATGACCGCCGACGGACGCCAGCCCGGTTACAGCGAGGGATTGACGACAGCCGAAACGGCGGAGTGGATGAAAATACTCGGCGCCTACACTGCGCTGAATTTGGACGGCGGGGGGAGCACCACGCTGGCCATCGAAGGTTCCAATAAGAACCCGGAACTCCTCAACCGGCCCAGCGGCCCTCCCGCAGGCAACGAGCGCAGGGTGGCCAACCACTTATGCGTTTTTGCCCAGCGCCTGACTACGAAGCCCTAGCGATTCAAACGGGTTCATATCAACTTGATTACTCTTTAAACGCCACCCCGCCTTTTGGCGATCCCAAGTCTGCAAAATCTGAAGCCGATAGGTCGCC
>CAIWDB010000498.1 GCA_903911305.1 uncultured Methylococcaceae bacterium | reverse complement strand
GGCGTTTGTGCGGGCATTAAAATATAGGTGTGATCGTATAAGTGAAATGTTTCTTGCGGCTTTTATTTTAGGCGCTGACTAGTAGGCTTGCAAGCATAGCTGAATGAACTAATTTAATATAGCCTGAATAAAATGGGAACGATACCAATTGTGTAGGATTTAATGACAATGAGCTTTCGAGCTGAATTGAGAGTCAAGCAATACATTATGATAAACCAGATTGCCGAAGGCGGCATGGGGGTAGTGTGGCGTGGCTGGGATGAAAAGCGAAAAATTTTTGTTGCCGTAAAGTCGGTCAGTCATGGTTTGCTTGAAGACCCACAGTTTAGGCATCGATTCTTAGATGAAATGGGACGTCATGCTAAGCTCGTCCATCCCAATATCGTGCGAATGATGGATGCTTTCGAGTATGATGGGCAAAGCTGCTGTGTGATGGAGTATGTTGAAGGACGGTCTTTGGCTGATTTGCTGGAAATATCTCCCTTCCACTGTCTTCCCATCAAGCAAGTTGAACAAATAGCCAGGGATATTCTCGCTGCTTTGGATTATACCCATAGGCAAGGCATTGTCCATCGCGACATCAAGCCTTCCAACATATTGTTGGACGGTCAAGGGCGCGCCCGATTAATTGACTTTGGAATTGCATTGGCTGTAGGGGGTACCCGCAGAACCCGAACGGGGCAGATCATAGGCTCGCCTTTTTATATGAGTCCCGAGCAAATTCGGACACCTAAGAACATTGACCATCTTTCCGATGTTTACAGTGTCGGATGTGTGTTATATGAAGCGTTGACTGGACGCCCCCCCTTCGAAGGTAAGTCTAATCGGCAAGAAAATGTTGATCTTGAGGTAAAGCGGGCACATGTCCATGACACGCCGATTCCGTCTAGGCAATTAAGGCAGGAAATCCCCGCTTATCTGGACAATTTAGTCATGACTGCTTTGGCAAAAGAACCTAAGATGCGAATTCCGGGCTGTGGCGAGTTCGCTCGACGGCTTGATAATTGGAAACGGGAGCCTTCCCCAACTCAAAAGCTTATAATTCCCAAACCTAAAGAATCTAAAAAGTTGAATAGCTTTTTGGCTTTTATTGCTGTAATTGTCATTATTGTTTGTGTTGTAGCTCTGGTTGCAAAGCTTTCATAAAGCCATTGACAGCCGGGTGTATTGTAAAAGATGCGCTGTTATAGTTAGTGCCTGAACGGAAAGTCATTATCACCATAAATATCATTGTGTTACGCCACTTTTTCAAATCGAAGATTTTTGATCAAACACTGGCAATTGACTAAAAATCTAATGATTTCAAGCCTATCCTATGCTGAAAATTAGGTTTACGGGCAGCTCTTACTGTTTTACGAAAAATCTTCGATTTGAAAAAGTGACTTAAATATATGATATAAAATAGAAAAATGACTTTCCGTTCAGGCACTAGTTAATTGATTGATGGCGTGGGAAGACAGCGCGAAAGTTTCACTCAGATCCGTACACCGTGCCATACCCCAGATTATTAATCCAAATCAACCGTCCATTTTCAAAATGTAAAAATTGCATGAAACGGTGACGGCCAAAGTCGTAAGTCCATTCTTCAATTTGTATCGGCACTTGGTTGATGAAGTCCAATCCGGGCTGTTGAATTCCAGAACCCCGAAAAACCGTGCTGCGATACTCCACACGGCTTTCGCTATAATCGGGTTGCCCACACCGATCAAGCACTTGTAATTTGTAGTCGCCTTCCTTGATTACGTTGCTGCCGCAATAGAATGCCCACGTGGGCAATGAAAACAAGACCAGACAAACAGACAATAAAGCTGATTTTTGCAACATGGGGATACCTTTGGTACACGGATTGAGTCAGATTTCTTGACCTAAACATTTAGAACCAACATAATCTGTTTGTGTTAAGCTTGGCTTAAATATTTATCAATTCTAACGGATGTCCACAATGAGTACGACACAAGAACCTATTATTTTTACTGATAGCGCCGCAACTAAGGTTGGCGAACTTATTGCCGAGGAAGGCAATGAAGAGTTGATGCTACGTGTTTACGTCCAGGGCGGTGGCTGTTCCGGGTTTCAATACGGCTTCACCTTTGACGAGAGCGTTAATGAAGACGATACCCAAGTGGAAAAGAACGGTGTGAAGGTGCTGATCGATTCCATGAGCATACAATATCTGAATGGGGCTGAAATTGACTATCGCGAAGACGCTTCGGGCGCACAATTCGTGATTCGCAACCCCAATGCCACCACTACATGTGGATGTGGCTCTTCGTTCTCTGCGTAAATTTCAGCATCAGCAGCGCCCGCTCCGTTTTGGGTGGGCGGATGATAATGGTTAAGATGGCTCCGATGTGGTTGTCGGCGCAGTTTCTGGTGATTCGTCAGAAGCCTCTTTTGCTTCATCCACATCTGCCTGAGGTTCATCCCCCTCGTGCATATCTTCCTTGCCAGCCGATTTGCGCTGTAGTTTTTCCTCTTTTTTCTTTTTCTTCGCCAGTTCTTTTTGGCGCTTTTCGTATTGGTAATTTGGCTGGGCCATAGATTCATCCTGTCGAAGGGGTAAGGCTGTAGATTCCATCCAAAAGTGATTGATGGAATCCACAGTGTTGAGGGAATAACAACCTTCCATGGTTTCGGTGACCGACAAAACCTTTATTCTTTCTCTAAAGGTTTCGTCGGAACCGTTGTTCAATGATGTTTGTTAGCTTAATCATTGAAACCCATGAGCCGGCTTTACGCAAAACTGTCAATGCGGAGCATAGTCTGAATGGTCATTGCGCTGAATTTGGAGGTGCAGACACCGCCCATGGTTAAGCGGTTGACTATCGGCGTCCGCTGCCAAAGCCGCCACGATCACGTCCGCCACCATCGCGATCACGTCCGCCGCCATCGCTGCGTCCGCCGCCATAGCCGCCTTTACCGCCACGGGTTTCTTCCTTAGGCCGTGCTTCATTGACCACAAGGGGGCGACCATCAATATTTTTTCCGTTTAAAGCGGTAATGGCCGCTTGACCTTCCTGGCTGGTTCCCATTTCCACGAAACCAAAGCCTTTGGACCGGCCATTGTCTCGATCTTTGATGACCTGTGCAGAACTGACGCTGCCATAGGTAATAAAAAGCTTTTCCAGATCACTGTCACCAACGCTATAGGATAGGTTGCCAACGTATAATTTAATGCCCATTTAGAATACCCTCAGAATGAAACAAATTTATCCCATGGATTTCAAGGGCTTAAATCTGTGCTAAAAATGAAATTTCACATCTTCGAAAAGAAATGTGGATTCGCGAGATGCGAACCGCTCCACAATAGCATATTTCCAAGGGATTTTGTTCTATTTCGTATAATTATTGTTCTGGAAATGTCAGGCAATTAAAAGCCGGGATTTCTCCCGGCTTGCTTGGGCACACTCAGTGAATGTTTCAGTTTATTGTATGACTTCAATACCCCTTCTCAATAATGAGTTTCTGCGCTGACTGGACGGCAACGCCTTTTTGAATGGGTGCATTGAGTTCAGTTAGTACCGCTTCCAAGGCGGAAAGGCAGAAAATGACATTTTTTGGAGTCGCGCTATGCCCCATCAAGCCCACTCGCCAGACCTTGCCGGCCAAAGCGCCCAATCCGGCTCCAATTTCCAAATGGTAACGATTGAGTAGGGTCGAGCGCACCAGCGCTTCATCCACGCCTTCTGGAATGGCGATTGCGTTGAGTTGAGGCAGGCGGGCAGCTTCTGGAACGATCAGGCCCAAACCCATGGCTTCGAACCCTGCCTTTAACGCCAAATGCAGATCGTAATGGCGTTTCCACGAATTTTCCAAGCCTTCTTCTTGGAGCATCACCAGTGCTTCGTGCAAGCCGTACAGCGCGTTGATAGGCGCAGTGTGGTGGTAAGCGCGTTTAGTGCCACCCCCCCAATAACTCATAACAAGATTGAGGTCGAGGAACCAACTCTGCACTTTAGTTTTGCGGCTTTTGATTCGTTCCACAGCACGTTCACTGAAACTGACCGGCGAAAGGCCGGGAGTGCAGGACAGGCATTTTTGCGAGCCAGAGTAAATGGCATCAATTTCCCAACCGTCCACTTCCAATTCAGAACCCCCCAATGAGGTCACCGCGTCGGCAATCACCAAGGCATCGTGTTCATGGGCGAGGCGGCTGATGGTTTTGGCATCGGATTGAGCGCCCGTGGAGGTTTCGGCGTGGACGAAGGCGACTAACTTGGCTGCCGGATTGGCTTTCAATGCTGCTTCGACTTTGTTTGGGTCAACTGGCATCCCCCAATCGTCTTGTACCATAACGGGGGTGGCCCCACAGCGTTCGACATTCTCCTTCATGCGCCCGCCAAACACGCCATTTTGGCAGACGATGACGGTATCTCCCGGCTCCACCAGGTTGACGAAAGCGGTTTCCATGCCGGCGGAACCCGGCGCGGACACCGACAGGGTCAACTCGTTCTTGGTTTTGAAGGCATATTGCAGCATGCTCTTCATTTCGTCCATCATCCCCACGAACAAGGGGTCTAGGTGGCCGATAGTGGGCCGTGCCATGGCACCAAGAATGCGCGGGTGTACATCGGAAGGGCCGGGGCCCATCAAGGTTCTAACGGGGGGGTGGAATGAGTGTATGGTCATGGGATGCTTAGGTTGATGAATTGATGGTTATTGTCGAGATAAAGTGTCAGGTCGGCACGGCTGGGCATTTCCGCCAAGGTGTGCCGGGTGATTCTTTCATAATGCATTATAAAACGCTTCAACGCTTCTGCATTCATAATAAGGCTTTCGTCGCCGGTGAATGCTGTTTTCTCGGCCAATTTTTGCTCTTGTAAGCAGCGCCATTGATAAACGCTTTCCATATTCGGCACCTTGAGCATGATCAGGTGATCCATTTGATTGAACAATTTTGGATAAGTGTTATGGAGTTGGTCGTTGACATAGGCCCGCCAGACTCCATCTGAGTCTTCTTCGCGTTCCAATTCGTTGATCGGTTCAATCAACTCCGCCTCAGTTTGCGGGATTGCCCCTACACACCAACCCTCGAAGATCACCATGTCAACCGGCCCTTCGAGCATTTTCCATTCGGCTTTTGGGCGGCGGTCATCCTGTGCCTTGTCAAATGCAGGTATATTGACTGGGCCGCCTTCAGGATTAAACAATGCTTGAATGATCTGCAAGCCCAAGTCAACGTCATGCGTTCCCGGTACGCCACGGGTCACTAGCAAAGGATGGACTTCCCTGCCCAGCCGTTCCCGACCGGTTCGGGTCAGATAAATATCATCAATCGAAAACCCGGCAATTTTATACCCGTAAGCCTCTGTCAATATCATTTGAAGAAAACTGCACAGGGTGGATTTGCCCGAGCCTTGAGCGCCATTCACGCCTAGCAGCAAAGGTTTGCCACCGGATTTATGCCGATGGACCCAATCGGCTAAAGATAGGTAGGCATGGCATAAGGAATCTTCCAATTCATCAGGGAGTTTTTCATCACGCATTTTGGCTTTGAACAAGGGGCGGATTCGTTCGCGCAGTTCTGTGTAAGTCTGTGATTTCATATTGACCTAAAATCCTCCATCCATTTAATGGCTATAAAAAAGTCCGCTTACCCCACGGGAAGTTAAGGATTTTACACATGTGAAAACCGTTTGTAGTCCCGGCTTCAGCCGGTGATTCCCGGTCAGTTTAACCGCCTAAAGGCGGGACTACGAACGCAAACTTTATGGTAAGTGAGGGTGAAGGGTCAAATTATCTTATCGCTCGGCTCTTCGCCATTAAAAAAAGCGACCAGATTGTCAATCACCCGCAACCCCATCGCCACACGGGTTTCTGTCGTGGCACTGCCGAAATGCGGAACCAACACGGCGTTTTCCAGTTCAAGAAAACCGGGGTTTATATTCGGTTCACCCTC
>CAIWDB010000497.1 GCA_903911305.1 uncultured Methylococcaceae bacterium | reverse complement strand
TCTCATCGTTCCCACGCTCTGCGTGAGAATGTCGTTTTGGGCGCTCTGCGTCCACAGTAGCCCGGATGGAACGAAGTGGAATCCGGGTCTTAGAGTGGTTATAATCCCGAATTTCGCTATGCTACATCCGGGCTACGTTGGTTTTTTAATAATAGGGTTTGCAAACACAACAATTGCCATAATCATAAGTATAAGCACTAGAATTACCTCCCACACCTGTACAAGAAGCGTTTCCAGTAGCCACTGTGCAACTACCTTTAGTGTGTTCAGAACGAAGTGTTGTTGCACTACCGCAATCACACCAAGTTTCATGGCTAGTACAAACCACAAAATTATTCGCCGAACCCGGTAAACCCTGATCCCCCTTTGCACCCGTATCACCTTTCGCTCCCGTGTCCCCCTTAGCCCCAGTATCGCCTTTAACCCCCGGAATACCTTGAATACCTTGCTCGCCTTTTGGACCCGCTGGCCCAGTATCCCCCTTCGCTCCCGCAGGGCCGACAGCACCTTGAGGGCCGGGAATGGGAATGACCAAGGGCATATCGTCGCCGGAATCGGCTACAACCAAACTGTTCACCATTAGCCCAATTATCAATATAAATAAATTGATATATTCCATGATGTATACTCTTCAGTTAAATTAACGTATCCAAGCCATATAACCCGGATGAAGCCTGTCCTGAGCGTAGCCGAAGAGCGAAGCGTAATCCGGGTTAGTTTGGACATCGTGGGTATAGTAAACCACTGCCTGATAACCACTGTCTGTGACCTAAGTCACAACCTAAAATATCCGTGGTGTAGCCGGAATAAGCCGCGCCAGCGGCGTTTCCGGCAAAATGGCAGACATTGATAACAATTGCGCCTTCTATACCGGAAACGTCCGCCCAAAGATATTCTGGAAATTTTTAATATCGACAGGGCGGGCTTATTCCGGCCTAACGTTCGAGCTAACCGGACACGTAGCGGCGTGTCCGGTTCAGCGAGGGGTTAGGCCGCATGCGAAAACCGTTAGTACCGTACTTCATCGACGTCCTCGCCGTCCCCCCAGCGGCTACAGGTGTTGGAGCCTGTCACCGTAATTTCCTTGGCGGTTGCTCGCGCTGTCAACAGAACTGCGAGTTGCCTCTTGCCTGCAGCGGAGTTTTCGTCCTTGATCATCCAGTACGAGTACGTTGCACAGGCGGGTCGACCGCCGTGTGATCCACTCATATCGAAGTAGATCAAGCCGTCACTGGCCCGAGTAGTGACCTGCGTAACTTGCCCTGTTTGCTGCCCGCCGAATGCAGACGTGCTAAGAAGGGCGAAGGCAGTGGCTATGGTGAGTTTGAAATGCTGGGAGTTCTTCATGGCGAGGTGTGCTCTCTCTTTGTAACAAAGGTGGTAAGTCGGCCACCGCATGCGATGTGCGACGGCAGACGATTGTGGTAAAGCATCCAAGCGGCCTAACGTTTGACTTAAGCGAACCGCAGACATTACGATGGCTAACAGACATTTGCTGAACATTTTCATTTTAAATCTCCAAATCGTTAAGGTGGAAAAAAAGCCCGGATGGAACGAAGTGTGACCTGGTATTTAGGCTTGCATCTTCCCGGATTACGCTTCGCTTCATCCGGGCTACGTTTGCTAAAGCAAGTCCGTACACAATTGACAATTTACCGTCCCCTTCGGCTTTGCTCAGGACAGGCATGGCTTATATACCGGCATCCCTGACGGTTTGACGGCATTACTCAAGCTTATCAACAATTAGTTGTTGTCGTTGGTTCGCAAATCTGCTATTACTGGATAAGGACCGTTACACCCCGTTGCAGACTTATCCAAAGATACCCCCAACCAAAATTCCTTATCTGCCATGTGATAGGCCAAAACTTGTGCATAGACCCGCTTACTTATTTCAGGTGTCATGTGTTGCGCACCGGGATCAAGGCATACCCATCCATCATGAGTGCCACATGAAGGGTTACTGACTTTCATCATCGACCCATGCGCAGGACCTGATAAAAAGTTAACTATTTTTACCTTACCGCAATATTGAGTTTCTGCGTAGGCGTGTGGGGTTAACAATATTCCAAAAACCAAAATTAATTTGCTGAGCGTTTTCATTTTCATATCTCCAAGAAAGTTAAGTGAGGAAACATCAATGGAATGGAAGGCTCGCCTTGACCAGATAAAGCAAGCTTTGCTACTCCATTGGTTTAATCTTCAAGCAAGTAATCCATCACCACCGACAACCAAGGCCCGGGGTTAAACTGGGCCGTGATGGTAGTGGCAGCGGCCATGGTCACGACACAAGAAGCGGTTCCGCTGCAACCGCCGCCGCTCCAACCGGCAAACACATAACCCTGTTTGGGTGTGGCGGTCAGCGTGACGATCTGGTTTTGGGTATAGTTGGCGCTGCATGTCGCACCGCAGTTGATGCCAGAATCAGCACTGGTGACGGTCCCGCCGGTTGGATTAGCGTTGATGACGGTCAGGGCAACCGGTTGACTGGTAACCGTCAACGTCTGCGTGGCGAGTGTTGCGGCGTTGTAGTTGTCATTACCCGCTTGGTCGGCGGCTATCGTGCAAGCACCCGCCGCCACGCCGGTTACTGTATTGCCGCTGACCGTGCAGACTGCCTTGGTTTGCGAAGTGAACGACACCGGATTACCCGAACCGCCGCCGGTTGCAGAAACCGTCCCTGTGCCGCCAACAAACACAGACGGCGCAGCCTTAAAAGCGATAGTTTGATTGGCCTTACTGATGCTGATGGTCTGCGTCACTTGCGGGGCGGCGTTGTAGTTGGCGTTGCCCGCTTGGTTGGCGGCGATCACGCAATTGCCCGCCGCCAAGCCAGTGACGGTGGAACCGTTGGTCCCCGAAGTGCTGCATATGCCCGTCGTGGACGAACTAAACACCACCGGATTGCCGGAACCGCCGCCCGTCGCCGAGACCATGCCTGAACCGCCAAACACCACTGCTGGGGCTGTTCCAAAACTGATGGTTTGATTGGCCTTAACGACAATAAATGTCGCCGTGACAGATTGGGCCGAGTTCATCGTCACCACACAAGCGCCCGTGCCGCTGCAAGCCCCGCCCCAAGCGCTGAAGGAATAACCCGTCGCGGGTGTGGCTGTGAGGGTGACGCTGGTTCCTAGGTTAAAATTCGCACTGCATGTCGTGCCGCAGTTAATCCCAACCGGGTTGCTGGTAATCGTCCCATTACCGTTGTTGGAAATACTAAGAGCGTAAGGCGTTGCTATGTTTGCAGGACCAATGGCTATGCCAGAAGGGTCAAAACAAGCCCTAGCATCAGTACATATTGGCACTTGGGCCGATGTCTTGACTAATGTGTTGCTTGCCGTATCGAGATAGGCATAGTTATTATAAGGCGGGTTAAGCGAGTAAAACCCAGTCACATAAATCCTTTTTCCGTCCGGGTTCATTGCCATATGGCCCACAACATTAGTGGCGTTTGGATCAAAACTGATGGGTACGGTAGTCACTGCGTAGGTCGATGTATTCATGATTGAAATGTCACCGGTATTCACATAGACCTTTGTATCATCTGGACTCGTTATAATTTCAGTGCCAACCGCTGATATTATTTTAGTTGCAACTCCGAGTAGTTTTGAAGTTATTACTTGAAGGTTTGTTGCATCTATAACCGATACGTTGTATTTTATAGAAGGGTAGTTTCCAGTTGATTGCGATGCATAAATTCGTGTTCCTGTCGAGTTTAATGCGATACTATTTATGTATCCATACGAACTCAGGTCAATAGTGGCGAGCACTTGAAAACTTGACGTGTCGAATGCCACGAGTTTATAGGCATTAGGACTTCCTATGTAGCTAACCACCGCGTATAACCGTGTGCCGTTAGGACTCAAAGCAATATCCCAAATTGATAAGCTGCAAGGCGTGCCTGTACACGGCGGCGGATTTAATTTATCAGCCATAACGGTGTTAGTGTCGGCATCAATAATAGAAACAAAGCCTTGGGCTGAATATCTATAGCTAACATAAACCCTTTTCCCATTGGGATGCACAATGACCTTTTGTGGATTTGCACTCACAGGCACAGATTTAACAGGACTGCCCAAGGCATCTAAGACGGAAAGGCTGCTTGAATTATTTTCGGTGACATAGACACGGGTTCCATTCGGGTTTACAGCAACGCTGTAAGGATCCAATCCATTACTGGAAACCCTCTTTATAAATGTATTAGATGCGGTATCAATGATATCCAATACACTAGTTTTATCAATGATGTAAGCATAGGGTGCGGCCCATGCCGTGCCGAAGCACAAAGCTATCCACAGCAGTGCAAAAGACATTATGCAATGCCAAGTATTTGAAAAGCGTTGTTGTCGAGTAGCCATAAATCCCCCTAAATTAGTCGAATGGCATTAATCATTGTTAAGCTGGTTCCCAAGTTCTAGCTTGGGAGCCTAGCCTTAGAAGCTCCTGCTTCGTATAGTTTGGCAAGCTGGAGCTTGCAATAGACTGGTTCCAAAATTGGATGTTTGGAATCAGCTTACGCCTCTCTATTTGTGGATGAGGTAGAACCATGAACCCCTTGAATTATCCAAGGTCGGCGAACCTGCATAACATCCCTGAGTACGAACACTAATGTTCTGACCAGTTGCCATTGCCATATAAGCAATAGGAAGAATATTTTTAATGTTTGGATTTTGTGAAGAAACATCAAGGCGGGTGCCCACACACCCAGGCTCATTAATTATGGCTTCTATGTCTACATACACATCTCCATTACCATAAGTTCCAGCATATACGACTTTTCCATAAACAGTTTCATCTGCTGAATATGCATAACTAGAAAGTAGTAACGATAGTAAAGTAAGAAGTTTTAATAGTTTCATTGTAATCTCCAAATTAATGTTTGATACATTCACCGATACCATGCTCAGAGTGGAATCGATGTAAAATATCGGTTAATAAGCACAAACACAGCATTGACCAACAAAGGGGCTGGAACCTGTTGCAGTGCATGAGCCTGTACCTGATGACACCGTACAGGAAGTAAAAGAATAGATCTTGCTGATTGTTGTCCTAGAACAGGAACAAGCGCCATCACCCCGATTAGCAGATGCGCTAGAACATACTGCGCTAGTATTGACTGGCGGGCCGGGAACTCCCTGTGGCCCTTGGTCTCCTTTCGGGCCAGTATCTCCTTTTGCCCCAGTATCTCCCTTAGCTCCCAGAATACCTTGGTCACCCTTTGGTCCACTTGGACCGGCATCCCCCTTCGGACCCACAGGACCCGCAATCCCTTGTGGGCCAGGAATTGGGATAATAAGCGTTGAATCATCTGCGGCATCTGCCCAAACAAAACCGCTTACCAATAGCCAAACTATCAAGATGAGAAATCTATGTAAGTTCATAATGTATACCTAGTAGTGAATTTAACTTAATCAACGAAAATCTATGAAATCAGTCTTCAACCATTCAAATTCAATCCAATAAGCTCTTCGCCATAGCCACTTCCATAGGGAGCGCCACCAACGCAAGTGCCGTTACCCATTACATAAACAAGACGCCCTGTCAACTTGGCTGAAAGAGCTGTGGCATAGAGCAATCGACCAAATTGAGTCGACGGATCAATAACAAAAATCGCGTTAACTGTGTTACCTTGACATGAACCTACAGAGCCATCCCACCCGCCACTATCAATAACTACATAGACCTTATTATTAAATGGGGCGATGCTAGATATAATGCCTTGATAAGCTGAGGCATTTACCACGGACGAAATCATTGACATGGCAAGAATTAGTACGAGTGTTTTCAACATTTTCATTTCAGTTCCCCTTAGGTTTTTTGAGTAACATAGCCCGGATGGAGCAAAGCGGAATCCGAGTATTAGAGCGACCATCTACCCGGATTCCGCTTCGCTCCAACCGGGCTACATTTTTTGATTGCGGCTCTAGTAAACAACTCTCCAATACCTTTTGTCTGTGACATAGGTCACAGCTAAGATATATTTTTTCAGCAGTAGGCCGGAATAAGCCGCGCCAGCGGCGTTTCCGGCGAAGATGCATACATTGATGGTATATCCATCTGCTTTGCCGGAAACGCCCGCCCAATGACATTCTTGTAGTTGCAAATATCGACAGGGCGGGCTTATTCCGGCCTACAACTGATTGCGGGTCTAGTAAACCACTGTCCAATATCCTTTGGCTGTGACCTAGGTCACAGCTAAGATTTATTTTTTCAGCCATGCTAATGCGCAATGGGGGCGCTCTAGCCTTGTGGATTGGGATGAGTTGGAGGATGATAGGCAAGCATAAAAGCTAACTTTTTTGAGGCATCGCCATGTTCCGCAACGCCCTGTCGGTCTTGTTGATTTCCTGTTTTTCTTGGTTTTGGCCTGTTGGGTTGACCATGGCGGAAATTTCCGCATCGTCATCGTTGCCAGCAAATCCCGTCTACCAGCCGCCCTTGCGCGGAGCGCCTGACCGGCGCGTAGGCGGGGGGACGCGAGGCGGAACCTTGGTCTTGTCCGTGGTGGCTCCCAAACAATCCAGTTGGGCCAGCCAAGATCAGCCTATGTTTTACTGGTTCATCTCGGCGATTCCTAAACAAGGCAAGCTGACTTTTTCGCTCAATAAGGCTTCCTCATCTAAACCGCTATTTGAGAATACCTTGCTGCTGCCGAATAATCCGGGTATCCAAGGTTATCCATTAACCGGGTATCGGCTGGAGCCTAGGGTTGAATACCTGTGGTCGATTAGCCTAAGCTTTGATGAAAAGGAGGAAAGGGCAGACCAAGTGGCGAAGGGCGGTATTATTTATAATGGCTTATCGGA
>CAIWDB010000496.1 GCA_903911305.1 uncultured Methylococcaceae bacterium | reverse complement strand
GGTGTCTTGAGCGGTGACGGCTACCGTTGCATAAGTGGAAACCGGGATTAGCCCGGATAAAAGCACGGCGGCCGCAGTTAATTTTAGACGGCTTTTCATAGGTTTTATACCCTTTGGCATTATAGGAAATGAAGGTTAGGAAAATTTTTTATCATCACATTATTCATAATTGTGCGACTGAAAAGCCATAAACGTCAATCTCATTTCATAACCTGATTACCCATAAGCCTCAACCAGCTTTAAAAGCCTTCCCGGCCCTGGAGCGTCAAAGCTTGCTTTGACATGAGCTTGGATAAGCGAAGTTTGCTTCGGCTGTCAAAGCAAGCTTTGACGCTCCATTTGTTGACAGTGCGTAACATCAGTTATTAAAACACCCTCCGAGTTCATGTGTTTCACGGTTAATCGCATCATTCTCCCAGTTTGAAAAGTCACAACCTTGATGTGATTTAATTGCGATAATAAACTCGGTATTGAATTATTGATTGAGTGATAATCACCTTTGAGCCATTCGTTTAAATTATCCATAGCCTGTATTGGCGTGTACCTCATACACTCATCAGCCCCAGTCATGGCGGAAGGATTTGGTGCGCTTGCCATCATTTCCACCGAATATTTCTACCGAGGCTATTCCAAAAGCGGCAACCATCCTTCTATTCGTGCCAATGTGGATTACGACCATGCATCGGGTTTCTATGTGGGTTCTTGGATTTCATGGGTGGACTTTGATGACACTGATTACCCAGATCGGTCGAATGTCGAATTTTATCCTTATGTCGGGTTTAGCCATAAGCTGTCCGACCAGTGGCGTATTGAAACTTCGGTGTCGCGTTATTTATATGATGGCCGAATTTTTGGAAAATTCTCCGACTACAACGAGTACAGCGCCAGTCTACATTACAGTGACTTAGTCAGCTTTCGATTTGATTTTGCCAATGATGCCTACAACCGGGGAGGTGGGACTGCCAATATCGAACTCGCCGGGCGTTATCCAATATTCCCCAATTTGTCAGTCTCTGCGGGCTTAGGTTACAGCAACGCGACCCCCGCACTCGAATACGATACGCTTTATTGGAATTTGGGTGTCACTTGGTTCTTCAAGCATGGCTCTTTAGACTTACGTTATGCCGATTATTCCGATGTGGGGGTTTCATCCGAGTATGGCGCACTTGAATTGCCTGATCTTAAACAGAACTTTATTTTTTCTTTTTCGACGGGCTTTTAGGTAGAGTAATTAACTGATGTTACGCATAACTGCAACAGTTGCATATTTTCTAGCAAAAAGGGGCGTCAAAGCAAGCCCTTCGGCTTTGCTCAGGACAGGCTTTGACGCTCCAATCCTATTCCACCGCGTAACATCAGTTAGCTAAATTTTAACTTTTAGAATGAACCTAATCGCAAAAACAGGGAATGAACAGGTAAAGACACCCGTAATTGCCAAGCCAAAGGGCCGAAGAACTTGCCTGTTGGAACCACATCAAGGATCATAGAGATATGTTAAATAATTCGAGAAATTGGGAACCAAGACAAATGTTCAAGCCTCACATTGGCGAACCAAGCGACAATGATTTGATCCGACAGATATGCGAGTCCGATACTGAAGCATTTGAGGTACTGTATAAGCGTTATTACCCTAAACTATTCAGGTTTGTGTTTCGGGTCACGCGACAGCTTGATCAAATTGAAGAAATTATCAATGACACCATGTATGTCGTGTGGAGAAGGGCGTCATCTTTCCAGCCAGATGCCCGGGCTTCAACTTGGATATTTGGGATAGCCTATAAGAAATCGCTGAAATCAATGTCCGAGCGACCCACTGGCGAGCATTTGGAGTTGGAGGAAGCGGAAGCCCTCATACCCGGCGTGCAAGATAGCGGCTTGCAAAATTTGGAGCTTGAAGATTGGATTTCGGTGGCGTTTAGTAAACTTCCGGCGGATCAACGAGCGGTGCTGGAATTGACTTACCACCAAGGTTTGCACTACCAAGAAATCGCTCAGATCATGGATTGCCCCGAGAATACCGTCAAGACACGCATGTTCAATGCCAGAAAAAAAATCAAGGCGCTGTTTCCTGAGTTCCTGCCAGAATCCAGTTCCGATCATAGAGGTTACCTAATATGAACACTCAGTCATCCTTAGCCTATTCAGACCACGATGAGATTTGGTTGCTAATTCCTTGGTATGCAAATGGAAGCTTGGCAGGATCGGAGCGTAATCGGGTCAAGGCGCATATACAAGTTTGCTTGCTTTGCCGACGGGAGCTTTCCAACCAAACCATGCTTGCCAAGAAGTTGGAGCATACCCCTCGGGTGGAAATATCCAGCAAACCCTCTTTTGAAAGGCTGATGACACGCATTCATGAGGAAGATGAGTCAAAGTCAAATCGTATCAGTCAACCAATAGTGAGTCAGCAAAGGCTAAGCCGCTGGAGGCTTTTGCTGGATGAATTCTTTACGACTAAACACATGGTTCCTGTCTTTGCCACAGCACTGTTGGCTATCGCTATCGCGCTGCAATTTGGCGGAATACCCTCCAAAGGCATCAAGGACTATCATACCGTTGCCAATTCACATGAATTGGATCGTTTCGGCACTCAAGACATCCGTGTTATTTTTGCGGATCGGGTGACTGAGCAGGAAATCAGTGGTTTGATTGGTTCAATTCAAGGCAACATAGTGGATCACCCAAACTCGGTGAGTGCGATGACTGTTCGAATTCCAGATGGCATGTCAATAGACCATGCTATTAACCAATTACGCGGCAGCAAATTAGTTATTTTTGCCGAGCCTGCTTTACCGCAATCTGACAAGCCAAATGGTGGAGGTGGCTAGTGCCTATCAAAATAAGGCTATTGATAGCGTCATTGCTGGCTTTGCTGGTGAGTGCATGTGCATCTTCTGTTGGCTCGCCATATTCAAAGCTTACGCTGCCTCCCGTGAGCAACCCGCTGTCGTCGTCATCCAACCAGATACTGATCACCTTCGAGGATGAGCGCAATCAGAGGGTTCCCATTGCAGACCCGGTCAATGGTTATCGACAACGAAGCAGTTATGGTAACTCAACTTGGAGCAAACGGGTTGCCGAAGCGTTGGCCGATGACTACGGACTTCACCAAGTGACTCAATGGCCGATTAATTCGCTTGGAATCCATTGTGTGGTTTACGAGATACCGGTTAATCAATCTATGGAGCAAATATTGAAGCGTCTGGAGAAGGACAAGCGGATTGAAGCGGTGCAAACGATGAAGGCATTTCATGTGATGGGGGAAACTTACACCGACCCCTACTTTAAGCTACAGACTGGAATCCGCGACATGCATGTCGAACCGGCCCACCATATCGCCACGGGTCGGAATGTCAAGATCGCCGTCATCGACACCGGCGTGGACGACAAACATCCCGACTTGGCGGGCCAAATAGCCCTCTCGCAGAATTTTGTCGAAGAGCCGAATAACGGCCTTGATGACATTCATGGAACTGCCGTGGCGGGGATTATCGCTGCGACTGCCAACAATCAAATGGGCATTGTTGGGATGGCGCCGAATGCCAAAATTATCGCCCTCAAAGCCTGTTGGCAGGTCGAACCCAAAAAAGCGGAGGCGGATTGCAACAGTCTAACTTTGGCGTTGGCTTTGAATACCGCAATCAACCTTAAGCCTGAAATCATCAATCTTAGCTTGGTGGGTACGGAAGATCCGCTCGTTAAGCGTTTGGTGAGCAAAGCGGTCGATGATGGCATTATCGTGGTGGCCTCTGCGCCTTCGGCTGACATGGGCAAAAGCGATTTTCCGGCTTCCGTGAAGGGAGTTATTGCCGTGCGGACAGCCAACGCCAAGGTAAACCCCGAATTGCTTGTGGGGGGTAGCATTCCTGCGCCAGGCATGGAAATTTTAACCACCCTACCTCATGGCAGTTATAATTTCATGTCGGGTAGTTCATTCGCTGCCGCCCACATCTCCGGTTTGATCGCATTGCTGTTGGAATTAAAGCCCCATCTTAGCGCAGAGTTTATATTGTCCGGCTTGCAAGCGTCGATGTCTCATTCAAGTGCCCTACAAACTGTCGATGCTTGTGTAGCCGTGGCGGATTTTGGCAAGCTGCCGGACTGTAATAAGCAGATTATCAACACTGCGCCTGGATTGTTGGCTTCCCCTTCCCAATTATAGGCTTATGCTCGTTACGCATTGAAAGACGCTTTTGAACAAGACGTTGTGATTGAAGGGGTTTGGTGGCTGACTTTCGGCAATGGAGGCAGCGGTGGTGCCACCAATAAACTTTATTTTGCCGCCGGCATCAATAACGAAGTCAACGGGCTTTTCGGCAGTATTGCCATACCTGAGCCGGATAGTGTTGCTTTAATTGGGATAGGAATGCTTGGGTTGATAGCCACTCGTCGGCGTCAAAAATTTCGCCAATAATCCACCATTAATAGGAAAGCGGCGGGCAAATACTATTAATATTTGCCTGTCCGAGTGACTATCTTACCTATCTTTTCATCGAATCAAAAAATTCGCCGTTGGTTTTGGTGTCTTTCAATTTTCCGATTAAGAATTCACTAGCCGCCATTTCGTCCATCGGTTGGAGAATCTTGCGCAATATCCAACATTTTTGCAGTTCGTCTTGAGGGACTAAGTATTCTTCACGGCGAGTGCCGGAGCGATTGATATTGATGGCGGGGTAAATGCGCTTTTCGGCGATTTTGCGCTCCAAGTGAAGCTCCATGTTGCCCGTGCCTTTGAATTCCTCGTAGATCACCTCGTCCATGCGAGAACCCGTGTCCACCAGTGCGGTGGCAATGATGGTTAAGCTGCCGCCTTCCTCAATGTTCCGTGCTGCGCCGAAAAATCGCTTGGGCCGTTCCAGTGCGTTGGCATCGACACCGCCAGTTAGCACTTTGCCGGATGATGGCACGACAGTGTTGTAGGCGCGGGCTAGACGAGTGATGGAATCGAGCAAAATTATCACGTCGCGCTTGTGTTCAACCAGCCTTTTCGCTTTCTCAATGACCATTTCAGCCACTTGGACATGGCGGGAGGGTGGTTCGTCAAAGGTCGAAGACACTACCTCTCCTTTCACGCTGCGCTGCATTTCAGTCACTTCCTCCGGGCGTTCGTCGATCAGCAATACAATCAAATAACATTCCGGGTTCTGTTCGGAGATGGAGTGGGCAAGGTTTTGCAAAATCATCGTCTTACCCGCCTTGGGAGGCGAGACAATCAGGCCGCGTTGACCTTTGCCAATGGGAGCCACCAAGTCGATAATGCGTGCGGTTAGATCCTCGCTAGTGCCATTGCCCAATTCAAGCACGAAACGCGACTTGGGGAACAACGGAGTGAGGTTTGAAAAAAGGATCTTATGCTTGGCGTTCTCGGGGGGTTCAAAATTGATCTGCTCGACTTTGAGCATGGCAAAATAGCGCTCGCCTTCCTTCGGCGGCCTGATTTTTCCGGAAATCGTATCGCCTGTTCGCAGGGAAAAACGCCTGATTTGGCTGGGTGAAACATAAATGTCATCTGGCCCTGCCAAATACGAACTGTCGGCAGAACGGAGAAAACCAAAGCCATCTGTCAGGATTTCCAGCACACCGTCGCCGTAAATGTCTTCGCCACTTTTGGCCTGTTTTTTTAAGATGGCAAAAATGAGGTCCTGTTTTTTGGAGCGGGCGAATCCCTCAATATCGAGTGATTCGGCTATGTCGATAAGCTCGGATACGGGCTTACGTTTAAGATCGGTCAAGTTCATAGGTATGAGTCAAGAAATGCGGTTTGAAAGGTATGCGTCGCTTGATTTAGGGATGGACCAGGCGAGAGTTGCCGGGTCTTTGAGCCTATTTGGGAGACAACCGGTAGTGGTCGCTTGTTTAGGAGATTAATTCTTCTAGTTTTTCAGCATTATAAGTATAACACGATGATACATGGCCCGTCCAGAAAGTTTCAAAACGGGCCAGAGCCGATCAGATACTTGTGTCCAAGAAAGCCGCAAGTTGCGACTTGGATAGTGCGCCAACTTTGGTTCCTTGCACTTGACCATTAACGAACAACATTAAAGTGGGAATGCCTCGTACACCGTAGCGTTGGGGCGTTGCTGAATTATCGTCAATGTTTAATTTGGCTACGGTGAGTTTGCCCTCATAATCTTTGGCGATGTCCTCTAAGATGGGCGCAATCATTTTGCAGGGTCCGCACCATTCGGCCCAATAATCGACTAACACGGGCCCAGTCGCATTGAGGACTTGCTCTTCAAAGTTATCGTCGCTTATGTTTAGGATGTTTTCACTCACAGGTATCTCCAAAGATGTTGAGGGGGTGAGTAAGGCCGGCACGGCCAACTCAGACCACGGGCGGATATTTATCCGAATGATGCATTTTCAGCCCAAACCGGGCAAGATTCAAGCCCTAACTGTAATGTTAGCTTACATAACTGATGTTACGCACGGACGCAACAGTTGCTTATTTTGTTGCGAAACAAGGAGCGTCAAAGCCTGTCCTGAGCGAAGTCGAAGGGCTTGCTTTGACGCTCCAACCCTTGGCCACTGCGCAATATCAGTTCTTAAAAGCCACCAAACGCCGTTAGCCTTGTTCGGAGGGATTGAATCATAGCGCCTCCAAATTGATTCCGGGCGTCTCCACGACCACGTGGCCCACGTCGTCCCACTTCACCGTGCCTATGTTCCGCCAAGCTTGCCGGATATTATAATCACGAAGATTCGGCTCCCAATCCATCGGGACACGGACTTCTTTCATTTTTAAAAGAAAAACAGTGTTGCCTACATCCAGCCCAACTTTATTCCCCCAAAATGCAGTCACCTGCATTAAAGCTTTGTTGAGCCGTTGGCGTTTGATATGCGGTGTCACCGCAATATTCGCCCACCAGCATTGGACCCGTCCCCAGTTGGGGGCGACGATGCGCCCTTCCTCGTTGACGAAGGGCAGGAAATGTTCCTGACCGTCTTTGTCACGGTAAGCAATCGCAAGCAGATGGTTATAACCGACAAAATGATCGTGCATGTACAAGGCGTGGGGTGTAATGCCTAAGAAAGTATGCGACAAAAACAGAATGGAATTGCTGGCCCCTTCCAGCACTTGCCCTAACTCGGTGCGGGCGTGGCCTTTGTTTAGCCTGAAGAATACCCCAAACTGTAACGTGCTGTTCAGTTGAAGCAGGATGATTAATACGAGCAATTTGGCTATCCGTGTGGCTTGACGGCGCTGAGACCCGGAATAGTGGATATATAGCTTGGCCCAACAATCATCTTCCGGTGATTGTGGCGGCGCTGCGCAACTGACATCACAGACGAGTCGGGTACGGTTGTCAGCGATGCGACGGTAAGTGGCTTTGGCGATTTGATAAATGCCGGGGAGCCTGATGAACCAAGCGACAGGGGCAGGATAAACCATCGCGGACAGAATGCGAGTGTATGTGTCTACACCCGAAAACAGATTGCCTTGCATATCCACTGCGTACAAATCCGTCAGCAGTTCTGCGGGGGGAACGGCATCCAATGCCCGACAATATTTGGCGTAGGTTTGCAAATCTTTAAATGAAATCGCGCCCAAGAGATCAAAATGCGACAGAATAATCACCGTGCGGTTGCACAAAGGGCATAGTCCGTCATAGTACACCGTCAGCGTCGCCATTTTCAGACGCAGCACTTTCCACCATGAGAACGGCACCAACAGCGCGTAAGGGGCCAACATGCCAAAGCCGAACTGGTAAATGTTTAGCGACAGGATAATGCCGACATGAAAGCTAACCCCAATCAACAGTAAAGGCACTCGCGCCCAGCGAAACCACATCAACGGCAAAAACAAGAATTGAAAGCAGATGAGCGAATAGCCAATGACCCGCTCCAGCCATTGGTTTTCCATCAGCCAGCGCATATTCAAGGGCGACATGTAATAAGGATGGGTGGGCGGTAGCCAAGAACCCATGCCATTGCGCCAGAATTCAGCGGACAGCTTGTGGATACCGGCATCTAGGTACAAAAATCCCATCACGACAGCCACTGGCAGCAGATAACACAACACCGACACGGAGGTGTTGGGCTGGTAGTGCTTGGTTAAAAATGAATACTTCAGCTTGTAACGCAGATTATCCAATGACAAGCCGCGTTCCGCCGGCAGGAACATTAAGAAGAAGCTGATACCGGTCAACATTTGGTCAAAACCGCCGTCGAAGTCCAGCCACATCGGCGTGAAACCAACGAACACCAGCCACAACAGGTAATTCGCCACCGCTGCGAGGCGGTAATAAAACCCAAGCACGATGCACGTTGCGACGATGGCCCACAGGCTCAGGAATAAATCCACCACCGGGGATGCTTGATCCACAAAGGGGATACGGTCAAAAATCAAATGGCGGAAATACAGTAGGTAAAACACCTCCTGCAAAATCACCAAACCAACCAAGATGCGGAAAACACCCAAGCCTGTGGCGGGGACTTGTTTCGCCAAGCCTTTCTGGACGAGTTCACGGAGCAATCGAATCATAGCGTGTGCCTTGAACGAATTATGGGGGAAAGCACTCATCCGATGTGACGAACAGATGCCTCTACTAGCATAAAATCGCTAAGGTTATCACGTATGTGGCTGTATATGAACCCAGCAACTCTCAGAATGAGCTAAGTGCATGTTGTGGAATCGTCATTTAGGATTTTGAACATGCCAAAATCGTTTGTAGTTCCGGCTTTAGCCGGTCTTTTCGGGGTTGTCTTCCGCCTAAAGGCGGAACTACGAACGCTAACTTAATGGCAGTGGTCCACGGCCTAGATACATTTGGGACATTCTTGTCCCTTACCCTTCTGGCGGCAAAGCCCAAGCAAATCGGCTATCCTGCCGATTTGTCCGGCATCCATGCCGGAATGAGTGCGCCCGTGAGAGCATATCATCAACATGCTGCAAGTCCATGTCAGATGAAAAGGCGCATGTTTACTCCTTCCTCGCTTGGATGGTAGCGAGTGGATACTCAGTGATCGTTCTTGCAGCCCTGTATTGTTACAATCAACTAAGCTTTCATCGTAAAGCAAACCAAAAAGCCACTTGAAAATTTCTAAAACATCCCAATAATGTCAAAACAATTGCCAGAACTAGGCTTAACTTTTTCAATACGATTAACGAGGATTTGCTAATACTATGACTGTTGCAGAAAACAAAGTCACCCTAGGGTTTGAAGCGGAAGTCAAACAACTGCTTCACCTGATGATTCACTCCTTGTATAGCAACAAGGAAATCTTTCTACGCGAGTTGATCTCCAATGCCTCCGACGCGGCTGACAAGCTTCGCTTCAGTGCGCTGAGCAATGAAAGCCTCTACGAAGGGGACAGCCAGTTGAAAATCCGGCTGGAGTTCGACAAAGAACTGCGCACCATCACGATTTCGGACAACGGCATCGGCATGAATCGTGACGAAGTGCGCGAGAATATTGGCACGATAGCCCGTTCAGGCACTCGCCGTTTCTTTGAATCCTTGACCGGCGACGAAGCCAAAGACAGCCAGTTGATTGGTCAGTTTGGCGTGGGCTTCTACTCGTCTTTCATCGTTGCCGATCGTGTGACCTTGGAAACCCGCGAAGCCGGCGGCGACCCTGATGAAGGTGTGCGTTGGGAATCGAACGGGGAAGGAGAGTTCACCTTGGAGGCCATCCAAAAGGAAGACCGAGGCACCAAAATCACCCTACATTTGCGCGAGGGTGAGGACGAATTCTTGGAGGGGTGGAAGCTACGCTCAATCATCCGCAAATTCTCCGATCATATCTCCATCCCTATTGAAATGATAAAGGAGACGCATGTTGAGGAAGGGGAAGAAGCAAAGCCAGTCGAATACGAGGTCGTCAACAGTGCGTCAGCTTTGTGGACGAAGTCCAAGGATGAAATTACCGAAGACCAATACAACGAGTTCTACAAGCATGTTTCCCATGACTTCAAGGAACCGCTGGCTCGCTTGCATAGCCGTGTCGAAGGGACCAACGAATACACGATGTTGCTTTACATTCCCTCACATGCACCGTTCGACCTGTGGGAGCGCGACCCTAAGCATGGTGTGAAGTTATATGTGAAAAAGGTGTTTATCACTGACGACGCCGATAAGCTGATGCCGCGCTATCTGCGCTTCATTCGCGGTGTGATTGACTCCGATTCCCTGCCCCTCAATATTTCACGGGAGTTACTGCAAGAAAACCAGTTGCTGGAAAAAATCCGCTCCGGGGCAGTGAAGAAATTGTTGGGATTGTTTGAAGATTTGGCGAAAAACGATCCCGATAAATTCAAGTCCTTTTGGAAAGAGTTTGGCCAGGTGCTTAAGGAAGGCGTTATCGACGACTACAAGAATAAAGATCGCATTGCCAAGTTGTTGCGCTTCTCCTCCACCGAGAATGATGCCCAAGAAGTGTCTTTGGATGATTACATTTCACGGATGAAAGAAGGCCAAGACAAGATTTTCTACATCACCGCCGATAGTTTGTCAGCGGCAAAAAATAGCCCTCATATGGAAATTTTCCGCAAAAAAGGCGTGGAAGTCCTGTTGCTTGGTGACCGCATCGATTCTTGGTTGGCCGACCACCTCAGCGATTACGAAGGCAAGCATCTGCAATCCATTGCCCGTGGGGATTTGGATTTGGGTAAACTGGAGGACGAAAAGGAAAAAGAAGAAATCGACAACATCGGAAAAGACTTTGAAGATGTGATCGGCAGAATCAAGAAAGCCTTGGAAGGTAAGGTTGCCGATGTCAAGCTAAGCCATCGTTTGACCGATTCGCCAGCCTGTTTGGTCAGCGAGGCTTATGGCATGAACCGCACAATGGAGCGGATTTTAAAGGAAGTCGGTCAAAACGTCCCGACCAGCAAGCCTGTGTTTGAAATCAATCCGAATCACACATTGATCAACAAACTGAAGAGTGAAGCTGACGAAACCCGCTTTGCCGATTTGGCCTTGATATTGTTCGATCAGGCTGTGCTTAGCGAAGGCGGTCAAATTGAAGACCCTGCCGGGTTTGTTCATAAACTGAACAAACTGCTACAGCAGGTCATGAGTTAATCCCTTTCATTGAATTAGCCGGGTTCTTGACGGAACCCGGCTTTTTTTGTTTATGCGGGCAACAAATTGCGCAATGCCGGGTTGTTCAATTTTTGGATGGCGAATTCAGCATTTTTTTTAATCCTATCCCGCTCGGCCAGAGGCGGTTGCTTATCTCTGAGTAATTTCAGGCAAGCATCAAAGGATTCGCGATAGTATCCAGCCCAATAAGCCACTATCGAAAACTCATCCAATAAACCATAATTATAAATCCATTGCTCGACAAATAAACCACCCGGTTGGTTGGGGATGGTGAGGGCATGTTTGCCCAATAGATAAGCTTGGTGGAATTTATTATGCAAACGGCAAAATCGGACGGCGCCATGCAAAGACTCGGCACGAGCAGGGAAAACTTCATAAGCTGCTAGGTAAGTTTGAATAACCTCTGCATCCTGATAGTTTAATTCTTCCTTGATTTTAGCGATTTGATAAAGGCTGTAAAATATTTCTTGATCCCAATATCCCATTGTTGTCCGTCGTTGATAAGCCTCTAGTGATTTGCCTTTTTCGCCGCAGTCCCGATAACTTTGGGCCAAATAAAACGTGTAACGGGAGATCAAAAAAGGGTCGGTTTCCGTCCTTAACGCATTTTCAAATACAAGGGCATCGTCTAGGTATTTCTTTGGGTTAGTGTTTCTAGCGCTATCCTGGATATGATCGTTAAAAAAACCTTCGGCAGCTTTTCGGGATTTACCATCGCCTAGCTCTAAATATTCGTGTAACACCCCTTTATAATTAAATGAGAGTTTGTTGCTAGTCAATAACGGCAAGTGATAAATAATGCTGCCTAAGCGCAAGTTCACATCATAAACATCAGCTTCCAATCCATTTTTGAATGTTTCAGCATTGAAATGTTTTGTATAGGTAATAATGCTGTCTGCATCAATCATTAGTGCATAATCCACATCTTGTCTTTCCCGTAATTTAGCCAATGCAAATGTTCGGTTGTAGGCGAAATTCTGCCAAGGTTCATCGAAAACCTCGCCTATCAGGTTTTTTTCATTCAGATATTGTTTGATAATCGCTTGGGTGCCATCGGTGGAGCCAGTATCGATTATGCAAACATAGTCAATCAGTGGCATGACACTATCCAAACAACGGCGGATGACTTTTGCCTCGTTTTTCACGATCATACATAAACCAATGCTTTTTTTCATCCGTATTACCTAGCTATATTCAAAGAAATAAAATGCTGACTATTTCAAAAGGGGATGGTCTTTGGGCAGTTGACGGGAAATCCATATCGCCAATTTATGCTTCATATTGGGAATATTTTCCTGATCGACGGCAAGAGGAGTAATGAGCTTGTCTTTGACCAATAGGCGATAACTACATTCGATTTTTTCGTTGGCCGTGGTAGTCGGTGGAAATGGGGTAAATCCACGGTTTTTAGCGTATTTTTCTGCGACTTCGACCGCCTTTTTTAGGAGCTGAATTTCATTTTTTACTTTCACTTTATTCCACCCCATGATTGTACTTGCAACAGAAAGAGAGCATCCAACCGCCATTGCCAATGGGGCATTATAGCCCTGAGAGACTAGCCTAGGCTATTAGTAACTGATGTTAAGTAGGGTTGGAGCGTCAAAGCCTGTCCTGAGCGAAGTCGAAGGGCTTGCTTTGACAGGCGAGGCAAGCTTCGCATTTCTAATCACAAGTCAAACCAGTCTTTGACGCTCCCGCTTGGCTAGTCAATAGGCAACTGTTGCTTTCGTGCGTAACATCTGTTGCTAAAAGAAGTTGATGCATAGGTGAATTCATTCTAGGCAGGCAGGCAGTCCGCGGGAAAGGTTTGGATAACGCAGTTCAATTTCCAATTCTTCTAACATTCGGCGATTATCCAAGCGTTTGGACTCTTCTAAAAACGATAGAATCCCCGGGCCTAGGGTGTTCCTAGCTTCTTCCATGGAAATGACCGGTGGGCGAGGAAGCCCAAGAAAATCAGCAACGCGGTTAAAATAATCAGTCATGGTCGTTGGATTGCCATCACTGGCATTGTAGATTCCGCCAGCCATTCCGCGTCGTGCGGCCTGAAAACAGGCTTGCGCCAAATCGTCCGCATGGATACGGTTACTCCAAGGCGACTCGTCTTCCCTCACGACGGGTATGCCTCGTCTGATGCGCTCGGCCGGCAATCTGCCAGGGCCATAAATGCCGGGGACTCGGAGAATGACAGTATCAACGTTATGCACCAACGCCCATTCTGTCAGTCGTTTTTCAGCCACTGCTCTCCGTCTTGCACGGTCTGAACGCGGATTCACTGGCCACTCTTCAGTCACCCATGCACCACCGCAATCGCCATACACACCACTTGTGCTGATATAAACCACACGGGACGCTAAAGCATCTTCATTCAACGCGGCAAGCAATGCCGTCAAGCGGGGTTCGTCACAGCCTTCTGAGGGAGGTGGGGCAAAGTAATAGATCACTTTAGTTTTTAATGGCAATTCATGCAAGGAATCAAGATTGTCCAGATCACCCATGACAGCGACAATCCCGCGCTGGGTTAGATTAAGTCTTGAAGTTTCCGAACGTGACAAGGCGGCAACCTGTCGCCCTGCTGCTTTTTCCAAAGCCGCAACTCGAGTGCCTATGTCGCCGCACCCTATGATTAACACTGGAATGTCGGAGTCACGCTTATGATCTTCCGTGGACAAAGCTGTGGATAACTTTGTGGATTGCTTCATTGTTGATGTTTACTTTTGGTGTTTGGCAAGCTGGGATTAGAAACTAATGAAAAGGATATGATACCAATGCAGTTTTCTAAGTCTTTGATTATTAGTTTATTTGTTATTTTGATCCTGCTAAGCCATTGAAAAATTGGCGATATTTTAATGTCAAGCTTGGATGGCGGTGCATCGGTGGATAACCTATTTTATTGTTTAGAAATATGAACACTCCAAGTGGGATGCAGACATGCAAAATAACCCTAAAAATCATTTGATCTCTTAAACCTTGCTGCACTTAGTGCAACTTATTGATATAATAACATAATTCACTAAAATTCCGTTCGCCCCCGCCATTATTCAAAACGCCCATGGAAATAGCCATCCTTATCATCATCGGATTAATCGCTTGGTTCTGGTACGACAGCCTTCAAGCCAAAGAAGCGGGGGTTAAGGCTGCGCGGGAGGCTTGTGAAGAGGACGGGCTACAATTGCTAGACGAGACCATTGCGTTGTTTAGCTTGAAACCAGCCCGAAATGATTACGGGCGATTGGTATTGCGGCGGGTTTATAACTTTGAGTTCAGTGAGAACGGGGAGAATCGTCGCCGTGGCAGTGTGCATTTGCTTGGGCAGCAAGTGGTGATGATCAATACCGGCTTGCGTTTAGTGTCAAACAATAGAACTTTGCATTAACTCCAGCTCATCAAAAGGAAGGATGAACGGCAATACTGTTAAAATCTGATGTTGCGCACGAACGCAACATTTGATTATTTTCCAGAGAAACGCTCCAATCCTAGGCCGCTGCGTAACATCAGTCAATATAAGGAATTATTCCGGCAATCCCTGCAGGAACAACCAAGGAAAGTCTTTGCCAGTCATGGCAACAGAAGTGGGGCAGTTTAAGCTTGGTAGGCAGGATAGTCTGAATATCCCTCAGCACCAGGGGAATACCAGTGTTTCATGTCAGAGAAATCTGTCAAAGGCCAGCCATTGGATAAGCGCTCAACCAAATCGGGGTTGGTGATGTAAGGGCGGCCAAACGCCACCAAATCACAATCACCTGCTTGTAGTAGTTGTTCCGCTGATGCTTGGGTATGCCCACAATTGCCCATTATCGGGCCTTTATACACATTCCTAAAGTCCGCCAAAGTCATCGGCTCACCCAAGCCATGGAAACCGAAAGCCAAGCCATCCATGATATGCAAAAACCCAAGCCCGAAGGCATTTAATTGTTCGGCTGCATACAGGAATGTTTCCCGGTAATCGGGCGAGCCCATGTCATTGAACACGCCATTGGGTGATAACCTGACGGCAACGCGACGGGATGGGTAAACAGTCAATACGGCTTCGAGGATTTCAGTTAACAGGCGTAAACGGTTTTCCAAACTGCCGCCATACAGGTCTTCACGGTGGTTGGTTTTGAATTGAAGGAATTCATCCAGTAAATAGCCATTGGCTGAGTGAATTTCGATGCCGTCAAAACCAGCGCTCTTGGCAAGCCTAGCCGCACGCCGGTAATCTTCCACAATGCCGGGAATTTCGGCGGTTTCCAACGCCCTTGGGATTTCATAGTTTGCTTTGCCATTGGGCGTATGAATCATGTCGCCTTCCAGCTTGATCGCCGAAGGCGCAACGGGAAGGTTGCCATGGTGGAAACTGCTATGGGATGCCCGCCCACAATGCCACAATTGCATGAAGACGGGCGTACCCTTGGCATGAACCGCATCAACCACTTGCCGCCAAGCCTCGGACTGTGCCTGAGAATAGATGCCGGGGGTGTTGGGCCAACCGATGCCTTGCTCGGAAACAACGGTGGCTTCGGTGATGATTAACCCGGCAGATGCGCGTTGCGCATAATATTCAGCCATCAAGGCATTGGGTAGGCGCTCAACCCCCGCCCTAGCCCTAGTCATAGGCGCCAGCGCCACACGGTTCTTTAGGTTCAAATCACCTAACTGAAAAGCTTCAAGTAACATCTAAAAATACCCTCTAAATATTGTACGGATTGGGTTTACGGGCGATATGGGGAACATCTCACTGGTTTGATTAACTGATGTTACGCATGGAAGCAACATTTGCTTATTGTTTTGCTCCAATCCTAGACTGTTGCATAAAATCAGTTATTAACAATTTATAGCATTTTCTAGTGTTCTCTGCCATTTCTACTTGTTCTTCGTGCATAATTGCCTCATGCAATCGCCCATTTTGGAGAATCCTAATGCAAATATTTCGTATCAAACGCAGTACGCCTGATGATTTTGAAGAAAGTGGCCTGCGTCGCTGCCTTAGCGCCGTCGATCTCACCCTGCTAGGTATTGGTGCAATCATCGGCACTGGCATATTTGTGCTGACTGGCATTGCGGCAGCCACTTTAGCGGGACCGGCCGTCATTCTCTCGTTCATCTTTGCCGGTTTGGCCTGCGCCTTTGCCGCCTTATCCTATGCCGAACTGGCTTCCAGCGTGGGCGGCTGTGGCAGTGCCTATGGATACAGCTACGCTGCCTTCGGCGAGTTGGCGGCATGGATCATCGGTTGGGACTTGATTTTGGAATATGGTATTTCCGTTGCCGCCGTGGCAAATGGCTGGTCGGGGTATTTCAACAACGCCTTGGAAGGTATCGGGATAGCCTTGCCCTTCTACTTAACCCACGCCCCTTCCGCTGGCGGTTACATTAACCTACCCGCGACGGGAATCATTTTAATATTGATGGTATTGCTGATTATCGGCGTGAAGGAAAGCGCAAGGCTGAATACGGTGATGGTTAGCGTCAAACTGGTGACCATCACCGTATTTGTCGCATTGGCATTTTTTAACATTCACCCAGAAAACTGGACACCTTTCATGCCTTTTGGCTGGTTCGACCACAACCCGTCTGGCAAACCGATTGGCGTATTGGCCGGGTCTTCCATTGTCTTTTTCGCCTATGTAGGTTTTGACGCGGTGTCCACGGCAGCGGAGGAGGCTCATAACCCGAAACGTGACCTGCCTATTGGCATCATTGCCTCGCTTGGATTCTGCACCTTGGTTTACATATTGGTGTCAGGTTTGTTGACTGCGGTTGTGCCTTACACTGAACTGAACGTGTCGTCGCCTGTTGCGCATGCGCTCAAGTTGTTGGGGCTTAATTGGGCTTCAGCCTTGGTTGCAACGGGCGTAATCGCCGGTCTTACGACGGTGATGTTGGTGCTATATTACGGGCTGACGCGGATTATCTTTGCCATGTCCAGGGATGGTTTGTTGACCCCTGCATTTTCAGTGGTCAACCAGAAAACGCAAACCCCGGTTCGAGTGATTGTCATTTGTGGTGTCATGATGGCTTTGGTGGCTGGCTTGATACCCTTAGGCGAATTGGCTGAGTTGGTCAATATTGGCACATTGTTTGCTTTTGTGCTGGTTTGCCTTGGTGTGATGATGTTGCGCTACACCGACCCCGACATGCACCGCCCATTCAAAACTTCGGCCAATCCTTTGTTCCCCGTGCTAGGCATTCTCTCTTGTTCTGCTCTGATGGCATTTCTGCCGACCACGACATGGTATCGATTCATCATTTGGTTGTTGATCGGGTTGGTGGTTTATTTCACCTATTCCATGCGTCATAGCAAGTTGGCGGACTCGGTAATTGAATAAACCCAAGACCCGATACCTATAGGTTTGGTAATGCCTACGTCACATGACAGTTAGTAAAATATAACACCTCGATTTTTTTTGTCCTATGGAGAATAACTGATGTCAACCGAATTAGAAAACCCCCATCACGATTTATGTGCTTTTGGCAAAGCCCGCTCCACTGTTGTTGATGCGCCGCTCAGCCCTGATGAAGTCCGCAAGACCGACGCGTTCTGGCGGGCTTGCAACTACTTGGCCTTGGGCATGATCTATCTGCGTGACAACCCACTGTTAAAAGAACCATTAAAAACCGAACATATCAAGAACCGTTTGCTGGGTCATTGGGGGGCCAGTCCTGCGCTATCGTTTGCCTACACGCATATGAACCGCGCCATCAAGAAATATGATTTGGATGCCATTTTCATGGCGGGCCCTGGCCACGGTGCGCCGGGCGTGCTTGGCCCGGTCTATTTGGAAGGGTCTTACTCCGAAATCTACCCGGAAAAAAGCTTGGACGAAGAAGGCTTGCTGGCGTTCTTCAAGCAATTCTCCTTCCCCGGCGGCATCGGCAGCCATTGCACCCCGGAAACCCCGGGTTCCATCCATGAAGGCGGCGAACTGGGCTATGTGCTGTCCCATGCCTGTGGGGCTGTGTTTGACAACCCCGACATGATCGTCGCTGCCGTGGTGGGTGACGGCGAGGCCGAGACTGGCCCATTGGCGACCTCTTGGCATATCACCAAATTCCTCAACCCCATCCGGGACGGCGCGGTGTTGCCCGTCCTGAATCTGAATGGCTACAAGATCAACAACCCGACCCTGCTGGCCCGCATCAGCCATCAGGAATTGGAGGATTTGCTGAAAGGCTATGGCTGGACCCCTTATTTTGTCGAAGGCTCCGACCATGACACCATGCACCAAGCGATGGCGGCCACCATTGACCAGTGCATTGACGATATCCACTCGGCTCAACGCGAAGCCCGCACCAGCGGCATCGCCCAGCGTCCGCGCTGGCCGATGATCGTGCTGCGCACACCCAAAGGCTGGGGTGCGCCGGCCGAGATCGACGGGCACAAGGTCGAAGGTTTCTGGCGGGCGCACCAAGTGCCGGTGGCGGATGTGCAGAAGAACCCTGCCCATCTCAAACTGCTGGAAGACTGGATGCGCAGCTACAAGCCGGAAGAACTGTTCGACAGCGAAGGCGCGCCGAACGCTGAAATCCGCTCGCTGGCCCCTACAGGCACTCGCCGCATGGGTTACAACCCCCACGCCAATGGCGGTCATTTGAAAAAGGCGCTGCGGATGCCCGACTTCCGCGACTACGGCATAGAGATTGACAAGCCGGGGCAGATTGACGCGCCCAACACCACGCCGCTCGGCGTGTTCCTGCGCGACATCATGAAAAATAACATGCGTAATTTCCGCGTGTTTGGGCCGGACGAAAACACATCCAATAAACTGGGCGCGATTTACGAAGTCAGCAAAAAATTCTGGATCGCCGAATACTTCCCCGAGGATGCGGACGGCACCGAATTGGCAACCGACGGGCGAGTCATGGAAATGCTCAGCGAACACACCATGGAAGGCATGTTGGAAGGCTATCTGTTGACTGGTCGGCACGGCTTCTTCTCCACCTACGAATCCTTCGTCCATGTCATCGACTCCATGTTCAACCAACATGCGAAATGGCTGTCGATCTGCAACCACCTGAGCTGGCGCGAAGAGATCGCCTCGCTGAACCTGCTGATCACCTCCACCGTCTGGCGGCAAGACCATAACGGCTTCACCCACCAAGACCCCGGCTTCCTCGATCTTGTCGTCAACAAAAGCGCGGCGGTCGTCCGCATCTACCTGCCGCCCGATGTGAACAGCCTGCTATCGGTGGCCGACCACTGCCTGCGCAGCGAGAACTACGTCAACGTCATCGTCTCCGACAAGCAGATGCACACCCAGTACATGGACATGGAAACTGCCATCATCCATTGCACCAAGGGCTACGGGATTTGGGATTGGGCCAGCAACGACCAAGGCGTGGAACCCGACGTGGTCATGGTAGGCTGTGGCGACATCCCCACT
The DNA here is from genome assembly GCA_903911305.1 of uncultured Methylococcaceae bacterium. GTDB lineage: Bacteria > Pseudomonadota > Gammaproteobacteria > Methylococcales > Methylococcaceae > Methylumidiphilus. Next base: position 28,302 of record CAIWDB010000496.1, on the reverse strand, counting down.
AAAGAGGCGTTGGCGGCCACCGCGCTGTTGCGGGAAGAGTTCCCCGACCTGAAAATCCGCTTCATCAATGTCGTGGACCTGCTTCGACTGCAACCCGAACTGGAGCATCCCCACGGGCTCAGCGACCGCGATTTTGACAGCGCATTCACAGTGGACAAGCCGGTCATCTTCAACTTCCATGGTTATCCGTGGCTTATCCACCGGCTGGCCTACCGCCGCACCAACCACAACAATTTCCATGTGCGCGGCTACAAGGAAAAGGGCAACATCAACACGCCCTTGGAACTCGCCATCCAAAACCAGATTGACCGCTTCAGCCTGGCGATTGACGTGATCGACCGGGTGCCGAGGCTGCAAGTCGCCGGTGCCCATGCCAAGGCAAAATTCAGGAACAAGCAGATTGCCTGCCGCCATTACGCTTACGAGCATGGCACTGACATGCCGGAAGTGGACAACTGGCGTTGGCCTTACTAAGCTAGGCAACAAGATGACTTCCAAACAAAATCTGGTTGCCATCGTCAATGCCGGTTCTGCGACCCTGAAGTTTTCCTTGCTCGGGGTCGAGGACACGGCGCTGAGGGTGCTGATAGAACGCTTAGGCAGTGGCGGCGAAGAAGGGCCTAGGGCCGTCATCAAGGATTCTTCCGGTTATTCGGTGTTTGATGGCCCTGTGCCGGCAAGCAACCACCAAGAGGCGCTCACTTGGCTATTCGACTGGATAGCCCAGGAAAGCCCATCGCTCAAGCCCGTTGCGGTAGGGCATAGAGTTGTGCATGGGGGTGACAACTTACAAAAGCCCATCCTTGTCACACCAGAGGTGATGCATGAAATTGAAACCTTGATTCCTCTGGCTCCATTGCATCAGCCACACAACCTTTCGCCCATCCGATTCATTGCCGACAAATTCCCGGAACTTCCTCAAGTGGCTTGCTTCGATACTGCTTTTCATGCCACTCAGTCAAAGATCGAGAGAATGTTTGCACTGCCGCGTGAATGGAGTGGGAAGGGCATCAAACGCTATGGATTCCACGGGCTTTCCTACGAATACATCGCCTCGCAACTGCCTGGGATTGACCCATTAGCCGCCAAAGGTCGAACCATCGTCTGCCACTTAGGCAATGGTGCCAGTCTATGCGGGCTACGTGCCGGTCAGAGCATTGCCACCACCATGGCATTTACCGCATTGGAAGGGTTACCCATGGGAACCCGCTGTGGATCAATCGACCCCGGTGTGTTGCTGTATCTGCTAGATCAAGAGAAGCTTGCAGTCAAGGAACTTTCAGATATGCTTTACAAATGCTCAGGCTTGTTAGGGATTTCAGGGGTAAGTTCGGATATGCGGGACTTGTTGACCGACCCAAGCGAGCAAGCCGCCGAAGCCGTGGAATATTTCTGTTATCGTATTGCCCGTGCGATTGGATCGCTTGCCGCCGCGTTGGGTGGCTTGGATGCGCTTGTGTTTACTGGTGGCATAGGCGAACATGCAGCCCCCGTTCGCGCACGGATTTGTGAGTTAAGCCAATGGTTAGGCATTGCCGTTGACCATGAAGCCAATCAGGAAGACCGGATTGCCTTACAGTCCACGCAAAGTTCAATAAAAGTATTGGTCATCCCCACCAACGAGGAAAGGATGATAGCCATGCATGTCAGGCAGTTGATCGACACGCCGAGATAATTGTTTAAGGTTGGCAGGTCAAAACGGCTTATCTCTATCTGCTGCATTAAAACAGGACCGACACATCGAGTCGGTCCTGTTTCAATTTTTTGGACAGATCGTTATTTGGAAATCTGCGAACCACTCACTCGCCGACGCAGCCGCCATGCACTCAACCATGCTAATGCTCCAACTCCCATCAAACCAATGCTTCCGGGTTCGGGCACGTTAGCGCCTCTTTCGACAATACTTCCTTTCAACTCCAGCGTGATGTCTGTCAACAAACCGCTGTATCCACTGGCATTGTGGCCCAGCCCTTTGAACGTGATGAGATTATCGAACGCACCTAAGGCGGTGGTAATCACGTTGATGCTAAAGCCACCTAGCGATTGACCGACGGCTAGATTACTAAACGGATTGAAACCGAGGAATGAAAAATATGCGTAAGGATTGGAATTGCAACTAGACCCGCCACAGGAGAACAAACCGTCCAAGTCATCCGCCGGTCCATTTGCCGCATTGCCATTCGTGACCCCTAAGGTCGTGGACGCGGCGGAGTTCTGGTAGATGTTGCCCAAATCCAACACATAGTGGGTCGGATCGATTCCTGTGAAGCTGCCATTACCCGCGAGTTTGCTAAAGTCGGCCTCGGCATAGTTATTGACTTGACCGAACAAGGCCATGGTTTTGGCGGTCAAGCTCAAATCGGTCATGTCCGTATTATGGCTCTTAAATTGCAATTGTGCCGAGTCGTTGTAAATCCCGGCTGTGCCAGTGTTGAGGCTGACATTCAAATTGCTGGCATCGGTTTGACCGGCTGCAATGCCGCTTCCACCGCCCAAACTGCCCGTGCCGGAGAATGGACCCGTCACCGTGCCGAAATTGCCCGTCAAGGTATCGGTTAATGCCCCGGTCGCGCCATTGGTCACGGAAATATTTTTGGCGGCAACCGATTGATTGATATGGACGATGCCGAAATCAACTGGGGAAGCGGTGTTGGTATTGGCAACGGCTGTGGCGTAAACTTTGCCATTCAAACTGACATTTTGGGATGTCAAGTCCACATCGGCTGCACCAGTAGTCCCAGTGCCAGTGGATTTCAAACCCAATGCGAGGTTGCCGCCGTAAGTCCCGGATGTGCCGGTTTGCAAGCCGACACTGATGGCAGTGCTAGTGCCTTGTGCGGCGAGGTTGGTCACGCTGCCGCTGGCAGTGAAGCCCGAAGGAGCAGTGCCGGGGGTGGCTTTCAAGCCTTCGGTGTACTGGTCCGGCGAAGTGTTGGTCAGGGAAATGGCTTGGGTTGGGTTGGCATCGCCCACACGCGCCGCCAAATTCACGGTTGGGGTGTTTAATGTCGGGTTGGCAAGCCGGTAGCCTGTCGCATTGACTTGCACATCGCCGGTTCCGATGGATGCGGTGGCAAGGCCGCTGGTTCCGCTGCCGTTGGTTGCCAAGTCGAATTTCACGCCGCCCGTCTGGATGCCAGCACCGCTGACCGCCAAGCCTACGCCCACCGATGTGCTGCTGGAACCCGCCGCCAAATTGGTGATGAAACCGGTTGAAGTTGCCCCGCCGGATGAACTGTTGAGGGCGACGTTCAAACCTTCCTGATAGCCGGTCGGTGAGAGGTTGGTGTTTTGAATGCTAATAGCTTGGCTGGCATTGCTACCGATACGGTAATTGCCTAGGTTCACGCTGGTTGGCAAATTGGGTTGCGCCACTTGGTAAACCTTGCCGTTGACGTTCACATCTTGTGGTGCGAGGGTGATTTGGCAGTTGGGTGCGCAGCCACCGACATTGCTGGCATCGGAGACTAGGCTTACCGTCGCCTTTCCGCTCTTCAACCCCGCCGTTGCGGTGTCATTGATGCCGACTTGCAAGGTGTTGGCATTCGTGCTGCCGGGGTTCAACAGCGTGAAGGAACCGCTGGCGGTCACTGGCGCAGCACTGGGCGCAATGCTGGCATTGAGGGCCGCTTGTGGGGGGGTCGTGGCTTGGTTGGTCAGGCTCACGAATTTGTTGGCAAACGCACCATTGACCCGCACATTGTCCAAGCTTACTGTCGGGGTGTTCAAGACCGGGTTGGCCTGATTGATGACCTGACCACCTGACTGAATCAAGCCCTGCACACTGAAGCTGTCCGAACCCGCTGCCGCCGTGCCTAAACCATTGCTGACACTGTTGACCGCACCGGCGGTGAAGTAGTTGATGCCTATCGCCCCGTTGATGGTGCCGGCCGTGCCGGTATTGACGTTCACCGTCATGCCGGTGTTATTGGTGGAACCCGCCGTGAGGCCGCTGATTGAACCCGATCCGCTGATCTGGTTAGCCCCCGTGCCGCTGCTGCTGCCAAATTGTGCATTGAGGTCTTCGACGAAGCCCGCTGTGCCAGTGGCAATGTTGCTAATGCTGAGAAGCTGGCTAACCGATTGCCCGACTTGCACTGTGCCAAAATTGAGGAAGATTGGGTTGTCCAAGTGGCCTACTGCGGCTTGGTAGACGTTGCCTGACACGTTGACGGTCTGCGCGGTCAGGTTGCTATTGCTTAAGCCACTGCCGCTAATCGCGTTGGAAGTCAGGTTGACCGCCACCGTGCCGCTGCGAGCGCCAGACTGCGACGTGTCCACGCCGACTTTAAGCGACGTAGTGTCGCCAGACCCGCCTGCCACCAAGCCGCTGACCGTGCCGCTGTTGTTGGTGGCATTGCCGGTATTGCTGCCAAACCCTGCGCTTAAGGTTTCGCTGTAGGCACTGGTTGGCGCACTATTGGCCATCGTCAAGCCTTGGGTCAGCGTGCCATTTACCCGTTGGTTGGCAAGTACGACAGCCGTTGGTTTTTGGTCAGGATTGGTGGCGCTGTTGTTGACATTGCCAGTGGCAAGGTTGTAACCGGTGGCTGTCAGGATGGTGTTCCCTGTATTCGAGTTCTGCGTAGTGAATGTCGGGGCGATGAGTTCACCGTTAGAAGTGTACTGAATCGCTAAACTGCCCGAGTTGACCCCCGCCACGCCGCCGCTGACCGAGGCAGTCACCGCGTTGGTCTGAAAAGCTCCGCCGGCGATGAATCCGGCACCGAGGTTGTTGACCCCCGCGAAGTTGCCGGTGGTGTTGGCCGAGGCGATGCCCAGCCGTTCCGCGCCCGGGCCGCTGGTGGTGTTTGCCACAATGAAGCCCTGCGTAGCGCCCGCCGACCCGACGTGGAAGGCGCCCAGGTCGGTCGTCGGGTTCATGTTGGGGGAAGCACCCAACGCCAGTGCCGATGCCGTGCCAGTGAGGTTGACGACCTGCGTGGCGACGTTGCTGAGGTTGCTCACTACGGCGACGTTCTGACCGCTCAGCGACCCGCCATAGATGGCATTGAAGGTCACCGCCAAGTTGCCAGAATTGGCACTGGCGGCGATGGGTCCGAAGTTGCCCGCCGTCACACCCGCACCGGATAGCCGACCGTCAGTGAGGTTGCCCAGCCCCGGCGCACCCGTCTGGATTGCACCGCGAATGTCGGCCCCCGTGCCGGTGTTGGCAATCTGGTAGTTGACCGTCTTGGACGTGCCGCCGCGCACGTTGCCGATGTCCAAGGTGTAGGTGTTGGCAGAGGTTGGCGTACCGGCCCCGGTGATGGCTTGTGCCGCATTGACACCGACGATCTGGCCCGTGCCGGTGATATTGGCTCGCGCATTGTAGCTATTACCTGTACCTGTGTTGGCGTTGTTGTAGTCCTTGGTCACATTCAGGTTGTTGCTACCCAGCGCAATGCCGCCACTGGTCGTGACCGTGCCGATAGTGCTTGCGGCTGTGGCACTTGCCAGATTTAGGTTCGCACCTGTTGAAATCGTCGCAGCACTGCCCGGAGACAGGTTGAAACCTTTCGCAACACTCAACGTGCCGTTCGACACATTGATCTGACCGTTGCCAATAATCTGATCATTGGTGGTCAACGCACTGGTTCCGAAGCTGTTGACCGTTGAAGTAGCGTTCGCCAATGTCAAATGGTTAGCCTGGAAGGTGCTGTCAGACAGTTCGATCAACGCGCCACTTCCGTTCAAGAAATTACCGCTGTTCGCAGTGGCGACGAAGGTCCGACCCTGTTGCAGACGCAGCGAGCCGAGGTTGTTGGTCAAGGTGTTGTCGATGGATGCCATGTTGGTCCCATTAAAGCCTTGGATCACCGAGTTCGCGCCAATAAGGTAAATGTCCGCATTATTGACTCCGATGGTCGTATTCGGGCTAAGGAATGAAACCGTCGCGCTGGAACCGCCCACTGAGTTAGCTTTCCAGATACCGCCGGTCAGGGTGTTGCTGGACAGGTTGGAGATATTTGCCCCATTCTGGAACGTCACACTGGAATTGGCGAGTGCCTCGACTACACCGCCAGCTTCGTTCGTAGTGGTGCCTTGGGTGATCGACAGACCACCCGCCCCGCTACCGCGCAACACGCCGCCTGATAGATTATCCAAGCCGACGGGCAGGGCTGTGTTTGGCGCGAGGAGCAGGGCATTGCCCCCTGTCGCATTGATGATGCCGCTGTTGACGATGCCGATTGAGCTGCTCCAACCGATATGCCCGGCACCTTGAATGGTGTTGTTGACATTGGTCAGCACCTCGCTGCCGGTGTTGGTGGCGCCGTAAAGGTAGTTTTGAGTATTGTCGCTCAACGTCATCGTGCCGCCGCCCGTCAGATGAGTGCCGTCGGCGACCAGCAGGTTGGTGACATTGCCGGCTGAGTTCACCTGAAGGTTGCCGGTGTTGTTGATCGTGCCCTTGAGAACAGTTGTGCTGGCAGTGTTAGCCAAATAGGTGCCGACCAGCGTGATCGCCCCTTGGCTGCTGCCATCCAAGAGGGCGGAATGGCTGACCACTGTCTCGACCATGCCTCCGTTGACACCTTGCAGCGTTCCGCCGGCGACGGTAGTACCGTTGAAGAGATAGACATTGTTGTTAGTTCCCACAGCTTGGATTGTGCCATCTTTGTTGTTGAACACCCCGCCGTTCAACCCCAGTCCGCCAGTATTAGTCGCTTCCATTGTGCCTTGGTTGACAAACCCGCCACCGTTGGCGGTGACCAGCCCCGTCGTGTCAATGGTGGTTGGCTGAAGGGTCAGCGTATTGGTGCCGTCGGCGTTGATCACGGATTTGTTGATGAACAATAGGGAGTTGCTCCAACCAATATGTCCGGCCCCGGAGATCGTGTTATTGACGTTGGTCACCGTCTCCGTGCCACTATTGGTGACGCCATAAAAGTAGTTTTGAGTATTGTCACTCAACGTGATTTTGCCGCCGCCGGTGAGTTGGGTGCCGTCGGCGACCAGCAGGTTGGTGACATTGCCGGCTGAGTTCAGTTGTATTGTACCGGTGTTGTTGACCGTGCCGTTGAGAACGGTGGTGCTGGCATTGTTAGCCAAATAGGTGCCGGCCAGAGTGATCGCCCCTTGGCTGCTGCCATCCAATTGGGCGGAATAGCCGGTCAAGGTCTCGACCATGCCTCCGTTGACGCCTTGCATCGTTCCGCCGGCGACGGTGGTACTGTTGTAGAGATAGACATTGTTGCCGGTTCCCACCGCTTGGATCGTACCGAGCTTGTTATTGAACACCCCGCCGTTCAAGTATAGCCCACCGCTGTTGGTGGACTCCAACGTACCTTGGTTGACAAACCCACCCCCATTGGCAGCGACCATTGAGGCGTTGGTGGTCGGCGCAAGGATCAGGCTAGTACCGTCGTTGGCATCGATTATGGCTTGGTTGACGAACAACAGGGAGTTGCTCCAACCGATATGTCCGGCACCGGAAATCGTATTGTTGACGTTAGTCACCGTCTCCGTGCCACTGTCGGCAACGCCAAAGAGATAGTTGTTCGTGTTGGCGCTTAGGGTGATGGCACCGCCGCCGGTGAGTTGGGTGCCATCGGCGACCCGCAGTAAGGTGGCATTGCCGACTGAGTTTACCTGTATGGTGCCGGCGTTGTTTATCGTACCCAACAGGTCGAGCGCGGTGGCGTTGTTGACGACAATATTAGTGCCGCTGGCTATGTTTATGGGCGCTAAAGCCGCCGAGCCATCCAGTGTGCTGGTGCTGCTAGATACAGTTTGGAACACCCCGCCGCCCGATGCAGTCAGCGTTCCGCCCTGGAGGGTGGAGTTATTCAAATCCACATGGGTGTTGGCACCAATGGCGGTGATTTTTCCACCGTTGCCATTGCCGGTGTTGTCCACCGTGGTGTTTAAGATCAACAGACCGCCATTGCCGACTGCGGTGTTGCTGGAGCGTAGGAAACCATTGTTGACCAATGTGTTGGCCCCGCTGAAATCCCTCAACTGCAACTGGTTCGTTGCATTGGCATCAATGATGCCAGTAGCCTCGTTCCTAATCTTCAGACCGATATTGGCGAATATCTGCCCGGCCCCCGAAATGGTGTTGTTGACATTGTCCAGCACCGAGCCGGCCGTGTTGCTGTAGATACGATTGCTGATGTTATCACCCAGCGTGACGTGGCCACTCCCTTGCAAGGTCACTGTCCCGCCAGTGCCGACAATCAGATCGGTGTTGTTGCCGGCGGAATTAAGCGAGATTGTCCCGAGATTGTTGACAGTGCCCAGCAAGCTGAGTCCAGTGGCGTTGTTTACATGAACATTCGTGCCGCTGCTGATGTTCACCTGTGACGCAGACCCGTCCAGTCCGGCATTGTTGGTATTGATCACCCCGCCGCCCGACGCATTGAGGGTGCCGCCTATGACAGTGGAACTATTCAGTTCCACATGGCTGCCCGCACCGACCGCCGTGATGACACCGCCATTGCCATTGCCGGTGTTGTCCACCGTCGTGCCGGAGATCACCAAACCGCCCGTATTGCTGGAGCGCAGAATGCCATTGTTGACGAGAGTAGTGCCACCCGTAAAGCTGCTCAGCGACAGCGCGTTTGCTCCAGTGGCATCAATGATGCCGGAAGCCTCATTTTTAATCTTCAGGCCGATATTGGTGAATATCTGCCCGGCCCCGGAAATGGTGTTGTTGACATTGTCCAGCACTGAGCCGGCCGTGTTGGAGTAGATACGGTTGTTCGGATTGTCGCCCAGCGTGACCTGACCGCCTCCTTGCAGCGTGACTGTTCCGCCAGTGCCGATAATCAGATCGGTGTTGTTGCCAGCAGAGTTGAGCGTGATCGTCCCGGCATTGTTGATCGTGCCGACTAGGCCAAGCCCGCTGTTATTGTTCACCTGTACAGTGCTGCCGCTAGTAATGTTGACCGGTGCTAACGCCCCCGAACCATCCAATGTGCTTCCGCCTCCGCTACTAACGGTCTGGATCACCCCGCCGCCCGAAGTCGCGAGGGTGCCGCCCAAGATGTTAGCACCATTCAAGTCCACATGCGTGTTGACACCATTCGCCGTGATACGACCGCTGTTGCTGTTGCCGGTGTTATCCACCGTGGAGCCAAAGAGTATCAAACCGCCATTGCCGGCCGTGGTGTTGCTGGAGCGCAAGATGCCATTGTTGGTCAAGGTGTTGACACCGGTGAAGTTTTCCAGCCGCAAGGCATTTCCCCCGGTGGCGTCAATGATGCCGACAACCTCGTTATTAATCTTCAGGCCGACATTAGTGAAAATCTCGCCGGCTCCCGAAATGGTGTTATCGATGTTGTCCAGCACCGAACCGACCACACCGGAGTAAATGCGGTTGAACGGAGAATCGCCCAGCGTGACATTGCCACCTCCTTGCAATGTCGTCGTCCCACCACTGTTGATGACCAGAACGGTGAAGTTGCCAGCGTTGTTGAGTGAGATCGTCCCGGCGTTATTGATTTGGGAGCCGTAGACATTGAGGCCGGAATTATTGCTTTGGGACAGCGTATTGCCAGCCGCGAGTTCAAGGCTGGCAACGCTGATGCTGGTGTTGGCGTCCAGCGTGACATTGCTGGTGCCGTTCGAGATGCAGACATTGGTCGCGGAATTGTTCGGAAAGACTCCTCCGCTCCAATCGGCTCCGGTTGACCAATTCCCGTTGCCACTAATATTCCAAGTTGTCGGGCTAGACAATGTACACGTTGCAGCTTGCGCTAAGTTTGGGCTGAAAGGCGAAAAGACTCCGAGTGCCAGCAGAATAGCCAATCTAGTGGCATTTTTATTCTTTTTATCATGAAAAGCTAAAGCGGTTATTATTTTTTCTTTACGATGTTTCATGACTTTGCCTCAAAGTGTGGATATTCAATAAACTAACAATCTACTGACACCCACTTGAAAACGTGAAAATGATCGAACTTAGTGGGTTAGATTTTAAATGCAGTTTTGTCACAATGTTAAAGTTAGCATCAAAATTCCATATGCTTACGATCAACAATGTCAATTTATCATATCATTAATTTTTGTCTAGTAAATATGTGATTTTTTAATAATGAAGCCAAAATTGCCACAGGCGCCGTGGGTTTGATTACTTTCTTAGGATTACTGGTTTGGAGGGAATGGCCAAGTTCAGCGGGTTGGTTTCTTGCGTTTTGTTTAAGCGCCGAGATAGGGATGCGAGGATGGGGAATGATGAACTTTGCGAGTTGACTCAAAGTTCAAAAGGAACAACAATCTTCAATTAATTGAATTTTCCACACTAGAAGAACAGAATTTAGAAGTCGAATATGAATAACTATGCATGGGGTGTTTTTTTATTAACCTTAAGTTTATTTGTTTTCATGTTGCTGCTATTGGAATGGGGCCGTAGGAAAGGGCAGCGGCGTTTACTCAGGGATGGGGAGAAGGCTTCCGAGGGTGACGGAACTGTAAATGGAGCCATTTTCGCTTTAATGGGATTGCTGATTGCCTTCACTTTTTCCGGCGCAGCATCGCGGTTTGATGACCGCCGCAATATGATTGTGGAAGAAGCCAATGCCATTGGAGCCGCTTATCTTAGGCTGGATTTATTGCAACCGGGGGCGCAGGGACCGATTAAAGAATTATTCCGTAAGTATGTGGATTCGCGGTTGGACATTTATCAGAATTTTCAAAATGAGGAATTGATTAGAGCCAATATAGCCAAATCAAACCAATTGCAGGGTGAAATATGGCGCTCGGCAGTGTCGGCTTGCCCTGGCGAACCTAGCCGACCGGCCTGTATGCTGCTGCTGCCGGCACTGAATGAGATGTTTGACATCACCACCACCCGCACAGTGGCAACCATCACTCATCCACCGGTAGTCATTTACGCAATGCTTTTTTTGTTCACCTTGGCTGGGGCATTGCTGGCGGGTTTCGGAATGGCAGGTAATAAAAAACGCAATTGGACGCATATGGTGGTATTTTCCGCCACTTTGTCATTTGCGATTTACGTGATTTTGGATTTTAGAGTTTCCGCGCAGGGGATTAATCCGCATCAATCAGTATGACCAAGTGTTGATGAATGTTCGCAACAGCATGAAGTAGCATCCTACATTGAGCATAACTGATGAGAGGCAGTGATGCGAAAGCTATATGGGTCAGTGACTTAACGCCAAACACGATTGAGCGTCAAAGCTTGTTTTTACTTGGGATGCTAACGTTGCTTGTCAAAGCAAGCTGTGACGCTCAAAGACTAGGCCGGGCGAACCACATATAGAACTAGACTTTTCGCCTATCCTTGCGCAAACTGCCAATCACTCGGTTCATCGTACTCACTTCGACATGTCCTCGACGATTCTGCTCGCGCCGCTTACGGGTTTCTTTCTTCAAGACCTTCTCACAGCGAGAACATTCGATATTGATTTTGCGCTGGTGAAAAGCTTCCATTGCCGTTTGGCGGGTCAGGGTGATAATCGCCGAATCGGGAAATTCATCGCTGATCATTTGCATGATTTTTTTGGCATCCGCTTCAGCCAATGAGTCAAGTGCCTCTTGCAACATGATCCAGCGGGGTTTGTGCAGCAACAGCCGGGCGAACCCAAGCCTTTGCTGTTGTTCACGAGCAAGGCATTTCTCCCAGTTGCCCTTTTCGTCCAGTCGGGTGATAAATTCTTCCATCCCCACTTTCTTTAACGACGCAATGATTTCATTTGCACCAAAAGAATCGGGATGAGAGGGGTAGCTGACTGCTTCCCGTAGGGGTACTATCGGAAAATAGGGGCGTGGGGGCATAAAGAACACCGTGTTACCCTTGGGCAGTTCGACCCTGCCACGACCCCAAGGCCATAAACCGGCCATCACTTTAAACAACTTACCCCCCAAGGCGGGGTCGCCAGCCAAGAAAACCCTTTCCCCCCGGCTGATTTTTGCTTCAAATCCGTCGAGAATAACGATTCCATCAGGCTCGGCGATACTGACATCATGAAAGATAAGGTGGGGCTGCCCTGTTCTCTCGACTCGAATGGTGTTGCTGTCCAAATGGTTAATGTCTTCCTGCAAATCCTTTAGAGCCTGAGCCAAACCCAGAACCCGTTCCACCGAGGCTCGCCATTCCGCCACCTTGGCCAAATTATCCACAGGCCATGACAATGCCGCCGCCATTTGCTGGAAGGATTGCACCGATTGAATCAAAGACCCCAATGTGATTGCGCCGGAAATGTATCTTGGTGCTGCCGCAATGATCGGGAAAGCCATGGATACGACTGAATAGCCAGTGGTGAACATCAATATTTTCGACAAAGCATTGGTTTGCCGGTTCCAAGCATTGATTATGCCTTGGAACAATGCAAAAAAACGCCGACGTTCGTCGGTCTCACCATGAACCAAGGCAATGGCTTCGGAATTCTCCCTCGCCCTCACCAAGCCGAAACGGAAATTGGCTTCCTCAGTTTGCCTGACATCGGTCGCATGGGTCAATGGACGGCCAATTTTCATGCCAAGAAATGAAGCGGCGGACGCATATGCAAATGCCAACCACACCAGATAACCGTGGACAGGGGTTTCAAGCAGCCCCCATGACAAATGCACGGTGCCAGATAAGGTCCATAGAATTTTTGTGAAGCCGATTAACAGCAATAGGGCATAAACCAGCGAATGGCAAAGATCAACGGCATATTCGGTTGAAATTCTTATATCTTCCGCAATGCGCCCGTCTGGGTTGTCATGCTTGCCCGGCATGTGGGTCACCTGTATTTGATGGCCTTCATTCATCCATTGCCCGATGACACGATCAGTCAGCCAAGCCCGCCATTTCAGAATTATGCTCCGCTTGACGTTCAGGTGGGTGGCGGTCACGGCCACATTGACCACCAGAATCAATATGGCGAACCACATCAGCCTCCATAACATTTCTGTGGAATGCTGTTCAAGCCCATTAAAAAGACTGGAACTCCATTCGGTGATGACAATCGCTATGCCGACTTGTAGGACAGTCAAAACCATAAGTGCCAAGGTTTGCAATCGAATGGATTGTTTGTTTTCTGATTTCCAGAAAGGCCCAGCAAATTTGACAAAATGGATGAAAAACAATGGAATTCTGTTCTTCGGCCTTTTGTGTTCTTTTTGCTGAATTTCAGTCGTCATTTTTTTAAGCGTCCTAAATTATGTACCCTTTTGCATCCCCCAAGTTAGGGGGGCACGACGGCCATGGATGGCTTGCCACTAAGAGTTGTCCGTATTTTTATCGTCAAAGCTTGCTTTGACTTGAGATTACAAATGCGAAGCTTGCTTCGCCTGTCAAAGCAAGCCCTTCGACTTCGCTCAGGACAGGCTTTGAAGCTCCAATCCTAGGCTGCTGCTTAACATCAGTTATGTAAAAGTCGGGATTATGGTTTTAAAGGCTTGGGTTCCGCCCGTGCAGCCCGCCAATTTTGTACCTCTTCAATCAGACTCATGGTCGTGGTGCATAAAAATGGAATGCTCTGAATCAAAACCGTCAACGCAAACAAGTTTTGCTCATACACATCAAACCGATTAGCCATCCACAACCAGGTTGCCCCGGAAAGCAACAACAGACCTATGATGGTTTCAGTTTGCGCGGGCCGATCCGCTTTTTTCTTTTTGACTAAGCCACCTTTTTCTGTGCGCTTGAAAGCCAATCCTTCTGTCACCATCCCTTCGACTACCGCCTTCGACACCGTGTATTGAAGGCTCATTGCCGCCAATGCCGCTCCAATAATCTGTTTCTTGGGTATCATCACCCGCCGACTGTACAACATCCAAGCATGAACCACATTCACAAATACTGCGGTCAGGACCGGGACGGTCAAGGCAATCGCCGGGTAGGCTAGATCAAACAAAATGATCAAAGGCACCCAGATCAAATTTAGGAATGACACAGCCGTGCCAATCGCATCTGAAAACCAATAGGCCCATCCGGTCACGAAGTGATATTTTTGTTGTGGTGTAAGGGTTTTAGATTTAGGCAGCATGTGTCGCCAATGCTTGCGAATGATTTGCATCGCCCCATAAGCCCAACGATGGCGTTGTGTTTTGAAAGCCAAAAAGGTGTCAGGCAGTAAACCCCAACCATATCGTTCCCTCGTGTAGTGCGCATGATACCCTCTGGTGAGCAAGCGCAAACCCAGTTCAGTGTCTTCCACAATCGTGTCGGTGGCCCAACCGCCTGCCTCGTCAAATGCAGAACGCTTAACCATTAGCATCGTACCGTGGGCGATGATGGCGTTATCCTCGTTGCGTTGTACCATGCCAATGTCGAAAAATCCGGCATATTCCGCATTCATGATGGTTTTTAATAGGTTTTCGTCACCATCTCGGTGATCTTGCGGTGCTTGGATAATGGCAACTTTTGGGTCATTGAACCATGGCACCAAGTCTTTCAACCAATTGGGATCGACTTGATAATCGGCATCGACCGCGCAGATGACCGCTGCGTCCGCTGCCATTTCTTTCAGAGCCAGGTTGAGAGCCCCCGCCTTGAACCCTGACACTTTGGGCAAATAAACAAACTTGAAACGCGGCCCTAGCTTTCGGCAATGTTCTTCAATGGGTTTCCAGAAATGCTCTTCCGGGGTGTTGTTGACAATCGCCAACACTTCAAAGTTTGGGTAATCGAGTGCAGCCATGCTATCCAAAGTCGCCATATACATATCCGGCTGTTCCTTGTAAGCGGGGACATGGATGGACACCATGGGAGCTGGGTCAGGCAGCTTTGGCACATTTTTGCCGGGTTCGATTAACCTCACAGGGTCGTGACCTAGCATGACTTCGGCAATTTCATGGACTTTAGCCAAGGTGATGACCGTCAACGGCAGCATCATCACGAAACCGATCCCCCACATGATCCACAGGCCGGGATTGAGGTAGTAGTCCAGTGGATAAAAAGCGGCAGAAATCAAGCCGCCACCCAAGGCGTTCGCAGCCAAGGCATAGGCCAAAGCATGGCCGAATGTCGGGCGTCTCCGTTTTAAACCCCACAACGTAATAAGCGAACCGATAATCATGCCACCGTAAGCGAACTCGATTCGGCTTTTTTGTACAGCTCCGCTTAAAGGAAATTTGGGGACACGGTTAATATCATAAATCCCCCAGTAAGGCCCGGCCCCACTGCCTTCGATGGTGCTTTTCCACGGTTGGTCAAATGCTTCAACGATGTTGTAGTCTATCCCGCGCCGTTCGGCTTCACGTAGGAACTCGCGAATGACTTGTGCTTGTTTTAATGGATTGGGGATAGCCTTTAGCCGGTTGTAACCTTGGCTAGGCCAGCCAAATTCGCCGATCAGGATTCGCTTGCCGGGATAGGTTTCACGTAATAAGTCGTATTTTTCAAGTGCATAATCGACGGCATTCTCAGCACCGATCTCCTCCCAAAAAGGCAAGTTATGGGTAGTGATGAAATCAATTTCCTTGGCTAGATCGGGTATGAACACCCATTCGCTCCAGCCTTCACTGGTGGATACCTGCTTTGCGCTTTGCGCTTTGGCCTGACGGATGTATTCCACCAAGTCGTTCATTCGTAACTGGGCTTCCGGGGACAATTTCAACTTGCCGGCATCCCCTTCGGCAATGTCAGGATATTCCATGCGCGCCCGCAGCATAACTTCATTGCCAACGATCAGTTCGCGAACATTCCAGTTTTCCCTCGCCAATTTGATCGCGGAATCTATTTCCTTATCATTAATTTCCTTCGTTTTTGGGTCGATATTGCCTGCAGCGTCGCGTAAATCGTTTAGCCAGATGCCCAAACTGACATCGAGATTGTATTTCTGTGCTAATTTGGGGACTTCAGCGATACTGCCATATGAGGTGTAGACACGCACTTTTTTGGCGACATCGGCAATCATTTTTAAGTCTTTATCGATTTCATCCAAGCTTTTTTCAGTGCCTTTGAACGGGGGGTGGGACGGTTCGTAAGCGAGAGAAAGCGAGGCAATCTTGCCCGTGAAATCGGGTGGTTCGGCCACTTGTTGAGCTACATACCAAACGCCATATTGGGCCAATGCGGCAATGAGTGTAGAAATTAGAACGATTAGGCGCATAGTCGATAAAGAAATAGTAAAGGGTTGCGTCGTTCCGGTGGACCCAATGTTTGTCGGGCGTGAGCCAGAACCTTCGGTCAGAGTTTATTCAGCTTGAAGGGTACAGCCCACACCCTGAACAAAAAGTCCAGGGCTGTTAAGATTCTTGGCTACGGGTTAGTTTAGTGTGCCCCGTCATTGGCCGGAGGGGGTGGGGGCAGAACTTTAGGTATTTCGGAGGGCTGCTCCCAGCATTGGCTGACCTGTTCTTGAGAAGGATTGGATAATCCAGGATTGGCCTTCTGAAGGTTAACCAAACAACCAAACGACAAAGCAAGATTTTGCGGAGAACACTTGAACGCCGTGTAGAACGTGTGGAACTGGCTGGCAGCCCCCGAATCGTCCCTGGCCAAAGCCGTAATCACTCGCTGGCCTGTACGCACACATTCTGCCGATCCCGAAATAACCGGGGCTTTGGCTTTGGATTTCACCGCCTGACCCGCTTTAGGAGCAATTCCCTCTGACTTGGCTGTTTTACCCGCCTGAGACTCCGGCTTGGCTTGGGTCGGGGTATTCGGCTTGCTGGCATCCTCGGCAAGAGCAGAGGAAAGAGGCATTGCCGTAAGTAAGATGAAGCCCAATGCAGATAGGCCAAGGGTGACGCTGATGGCGGGTGGGGCGCTTCTCCAGAATTTCATAAAGTTTGACCTTTTTCTTTTGTATGAATGATTGATAGGGTTACGCAAAATCAGCGGGATCAAAAAAAATGGATGCACAACACTGATGATGATCTGTAAGCCTATGGTACATTATCTGCCATTAATCATGTAATAAGTAGATGGTGTTTGATATGCTTTTAAAACGAAGAGTGATTTCCATCATTCTAGCCGCTTTCGCCTTGTTTACAATCTGGCATTGGTGGAAGCTAGGCCAACCCGTTGCCGTCGTGGATGTGCCGACAGACCGGCTGAGTTGTGTCTCCTACGCACCTTATCATAAGCCGCATCAAACACCGCTTGAGCAGTCCACTCGCATTAGTGCAGCGCAAATTGAAGCTGACTTGACAGCCTTGGCCCAACGTTTTGATTGTGTTCGTATTTATTCTGTAGACCAAGGCTTGCACGAAGTTCCTAGGGTTGCACAGGGTTTGGGTATTAAGGTGTTGTTAGGGATGTGGATAGGCAGAAAACAAAGTGACAATGAAAAAGAACTCATTCGTGTCGTGGACCTTGCCCGAAAGTATCCTGAAACAATCCGTGCTATCGTGGTTGGAAATGAGGTTTTACTGCGCGGGGAGCAACCCGCTTCAGCAATGAAAACCTATATCGAGCGGGTTAAGCTTGCCGTTCCCGGAATGAAAGTCACTTATGCGGATGTTTGGGAGTTTTGGCTCCGCAACCGTGAACTTGCCGATGTTGTCTCATTCGTCACCGTCCACATTTTACCCTATTGGGAAGACCGTCCGGTGGATATTGACAATGGTGTCGGTCATGTCAGCCACATTTATCAACATGTAAAATCAGAACTGAATGGCAAGCCGATAATGATTGGCGAGACTGGCTGGCCAAGTTATGGTCGGCAACGACAAGGAGCAGTGCCTACCTTAGTCAATCAGGCACGTTTCATCCGAGAATTTGCCGTGCGTGCCAATTTGGAAAACATTGATTACAACGTCATTGAAGCCTTCGACCAACCATGGAAGCGCTTTCAAGAGGGTGCTGTCGGAGGTTACTGGGGGCTTTACGATGTTGCCGACAATCCAAAGTTTCCATTTCGTGGCCCAGTGGCCGAGTCGGCTTCGTGGAGCCATGCTGCTTTCGCCACTATGGCTTTGTTCTTCGGCCTGTTGCTGATCCAACATCGTCGGCAAATTGGATTGGACTCCATTCTTTCGCTGCTTGTTGTCAGTGTCATCGGCGGCGGTGCTTGCATAGGTTTTTGGCGTGAAATGGACATGGCCAATCGCAGCGTAATTGAATGGAGTTACACAGGACTTTATGCCGGCCTTCAACTTGCTTCAGTTTTTTTGCTGGGCGGCCCTTTGGCTGCCTGGATTTCGCGCGGCGAAGCCATTCCAGCGATTGCGCCGGTAAGCCATTTGGTCAGGTGGGCTAGACGCAACGATCAAAGCTACGACTCTGTGGCCCGGCTGTTGGGTGTTTTGCGCGGGGCTTTTTTGTTTGGCGCTGCTTTGGTTTGCCTATTGCTGGTATTCGACTCCCGCTACCGCGACTTCCCTCTGGCACTTTTTGTGGTTCCTAGTTTGTTCATGGCTCTGGTTGCATATGTCAACGGTAAAAGCCATTCAGATTTAGAGGAAATTGTATTGGCCGGCTGGATTGGGTTTGCGGGCTTATGGATTGCCGTTTTTGAGCATATAGTCATATCTCAGCATGAGCCTTGGGGTTTAGGTGCGGGAGTCAATCTACATGCGCTGGCATGGGCTGCGCTTTGCCTTGGGTTAGCTGGATCGGTATTGGGTCCGATATTCGCCGAGTTGCGAACGGGCCAATGTCAACACACCCAGTAAAAAGCCGACGGCTGCAAAATCCCAACAATAAAGGATCAATCCAGCCATGCCGACCATGCTGGCGAGCAAACCAACAAAGCCCGACCGCGTAACCGCCGCCAGTGTTCCAAGGAAAAGTGCGAGATAACCAAGGCCCAGATGGTTGAAGCTAAGGACAATCAACGAGCGAATTTTACACTGCAAGGTTTGTCCTCCACCGTCGCAGAAAAAACTCAGTTCGTTGATTTCAATTAAATTGCTTCGAACCCATAGAGAAAGTGCAAGGACGGCCAAAATTGACAGCCAAGGCAGGATGTTGAATTTCATGTTTTTAGGAATAAATTGTTTACGATTGGACTGATAAGATACCAGTTTCGGAATGACCGTGCCATTGCAGCGACCAACCTAGCGTAGTCATCCCTTATCAAAAATCATGTTTGAATGAACACTGTTGCCCTCGGATTAATTAGCTAACCCAATGCACGGCAACCCTATGGATGAATTCTTGGCCATTTTCGTTGACTAATGACACAGGAACCGCTTGTAAACCAGCAAGAATGCTATCCCAGTTCGAATGAAATGTCAGTGGCTTAAAGCTTGAACCTATTTATTGATACATTATATTGCCATGTCCGTACAACCTTCCATCGAAATCATACCCAGTTACCAAGCTGCCCCGGAAATGTCTGGGCATTTTGTAGGAGAACCCATGCCACCCAAACAGTCAAAAAATCAGCGGCTGTTGCTGTTTATGGTGATTTTCTCCTTGTGCCTAACCTCAAGTTTGGTTTATGTTTGGATGCGGGAACCTATTTATCAAAGTTCGGCATCATTGCTTACCGTCGCACCTGAAGAAGCGGGTCTTGCTGGCGGCAACCTAACTGTCCATCAACTCAGAACACAAGACGAGGGTTTGCTGCCCAGCATCCCTCTGGCGGCAATTGAACGTCAGGATAACCCGGCAAACCCCGAGCATGTCACATTGCAGAGGCAAATATTACTAGGCGTGCCAGTGTTTGAAGAGACTCTGAAGAGACTATACAAACAAAAGGAAAGTTCGGGCGCGCCTCGCTTAAGCCTGAATGATCTGCGCGGATTGCTTAGCGTGGACATGGTGAAAGGGACCAATATGGTCGAAATGAAAGCCCAAGGGCCAAAACCCCAGATCCTCGCGCCACTTGTCAACGCTTGGATTGATGCGTATCAAGCGCTTAGGGAACAAACCACTCGCGACGCGACAAGCAACAATTATGCTGCTTTAGAAGAAGAATCCAAGCAACTGGAGAAAAAGATTGCGGCAAGCCGGCAATCATTGGCTGCGTACCGGTCGTCTCATGACATCCTTTCGAGGACGGATACTGACAACACGCCTATGATGAAGCTGAAGGGCTTGAATGAAGCATACAACAAGGCCACCGATGAGCAAGTCAAGGCAAAAGCTAAATTGGATGCCGTCCGTGCGGCTATTTCCCGTGGTGAGCCGGTCATGCAACCTGAAGATGGTCTCAGCCTTGCGGCCTTGGAAAAAAGGGCCCAAGAATTACGTGAGCTTTTGAAGGACACGAACCGCCGTTTCACGCCGACTTACATGGCAATGAATCCTCAGATGAGGCAAATTCCTGAGAAGCTTGCCCAAGCCGAAGCGGCAATCAAGCAAAAACGAGAATATGGCACCCGCGCCTTGCTTAGCCAAACCGAACAAAACTATGCGGCGGCGTTGCAAGCGACACAGGAGCTTCGGCAAAAAATCTCTGAAATGAAGGTCGAGACATCAGAATTCACCAACAGTTTTGCCGAACAGCAAGCCATGGAGGACAATATCAAAAGATTGGAGGCAATGCATCGTGATACGCAGGCAAAATTGGCGCATATCGAATCCAGGCCCGAGGAACCTTACCCACCATTGCAAGTTGTCGAACGTGCCTACCCGCCGACACAAGCCTTTTGGCCTCATTATTGGCGTGACTCAGGCATCAGTTTGATTGCAAGCCTTATTTTTGCCGTGTCATTCATCTGGCTTTACGACTACTTGACCCGTATTGAGGAAGCTCCCACACCCGCACCGGCCTCAATGCCTAATTTCCAATTCTACTCGGTTCAAGGCTCACTCCCCTCCCGTAATCAGGATGAACAAAGTCATTCTGCCCTGCTTGAACAGAGAGAACCCTCGCCGCTTGCATTGGAAAGCCCTTTCCCTCGCGAATTGACTGCACATGAAATCCATATTTTGATCGACGCAGCCGACCAAAAAACTAAACGCTGGGTTGGGCTAATATTATCGGGCCTGAGTGTAGAAGAAGTTGCAAGCTTGCGTCGGGAGAACATAGACTTAAACGCTAATCGGATAAGTATTGAAGGTTCGTCGCCAAGGACTGTCCCAATGCCGCCTAGGCTGAAGCAAACATTTATAATGGGTATGCAGAACGATTCGCCGACGGCACAGCTTGATGCCGAAGACATTTCGGCGCGCATTGCTTGCGCCGGATTTGATTCTGGCCTGTCACAACCAGAATCCATAGATGCCAATACGATTCGGCATACTTACATAGCTTATTTGGTCAGGCAAGGCTTACGGCTATCAGAATTGGAACTCATTGTGGGCCATTTGCCCGCCAAAAACCTCGCGCTTTATGGTCGCCTATCCCCTCCAGGGCCCGGGCTTTCGGTTAACCGTGTGACACTGGAACACCCTGCTTTGCTCAATCATGATGATGAAGCATAAGTATCGTTTAATATTATTGTAGTCCACAACAAAACCTAACTGTCAAAGGTAATTCAATGTTTGTCTGGTCGAATAAGTTTGAGACTAAAATAGATTTAGTGGATAGGCAGCACAAAACCCTGTTCGATCTAATGAACAAACTTAGCAATCTCTTAAAAAGTGGAAGCAGCAGCCAAAATGAACTGAGCGGAGCTTTAAGCCTACTGATTCACTATACAAAGACACATTTGCATGACGAAGAGCTGTTGATGCAGGATAGCCGCATAGATGGTCGGTTTTTTT
The DNA here is from genome assembly GCA_903911305.1 of uncultured Methylococcaceae bacterium. Classification (GTDB taxonomy): domain Bacteria; phylum Pseudomonadota; class Gammaproteobacteria; order Methylococcales; family Methylococcaceae; genus Methylumidiphilus. The sequence goes on along the minus strand of CAIWDB010000496.1, from coordinate 6,806 downwards.
CCAGGCATCGCATGGAGCATAGTTCCTTTTTATATGACGTGGACCGATTTAATGAAATCACCTCGCCGGATGATGATGCCAATACGGATAGAATTGAAAAAATAGTCCGCTTTATTGCGTTCTGGTTAATCTACCATATTCTGGGAACCGATCAGTTCATGGCTGAACAGATTGCTCTCATCAAATCGGGCATGTCTCCTGAGCGGGCATTTGAAACAACAAAAGAACAGAAGCTTGATCCTATCATCGTCAAGATGATGTTGGATGCAGTGATGAACTTATGGATTGATGCTAAAAACACTTGCAGCAAGTTGGAAACCAAATGCAGCAAGTTGGAAACCAAATGCAGGGAGTTGGAGAATAAGTGCAAAGGTTTGGAAGATAAAGGCAAGGAGTTGGAGCATAAAATACAGAGCGTATTAGTCGAGACCATAGACGTTGATTCTGATTTTAAGTCATTCGAAATGTTTAAGTGATGCGATAACGGGTTATGTGGAATTTTGGCCTAAAATTTCACCATTGGTGACGATGACATCGTGATACCACAGCGCAGAGTCCTTCAATACACGTTGTTGGGTCGCGTAATCCACATATATCAGCCCAAACCGTTGCCGATAACCCTCTGCCCACTCGAAGTTATCCATGACCGACCAGTGAAAATATCCGCGGATATCCGTTCCATCGGCTGTGGCTCGGCAAAGGGCAGATAAATAGCGTTTCATAAAATCAATACGCTGGGGGTCGTGGACTTTGCCATCTAGATGCAACCAGTCCATGTTCGCTATACCGTTTTCCATGATGTAGATTGGCTTGCCATAACGCTCGTATAGGAATCGCGGGCCCCAATAAAGGGCCTCGGAGGCAATCGACCACTGAATAGTCGTAATCCCATGACCGACCGGGTGAGCGACTGGCTCGGGAATGCCTTCTGCCCCGGCACGTACCACATCACCCGTGTAGATGTTCACCCCATAAAAGTCTAGCGGTTGTCCAATGGTTTCGAAGTCTTCAGGCCCAATGGCTGGCATGTCATTGCCGTAAAACATCATGCCATCTTCGGGGTATTGCTTGAGAAAGACCGGGTCTGAAAACCAGCTATTGTTCCAAAAGTCATAACGATTGGCGGCAAACATAGATTGTCGGGCGGCTTCAATATCAAGTGGGCTGTGGCTGGCTGGAATTTTGACATTCCCAACCGGGGCCATGCCAATTTGTACCGCACTGGGGCAACCAGCGCGCAGTGCCTGCACGGCCTTACCATGTCCCAATAAAGCGTTATGCCCAATCAGAAGCAATTCCTTCCATTTGAGCTTGATTTCTGGGGCTGTGACATCGTCAGGCTGCCCCATTCCAACGAAAATCTGTGGTTCGTTGTGAGTCATCCAAAATTTCACTCGATCCCCCAAAGTATGCGCCATCAAGCCGGCATATTCGGCAAACCAATCTGGGCTGGAAGGGTTTAGCCAGCCACCGAGATTGAACAGTGCTTGTGGGTAGTCCCAGTGGAACAGGGTGACAAACGGCTGAATTCCTGCCTCTAGTAAATCATTGACTAATTGATCGTAAAAAGCTAGGCCTTTCGGGTTCGGCTTCCCAATGCCTTCGGGCAAAACCCGCGACCAAGCAATCGAAAAGCGGTAAGCATGCAAGCCTATTGCTTTCATTAATGCCACATCCTCACGAAAACGGTGGTAATGATCGCAAGCAACGATGCCGGTTTGACCTTCTCTTACCGTGCCGGGGCGTCGGCACAAGGTGTCCCAGACAGAAACCCCTTTGCCATCTTCAGATGCCGCCCCCTCAATTTGATAAGCCGACGAGGCGGCTCCCCATACAAAGCCTTTTGGAAAAGCACTCATATTCCGCTCCAAAAATTTTTAAGTCTTGTCAATTTCATTAGGATAAGACATTCAAGACCGACAATGTGCATGAAGTGCCTCGGGGGCTTGAAGATGGCCTATTAATTCCCATACACCCAAATTTTTTTGACTGATTTCGATTTTACAGTGGGTTGATTGGGTCAGGAAACGTATATGCACAGTGGCTGTTTCGATTTTCTGTTTTGCATCCGGTTCGTCACTCCAGACATAGAAAACATTCCAAGGCCGTAAAGGGTCATTCTGCCACAGAGACCAACGAACCACAAAGTTCACCAGTCCGGGCGCAAAGGAGTCATTATCAAATTCAATGGCGATGCTGTCGGGAAAATTCGAGCGTAACTTGTCTCTGATTTTCTCTGCCACAAGCCCAGTTGCATCCACTTCTTGCGGTGACAAAAAAGCGCAATCGCAGCCCGCCGCATAACGTAAAAGAACTGGAATATCGCCAACAGGTGCTGGCCTTGTCAATATGTTGGCTACCAATGATCCGCACAGTACAGCGGGCAAAGCCAGCCGATGGAGACGTCCGCTGGCGTTGACATTGGGAAGGCGGACGACTCTAACCAGCAAGATACAGGCAACCACTAAGCCAAACTCCATGACATGGGATTGATAGCGCAAAACCTCCGCTGCCCTTAATGCCTCATCTGGTTTAAATGCCGCTAGATAGCAGAACATCAGAAAGCAGGAGTTCAAACTCCAAATAATGGCAAAAACACCTGCCAATGCCCCCACTTCATCAAATTCAATTTCATCGGTGAGCCTATCTTTCCAATGACCAAAAAGATAGCGTATGCCGTAAATCGCCACGGAAAGACACACTAGCGAAAGCCCCCAATGCTCTACCGCATAGCCAGCGATGGCAGCAAATGTGCTGGGTAATTCGTTCCAATTCCATTCGGAAATTGGCAGCACATGGAATTCCTTGGCGTTAGGCAACCAAAAAGTGACATAAACTCGCCAAGCAAGCAATACGCTGAAACCAGGTCCAAGAACGAGAAACAATCCCTCCCAGCGATTTGGAAATGGGCGAGCCTGTCGCCAACCGTTGCGAATGACTGAGACAAACAATACCGCCAAGGCAATCATAACAGCCAAGACTAATCCGGTTTGCCTTAAAGTCAGTAGAAAACCCAAAATTAGACCGAAGATTGCTGCTGGCCAGAGTGCTGCCCTATCTTCGATTTTCCCAACAATCCAAAACCGTACTGCCAACCAAGCAAGGCTTGCGACAGATACGGCAGTGAGTGTGTCAGGGAGCGAAGATAAAACTGTACTCCACGCGATACCCGCATTGCCCAAGGTGACAACGAGCGAAAACACGACTCCACGGGTAAACAAACCCAAATTTGAAAGCCTCCTTGAATCAAAACCACTGCTCACCACTAAACCGGCCAGCACAGCAAGGGAAGCGACATTGATCACCCCGCCGGCATTGTTGATGAAATGACCAGCGAAGGTCCACGCGCTCGTTAGCAATAATGGCATTCCCGGTGGATAACCCGGATAAACGCTGATTGTCGGAGGTCCGCCAATGACTGGCAGACCCTTGAATAAATAGATATATTCAGCCGATGGCAACCATGTCATGAAATCATCCCAATGCCGGGCCGGGGTCACAGCCGACAAAAACAGCATGGGAAGCAAACCCAAAATACAGCCAAGCAAGGAAGGCCAGTCATTTTGCCTAATCATTGCCAGCAATCGCCAAGCAAACCCGACAGCCAATACAGTCATCATCAGCCAAATGACAGGCAGTGCGCTAACCCTCAAAGCCGCAGAGACAACCAGCCCCACTGTGCCTATGACAGAAGCAGCGCCTACAACCGCCATCAAGAAAATGCCGCCGGGTAGGTTTCTCTGTAAATCCAAATCACTGTAAAGTCGCATTACACCAATGCTCTTAGCCATGTACAATCTAATCAAATCATCGGAAAATAAAAAGTCATCAATCTTTGCCTAAGATTACCTGATTTCACTAAACTAACAAACACATTTTTACTAAAATATATGATCCTTCAGCTTGTTAAATCAAAAATCCCGCGCTCGTTCTTGAGTTTCGGCATGGTTGGAGTTGGTGGGTTATTTGTCGATTTGGCTGTTTTATACTTAGGTTTGTGGTTATTAAGTTTCTCATGGATATGGGCCAAACTAATATCATTTCTGGCTGCAGCAACATTCACTTGGTGGATGAATCGAAAATTCACCTTCGGCAAAAGCAATAAACCACTCATACTGGAATGGGCCAGCTTTTTAGCAACGAATGCCTTTGGTGGCCTTGTCAATCTTTCTGTTTATTCCGCTGTCGTCACTCAGTTTTATCCTTATGTATGGCTACCTGCTATCGCAACTTGTTTAGGTTCTATTGGGGGTTTGGTTTTCAATTACTTATCATCCCGCCATTTAGTCTTTAACCAAACCTCCAAGTTGGAAAAAATTGCCAAGGACTCAATAATCATGGAAACCCCGCCATTTCCCAAATCGCTTTATTGGGTCACCGCGTGTGTTTGCATAATTTTTGGTTGGGTGACAGTTTATTTTGGGTTTGATGCAAACTGGGGGCTTAAAAATCATCATTGGTTTAACGGTTGGGCTTTTGTGAATGATCTAATTGGCCGAGATTGGTCAATCAAGTACACTACTAGTTTTGATAATCCAGTTATTGATGTTCCGTATGCTTGGCTGGTTGAACGCATACCCCTCCGCGCCGTTGGCTTTTTATTAGGCATGTTACATGGCTTGAACTTCTTGCCACTGTCCGCCATTGCTTGGCATCTTTCCACGCTTTCAAACCTTCAGCATCGCATGTACGCATCTGCGATAGTGGCTATGGTAGGAATATGTGGAGCGGGTGGTTTATCAGAAATAGGCTTGGTTTTTTATGATAATATTTTAAGTTTGGGTGTCTTTAGCGCTATCTTATTATGCCTTGCACATTGGGACAAAATTTCTCAAAATGATGGATTCAAAGATTATTTATTGATTGTTCTGTTCGGTGTACCCGCTGGACTTATCGTGGGCCTAAAGCAATCATTTATTATTTTCTGTTTGGGATTAACTATCGCATTTCTGTTTACCGATCTAGCAGTGTTACGACGAATTAGAGCGAGTATTTTTTTTAGTGCTGGTATATTGCTAGGCTTTAGCGTAAGTGGCGGTTATTGGGCATTACATTTATGGAGTTTTCTAGGCAATCCTTTTTTTCCATATTTTAATCATATATTCAAAGCACCATTGGCATTGCCTATTTCTTATTTTGACCCTAGTATTAATTCGCTAAGTTTATTGCATAAACTATTTTTAGGTTTTCAATTATGTTGGGATGTTGATGTTTGTGCCAATACTAACTTTAGAGACTTTCGAATACTGTCACTGCTTATTTTGATTGGATTGGCAGTAATGCTTAGGCTATGGCGAAAACAAGCTCATCCTTTTACGCATTTTAGCCCAACGACTTGGCTATTGGCAGCAAGTTTTATCACCATCGCCATATGGGCCATCCTATTTTCCAATTATAAGTATCTCGTTCCTCTGGAAATGCTTGCCCCTATATTATCGGTAGCTAGTATTGGATTAATGCCGTTTGGGAAACGAGTCCGGTTGGGTTCCGCAGTCAGCTTACTGTTGTTTTTATCAATCTCGACCATAACCAGAGATTGGATAAGGATGCCTTGACTGAGTATAGTGTTGACTGTTCACGGCAAGCGTTTACATCTTAGTGAACTAGAGGATAGGCACTACCTAATTTAGTTTACACTTCATGTGTAATATTAAAAAATAGATTTTATTGAAAGAGGCTTCGACCATGCATAAACCAGATGAAACTACAGCCAGTATTTTTCGTTCAATGGGTCACCCGATGAATGGTTTATGGCTTACCACAGCCGATCAAAAATGTTTATTTGAAAAGCAGCCGTTTATTCTGCAATTCACCAATACTCCAAGCTTAAATTCTGCAACTATTCATATTGATCCAAATCAAACCTATCAAACTATGGATGGATTTGGTTTTTCATTGACTGGAGGCAGTGCTTACGTTCTCAGTGGGTTGGATGATATTACTCGCAATAAATTATTAGTGGAGTTATTTTCACCGCAAAAACAAGGCATCGGTATTAGTTTCCTTCGATTAAGCATAGGGGCTTCGGACTTAAGCCAAGAACCCTACAGTTACGATGATGCTCCAGATGGTCAAGCCGACCTTGAACTTCTTCACTTTAATCTACTAAAAGGTGACTCAGAAGTCATACCGATACTGCAACAGATTCTCGCCATAAATCCTAGTATTAAAATCATAGCGACGCCATGGTCGGCCCCACCTTGGATGAAAACCAACCATAGTTTTATCGGAGGTAGTCTGAAGCCTGAATATCAAAGTGTCTACGCTAAGTATTTTGTCAAATATATTCAGGCAATGAATGAATATGGCATTGCTATTCACGCCATAACCCCTCAAAACGAACCGCTTAATGATGCGAATGAACCTAGTATGTTAATGGACGCGATAGAACAGGCGACTTTCATCAAACACCATTTAGGCCCGACATTTCGTTCTGCTGGATTGGCAACGAAAATATTTTGCTGGGATCATAATTGTGATAGACCAGACTATCCGATGACAATATATGCAGATAACCAGGCTGGCAACTTTGTCGCTGGTTCGGCTTGGCACTTATACGCAGGCGGGATTGATGCGCTTTCAAAGATTCATGATGCCTACCCTGTCAAACAGATATATTTTACCGAGCAATGGGTAGGATCGGAGGGACAATTTGCGGGAGATTTGCTTTGGCATGGGAGAAATGTACTGATTGGTTCAACCATGAATTGGAGTAGTGTGGTATTGGAATGGAATTTGGCTTCCGACCCTAACTGTTGTCCTCATACCGTTGGCGGCGCGCCTAATTGCGTGGGTGCCTTGACCAT
>CAIWDB010000495.1 GCA_903911305.1 uncultured Methylococcaceae bacterium | reverse complement strand
TGCAAATGCGTGAGTTGCCTGATTATTAAGTGCAAATGCCCGGTCATAATTGTATACCTTGCGTTTTTGCTATCTGATAAATCGGCTTGTTTTTGCCCTCCTCTTTTACCACAAGATCAACATGCAAATCCAAGCTTTCTTCGAGTTCGATTTTGCATCGCAGTGCCGTCAAGAGCGTACTAGCCTGATCTGTCTCCACATAAAGGTCAACATCCCCGCCATGTCGCGAATCATCTGCGCGTGAACCAAACAACCATACATTTGCATTGGCTCCAAAGTTTAGCCGTGTTGCTTGGAGTATCTGTTGGTGTTGTGTTGGGGTTAGTCTCATTTATGCCAATCAATAAAGGCTACAAAGACTTTTCCATCAAGAACCAAGTAGCATCGTCTTGTCGAAAATTAGGGTCGCGTCGATAGACAAAGCCATAGTCCACAAGTTTCAGGTCGCTGTATCGATCTAGCATTTCCCCAGTTGCTCTGTTTTAAAATGTTTATTCATATCATTTATATTTGGTTGTTATTAGTTTATTTGAGGGTTCAATAGCCTAAACATCAATTCCGCTCTTATCCAATCTTCCTGCGTATCGATATCTTGTGCTCGATGACGGGGTAAGATTATTGGAACCGAATCAGCGGAGAAAATAGGTTTATTGGAACACCAAGCCTCTGCCCGCCCCCAATAAAATTGACCGGCGTCGTGAAAAGCTTCTTCAAGGTCTTGCGAGCGGGTATTGAAATATTCAGGCTGGAACATCTCGACTCTCCCCTCTTGAGTCAATTTGATTGCCCGTTGAATAGGGAATGCATAGGTGGTGACAGAGAAGGCAAAATCTGCACTACTGTCGTTGAGTGTTATTAAGCCTCGTTGCAGATCCTCGGCGGAGACGAAGGGTGCAGTCGCATAAATGCAGCAGACCAAATCTGGCAAGTTACCTTGTGAACGATACCAGTTAATCCCATGCGCGATTACGGGGGATGTGCCAGTATGATCGTCCGAAAGGTTCACGGGTCGCATGAAAGGCACTTCTGCCCCATGCAATTTAGCCACTTCGGCAATTTCTTCGTCATCGGTGGAAACCACGATGTAGTCGAAAAGCTTTGATTCCTGTGCTGCTTCAATTGACCAAGCGATCATCGGTTTGCCACAAAACAATTTGATGTTCTTGCGTGGTATCCGTTTACTACCACCACGAGCAGGGATGATGGCGAGTTTCATCTGTACAAAACCTTATTCAATGGTTTAACTACCTTGTCTTGCTGGGCTTCGCTCAACGTTGGATACATCGGCAAACTAACCGCTTCTGCATAATACTGTTCTGCTTCCGGGCAATAACCTTGTTGAAAACCTATCGCCTGATAATAGGGTTGCTGATAAATAGGAATGTAATGCAAATTAACCCCTATGTCTTGTTCCCGCATTGCTTCATATACCTGTCGGTGAGTTGCGTTGATTTTATCCAAATGCAAGCGAATCACATAAAGGTGCAAGCCGGAATAACTATCGGGATGTTGCCAAGGCGTGGTCACTGGCAAATCGGCTAGTCGTTCATCATAACGCTGTGCCAATGCATGGCGGCGGGAGACAAAATCATCCAAGCGTTCCATCTGGCTGATGCCTAGCGCGGCCTGTATGTCCGTCATTCGGTAGTTGAAACCTAGATCTATTTGCTGATAATACCAAGGCCCGTCCGGTGCATGGGTCATCTG
>CAIWDB010000494.1 GCA_903911305.1 uncultured Methylococcaceae bacterium | reverse complement strand
CTTGGGGTTATTTTCATCTCCCAGCACTTCTTGAGTCTTACTAGAAAAGCTAATGGTATCACCGCTGATTTTGCCATCGGAAATAGCTCGATTAATCCCCAAAAAGGATGCAGTTCCGTGGACTTCACCGCCCTCATCTTTTAATGTGAAGGTTTCTTGATATTTCGCGTTCGGCCAATCATAAATGACTTCAGCCGTCCAAGCACCAGCTATATCAGATGGATTTAGTTTTGCCGCCAGTGAGTGGAGATATTGCTGAACCTGTGGGATAAAGGCAACCGCAATACCCAACGCCACAAATAAGAACAATGTAGCCAAAAAAATTGATCGAAGTTTGCTCTTGTGGCTAGACTCAAGTTCGGCAACAGCACGAACTGTCTCCGCCGCTAAATTCCCTTGCGGTTCCAATAAGGTGACGGCTTTTAAATAGTTAGGAATGACTGAATACTTGGTTGGGCTTATCATGACCGGTAGTACATGAGATTTAGGATGGGCCCATTTTTGTTGGGCCATATGCAACTCGGTCAACGCATAGGAATCTGCTGCTGTCGAATACCCACTAATCAAGAATATGAACAACTCGGTTTTATCAATCGCATCGCGCACCCTTTCATTATAATCGCCGCCCGGTGGCAAGCTGGCCCGGTCAAAAAAAAGTTCGTGACCAACGCCTAGCAAGGCAAAGTAAATTTGTTCGGCCACGGTTTTGTCTTCAGCAGCATACGAAAGAAATAGTTTCATGGTAGTTCATTGTAGGGTGGATACAGGGATATAATCCGCCGAATTAAAATGGTTGAGCCAACAAAATCCGTCCAGAGTATGACTTGTGGTTTTAAATTAGCCAAGGCAATTTTCTTTGCATCTTTTTGTGCTTGGCGAGTTAAAATGACCTGCCAATTCACCAGTTTAAATCCTCAAAACGAATACCTTGTGTTAATGGCTCACTCGCCGCCTCATGAATACTGGCAACCATACCGGGAATCTGATTGAGAAATAAAGACTCTTCAATCGCTCGCCAATCTTCAGCGCTGATAATGACAAACTCCTTGCCATCATCTTGTTTTACATGCAATCTTTCGTGACGTTCAAAGCAAGGTCTAACTTCATTGAGTAAATTATTGCTGAGTTTTGTTACAGTTGTTTCAAGCATAGCTGTTTCCTAATTTAATTGGGTTCCATGCGGTATTTCAAGGTGGGTGCATGTCAAGCGAAACAAGCAATAGTTAAATTCAAATGTTATGCCTTATTCATCGCATCAATTCCAGAAATAATTTCCTCTAGTGTCATGGTATCGACCATCTTTCTTCGCTCTTCCGTATAATTTCCATGTCCTGTGGTAAACTGATTGATAAACCGGATGGTATCAATTACACCCAGTAGGAATTGAGTATCTCTGTATCGGTTATCGGCGCAGTCAAATCACCGACCAATGTCGCACTTTATATAATCAATCTATATTATTCAATTCCACAATCGCCGGATCAAATCATCCCGATTCATTTCTCCATGAGCCGCCACATCTGCAAGAATTGCAGCTAATGTACCCACTTTCAAAGGATCGTGCGTTGGGATAGTAATATGATGTTGAGTTGGAAAATCCAAGGTTAATCTTAAATGACTGCCGGTTTGACGAGTGATTCGATAACCTAGCCGCTCCACTGCCTTTGCCAATTCAACCCCGGATATATCACGGGGAAGTTTCATGCCGCGATAACCTCATCCCTGACAAAATGCAAACGGATAATACTTGGGCCTTGGCCTTCGTCAAAATGACAATACACTGCGTCACGCACACAGGCTTGTAATTCTTCTTTGGTATCCGCTTGGGTTATGATAGAAGTTCCTAAAGCCTTGGCGATATAACCACCTTCGGAAGCTTCTTCGACAATAAAAATAATTTCTTTCATAGAATCTTTCTTTCGATTATGAATGGACGCAAACAGAAACACTTTAGCATAGGATTGAGTGGTTCCGCTTCGGTTATTGGCGCGGTTAAATCATCCACCAACACCGCGTTGAGGAAATGCACCAGCAGATTGCGGTTTTCCTCCGAACCGAGCAATGCTTTGAATACGCGATCAATCTTGGGTTCTATGCGGTGTTCCATGGTGGTTTCATAGCGAATGGTGGAGAGGCAAAGCCTAGCAATGTTTTTCGCGTTTCATTATAAAGGATGAAACACAAGACGTGTTCCGCCATCAACTTGTAACCGTTCATGCGGCGCAATACGCGGCGTAGCTGCTCGCGCCTTTGGGCCTTTGGGGCATCCCCAATATTCTTGTATTAATGATGCAGTAGGCGCAAAATATTTCCGCGCCCCGCCGCCCCGGTGCAAACTTTATCAGTTCCCACTGCCGCCTAAAGGTGGAACTACGAACGCCTTATTGCAGTGAAGCAGAGCTTGGGAGCTAGTTTAACACTCTAATTTGAAGGAATATTCCGAATGAAAGCAAAAACAAAACCATTGACCGCCCTCGTCCTGCTGACCGGGATGGGCCTTGCCCCCACTGCCGAAGCCGCGCTAATCAGTAGGCTCGGCGGATTGGCCGTTTACGACACTGCCTTTAATATCACTTGGCTGGCGAATTCCAACGTCAACGGTCGAATGACTTGGGCCGATGCCAATACGTGGGCGGACGGCCTCACGGTCGGCGGCTTCACCGACTGGCGGTTGCCGACCGCGCTAAATCCTGACTTGACCGGCCCCTGTTCAGTCTACAACTGCACTGGCAGCGAAATGGGGCATTTGTTTTACACCGAAGGGGGTTTGACCCAAGGTCAGAACATCACCAGTTCTGCTTATTTGGTACAGTTCTTTACGAATATGCAAAACTCCATTTACTGGTCCGGTACCGAGTACGCGCCCAATCCTGTTTCCGCATGGCGCTTCTTTGCCAGCGATGGCTTCCAGAGCTTCGGCAGTAAGGGCGATAGCCGCTATGCGTGGGCCGTGCGCTCTGGCGATGTCGCCGAGCCGGGCGTGATGGGTTTGTTGGGAATTGGTGCATTGGCTTGGGCGGGTACTAAGCAAAAGCGGCGTGGGTGATTTAGGTTTTTGAGTGATTTGACCCTTTGGTGTGCCCGGGGATTGCCAATGCTGTTGAATTAACACTTGTGATTAATTCATTCCGATGGCTGAGCGGGGTTCGCTGGCTGAGCGGAGTCGAAGCCAGCCTGTTTGCTTCGACTTCTCCCCTAGCCTTCGCTCGGGGAACAGATAGCGAACGGCTTAATTCAACAGCATTGTCCCTCGTTGATGTCTTCGGCTCGGTGTTGATGTTGGGCATAGGCTTGCATGTCGTTTTCCGTCAATCATCCAACTCAACCCTAACAATCTTTCCACTGGCATCAATATCCAACTCCACTTCCTTGCCCTTTTCCTTTAATTCAACTTCATAGCCTGCCGGGTTGCCGTCAGCCATGAGTTTCTTTTTAACTTCCTTGATTTTTGCCTTTGGATATTCGGCTTTGATGGCTTTCATGATGTCTGCTGGCAATCGGTAAGTTAGGATTTCTTCGCTAGTCGCTAATAATGTCCCGTCAGCCGCATAGTAATATTCATGCTCCAACCCATTCTCCTTGTATTCAAGCTCATAAAAGGATTGTCCGTCATGGGTTTTCAACTCATATTCCTTCACTTTGGCTTTAGGCTTCGCCATTGAAAAGGCATCCAATACCACTTGCGGAACATCGCTTTGCTTTATTTCTTTGTCCTCGGCTTGAACGTTGGCGGCTAACAATCCGGCTGTTGCAATTAAGCTTAGGGTCAGTTGGCTGGTTTTCATGCGTCACTCCACGTGGGTTAGTTTTTTCTCAATCATCATTATGGGGTTATGTCGCTTAAATATGCGTCTAACACCCAGCTAATATACTAAACTTAGTCCGATTTTACCTAGGCGCATTCGCGGCGATAAAAGCCTTCAGAGCATTAACATCCGCATTCATGACCTCGCAATGTTGCGGGAGGTTTTCAATCCCTTTCATGCTGGCGGGGCGTTCCGGTTCGCGCCCTAGGGCTTCGCGTATGGTTTCTTCAAATTTGGCGGGTAGTGCGGTTTCCAGACAGACTAATGGCAAACCGGGGCGGCACTGTTCGATGCCGACTTTGATGCCGTCCGCCGTGTGGGTATCGACCATCAAGCCATATTTTTCCCACGTTTGGCGAATGGTGGAAACACGGTCGGCATGGGTGCTTTTGCCGGAAACAAATCCAAATCCGGGTAGCGCATCCCAATAGGGCGTCCCCTTGATGTCAAATGCTCCACCTGCGTCCACTTGCCCCCAAAAGCCCCTTAACTTTGCCGAGTCGCGCCCCACAAGATCGAAGATAAACCTTTCAAAATTGGACGCTTTTGAAATGTCCATGGATGGGCTGCTGGTGTGGAAAGTCTGCGCCGTTCCACGCGGTCGATAAACACCCGTGCGGAAAAATTCGTCCAGCACGTCGTTTTCATTGGTGGCGAGGATCAATTGAGCGATGGGCAAACCCATCATGCGGGCGATATGTCCGGCGCAAATATTGCCGAAATTACCGGATGGCACCGAAAATGCCGCCTGTTCATCGTTGGAATTTGTTGCGGCAAAATAGCCACTGAAATAGTAAACGACTTGCGCGGAAATGCGCCCCCAATTAATCGAATTGACCGTGCCTATTTTGTATTTCGCCTTGAATTCCAAGTCGTTGGAGACAGCTTTAACCAAGTCTTGGGCATCGTCAAACACACCCCGCACGGCAATGTTGAAAATATTCGGGTCTTGCAGCGAGTACATCTGTGCGGTTTGAAATGCCGACATTTTGCCGTGAGGGGACAGCATGAACACACGAATACCCTGTTTGCCGCGCATCGCATATTCCGCCGCAGAACCCGTGTCGCCGGATGTCGCGCCAAGGATATTCAAACTGTCCTGTTGCTTGTCCAAAGCATATTCAAACAGATTGCCCAACAATTGCATCGCCATGTCTTTGAAGGCAAGTGTTGGGCCATTCGACAGTTCAAGTATGTGGAGGCCGGGTTCCAATGTGCGTAATGGCGCAATCTGGCGGGGGTCCGAATCGGTTCGGGCATTGCCATATACCTCGGCAGTATAGGTTTTGTCGGTGATGACTTTAAGGTCAGCAGAGGGAATGTCTGGGGCAAATTTCGACATGACTTCAAAAGCCAAATCGGCATAGGACAATATGCGCCATTCGTCCAATTCTATGCGGCTTACTTGCGGATATTCCTCGGGTAGATAAAGCCCTCCGTCTGGGGCAAGTCCGCCCAGTAAGATTTCGCTGAAGGGTTTGGCTGGGGCTAGGCCACGGGTGGAGATGTATTTCATAGGGATACTCATATTAAATTCAGTTCAAATCACATTCCCCTTTTGATAACTGAGTGGAACGACAGCATTCGACTACCCTGCTTGGGATTTGTGGAATTTTATTTAGGCGTTGGAGCAACCGGCTTGGCTTTTTTTGCTGCCGCATTCGCTTTGGTTTTTAATTGGTTTAAATCTGCTTGCGCATCCGCATCGCCTTG
>CAIWDB010000493.1 GCA_903911305.1 uncultured Methylococcaceae bacterium | reverse complement strand
TTGAAGCCTGATGGCAGCGAGTTTGAAGTCTGCAAAGGCGGCGGTGTGCGCGGCACGGTGAAATGGGAATTGACCGGGTTGCACAATGTCCGTAACGGACTCGCCGCCGTCGCCGCCGCTTGCCATGCCGGGGTGGAACCGGAAAAAGCCGCCGAAGCCTTGAGCAAATTTAAGAACGTCAAACGACGCATGGAAATCCGCGCCGTGGTCAACGACATTACGTTATATGACGATTTTGCCCACCACCCCACCGCGATTGCCACCACCTTGGAAGGCTTGCGGGAGAAAGTCGGCAAGGCGCGGATCATTGCCATCTTGGAACCCCGTTCTAACACTATGAAACTAGGCGTTCATGCCGAAACGCTTGCAGGTTCGTTGAAAGCGGCAGACGTGGCCTATATTTATCAAGCCCCCGAGCAAGGCTGGGAGCTACGCGCATCGGAAGGCGTGGAAGTGTTTTCCTCATTAGACGACATGGTTGCCAAAGTCGTCAAAGAAGCCCATACCGGCGATCATTTGGTGTTCATGAGCAACGGCAGTTTCGGCGGCATCCACGGCATGGTGGAAGAGGCGTTGATGAATAAAGCTTAACCAGTTGGAGCGACAAAATCGGTTGGAGCGACAAAGCTTGCTTTGTCAGGGCAAGGCGGAGTCTTGCCTGTTTCTCACGATCTTCGCTCATCGTTATACACAAGTGGTCGAAGCTCGTCATTCCGGCATGGACTGCCGGAATCCAGTCACAGGGAGGTGTATCTTTGAGTTGGTGCGTACCTTGGATCAAGCACTTACGCAACGGGAAGTTACCGTCCATGGCACTAGATTCCTGCATCCCTGCTGGAATGACGGCTTTTCTTCATCGGCGCGACTTGTGTATAACGATGAGCGATCTTCGTGGGAACGCATCCTGTGACGCTCTGCGTCATGGGCGCGGAGCGCCCAAGTCTGCATTCCCACGTGGAACGTGGGAACGATGGAAAGGTTCCCTCCCCAACGGGGGTGGGTTAGGGTCACTGCCATTAAGTTAAGCCGTTCGTGGTGAGCCTGTCGAACCATGAACAGCTTAACTTACAACGAGTTGGGATTTCCGTTCACCCTTCGACAGGCTCAGGCCGAACGGAAAAATCCTTAACTTAATTGCAGTGACGTGGAACGTGGGAACGATAAATTTTGATTTATTTTATGTTGAGCCTCCATGGAATAACAATATGAGCGCAAAAACGGTCTTCATCAGCTATCGCCGTGACTCCACAGGCAAATACTTTGCCCGTTCCATAAAAGATGCGCTGACCCATAAAGGTTATGACGTGTTTTTGGATGTGGATTGCTTGGATGCAGGGTTTTGGGCAAAACAGATACTCAGTCAAGTGCCTGAGCGAGCGCATTTCCTGTTATTGCTTACCCCGAATGCCCTAGACCGCTGTAAAAATGAAGACGATTGGGTAAGACGCGAGTTTCTTTTGGCAATCGAGCATCGTCGAAATATTGTGCCAGTGCTTGAAGAATCCGTTGACCGAAAATCGTTGAGCGGTTCATGCCCGGAATGTATGAAAGGCATATTTAATTTCCAATCAATCAGTATTCGGCATGGCAGTTTTGAGGATGATATTGAAACCCTGATTACCCGCTTCATTCCTGAGCACAAAGCCCCTGTCGAAACGACAAAACACAAGACAATACTCCAGCCCGACACCGACCGCATCCTCCGCTACGCCCCGGACAAGCTGATAGGCCGTGAAGCCGAACTGGCTTTGCTCAACGACGCTTGGGCGAAAGTGCAAGCCAACGCCAACCCGCGTCCGCATGTAATGACATTCGTTGCGCTAGGCGGGGAAGGCAAGACTTCTCTAGTTGCACACTGGACCACCAAGCAGGCGAATCAAGGCTGGCCGGGGTGTGATGCGGCGTTTGCATGGTCGTTTTACAGCCAAGGCACT
>CAIWDB010000492.1 GCA_903911305.1 uncultured Methylococcaceae bacterium | reverse complement strand
CGAACCACCACCACGGGCCAAGATCAAAGCATCGCAAAGTTTTAAACGGTCGGCCAAGGCGATGGCTCGGGCAATCTCGTGTTTGGCTTCGTTGCCTTGCACCTTGACTGGAAATACGATGACCGGCAGGGCAGGGAAGCGGCGTTTCAACACGGACAGAATATCCCGCACTGCCGCGCCAGTCGGGGAGGTAATCACCCCCACGCAGCTAGGGGGAACGGGAATGGATTTTTTGCGCTCAGTGTCAAACAAGCCCTCGCCAGCCAGTTTGGCTTTCAATAATTCAAACGCCCTGCGTAATGCCCCGTCACCGGCTTCTTCCAAATAATCGACTATTAATTGATATTCGCCGCGTGGTTCGTACAGCCCCACTTGCGCCCTTGCCAATACTCTCATCCCGTTGGCGGGTTTGAACAATAAGCTTCTGGCAGAACCCCTAAACAACGCACAACGCACCTGGGCATCTTGATCTTTCAAAGTGAAATACAAATGACCGGAGGAGGGCAGGGCGAGGTTGGATATTTCACCCTCCACCCAAATTGTGCCGAAATGGCTGCTCAGTAATAAACGCACCGAGCCATTCAGTTCGGTGACGGTGTAGATGGTGCGGGGTGGAGATATGGCGTTCAAATTGTGGGAAGAATTAAGGTAATTGGTAGGTAATACTCCTGCCCTACTCGTTGAAGTAATTGAAACATTTTTTATCTTCCAACTTAATTGCAATGACGCAAATGTCGGCAGAATGAGAACACAACGCATCGAGCAAGGCAGATCCAGCAAGGCCATGATGAAAGGTATCTGGAGGCAAGTTTGCATCATTACAAATATCTTTTGCGGCTTGGCCCGAATTTAAAATTATGCGGCCCCCGGCAAAGCTATGAACATCCTCGATAAATTTTTCAACAATAATTCTTGTAGGTTCCATAATAGCTAGACGAAGATTTGCGTCATCTTCTAGTATTCTTAAATTCGATTGATGAGCACTGGGAATAGTTGCACTAGAATTAACAACTCTTCCGGCTGAATTTAGATATTTTATTTTCATAAATGAACCATAATAAACTTTTCAAGTTTCCCCCATTTCTTTGTTAATCCGATGGATTATCTGGAGGACTTTTTTGTCGGGCTGCTGCCCTGTCCCGCATAATCTTGTGCCTTTTCAGTTCGGCTTGCTGTTTGGTTTTTCGAGGTTTCTTCGTAAAGCGGTGTAGGCGGGACTACCATCGTTGCCCAACATTTAAGTAGTCAGACATAAGTTTTTGAGAATATCCATTATGCATGTCTATGATTTTTAATATACTCTTATGCCAGTTTATTTTTTTTGTAACTACTTAAATGTCGGGTGCAACGCAAAGATACGCGCCCGACTCACGAGGCTGTAGATTTATATCCCATACCCCATAAACGAAATAAGTTTCGACATCCTTCGTTAAATGAACCTTGGAAATCGACTATTTGGAAACTAGGCAAAACCCAAGAGAGACTCTCATAGTCACAAGCCTGATAAAGAAGGGGAATGATCTTATTTTCAAACCGATTTTGTTGCAGGGCGAAGATCAATTCTCTTTTTACCCACATGGATTCTACAGAGTTTGG
>CAIWDB010000491.1 GCA_903911305.1 uncultured Methylococcaceae bacterium | reverse complement strand
TCTTACACGGGCAATATACGCAAGGAAGATTTACTACGTGACACCCCTTTTAATAGTTACGTGCATTTAGGTCTGCCACCTACGCCGATTTGTATGCCGGGAATTGGTTCGATTCGGGCTGTCTTGCACCCTGATGCGGAAAGTAGCTTGTATTTCGTGGCGCGAGGCGACGGTGGTCATGTTTTTTCAGACAACTTGACCGATCATAATAAAGCGGTAAACCAATTTCAAAAGAAACGCCATGAGTAAAGCTTGTTTCATTACCTTGGAAGGTGGGGAAGGGGCGGGTAAGACGACCAATTTGGAATTCATTCGGGATCAGCTTGAACGACAAGGGAAGCGTGTCGTTGTGACCCGTGAGCCTGGGGGGACTCCCCTTGGCGAAAACATCCGAGCTATTTTTCTTGGTGAAGGGGAGATTTCCCCTGAAACTGAATTGCTGCTTGTCTTCGCCGCGCGTGCCCAACATTTGCGCGATGTGATTGAGCCGGCCTTGGCCGCGGGTGCTTGGGTGGTGTGTGACCGTTTCACCGATGCCAGTTATGCCTATCAGGGTGGGGGGCGACAGGTAAGTCCTGAACTGATACGCAGACTGGAGGAAATGGTGCAAAATGGGCTTAAGCCTGATCTGACTATTTTGTTCGATGCCCCGGTTGAAGTTGGCATGGCGCGGGCCAAACGTCGCGGAGCCAGTGACCGGATGGAATCAGAAGATGTGGAGTTTTATGAAAGGGTTCGCATCGCTTATTTGCAGTTGGCCGAACATAATCCCAAGCGCATTAAAGTTATTGATTCATCGCGGTCATTGCAAGATGTTCAGGCCAATATAGCCCATCTTTTGCTATCGCTTTTCGGGTCATGAATTTGGTTGGCGATATGAATTGGCTCACCCCTCAATGGCAAAGGCTAACCGCATATGTACAATCTGGGCGAGTGCCTCAGGCTTTGCTCTTAGTGGGCAGGGAGGGGGTTGGCAAAGCGCAATTGGCGGAAGCGTTCAGCAAGCGCTTATTATGTCGGGAACCGCAGGAATACGCATGCGGCGAGTGTGCGAGTTGCCGACTGTTTGCGGCAAAGACCCACCCAGATTTCCTGCGTATTGAACCCGAAGAAGCGGGTAAAGCCATTTCGGTGGATGCGGTTCGTGCTTTAAAAGCTAATTTGGCGCTTAAACCGCAATATAGCGGAAGGCGGGTGGTGTATATTTCCCCGGCACACCAAATGAATGTTTCTTCTGCCAACAGCTTGTTAAAAACCTTGGAGGAACCCGATGAACACACTACCCTGTTATTGCTTACCGATTCCCCTGAACTGTTGCCAGTAACTATATTGAGTCGCTGTCAGCGCATGAATTTGCCCATTCCAGATCGCAGTTTGGCTATTACATGGCTAAAAAAACAAGGGCTTGCCGAGAACGTAGAAGTATTGCTGACCTTGTCGCGGGGCGCTCCTTTTAAGGCACTGAACTTGGCCAATGACGGAATGATTGAAAAGCGGGAGGAGTTTTTTAATGCTTGGCTCGGCTTGACCAAGCAGGATGAGCCTGCCACAGTGGCAGAGAAATGGTCTAAATTTGCTTGCGAGACATTGGTCGATTGGATGATTTCATGGGCCATGGATTTGATTCGCTTGCGTTCTGCGCCACGCAATCAGTCAATTGACAATTTAGATTATATTGAAAGACTACTGCCGCTTGCTCAAAAATTGAACTTAAAGCGAATGTTCGAATATCTAGATCGGCTTAATACCGGTCGGAAATTGTTGTTAGGCCAAGTCAACAGGCAACTCCTGTTGGAGGAAGTGTTGATTTTATGGTTAAAATGCCAACCCAAAGTGAAAAACTAGGTAATCCCAATGAGCGAAGACCAAGCTGAAGCCCGAGGGGGTATCCTATCTCTCACCATCAGAGACAAAAATGCATTGTATGCGGCCTACATGCCGTTCGTGCAAAATGGCGGACTATTTATTCCCACCAACAAGTATTACCAGTTAGGGGACGACGTTTTCATTTTGTTAAACTTAATGGACGAACCCGAACGCATCCCGGTGGCGGGTAAGGTCATATGGGTGACGCCGCGCAATTCGGAAGGATACCGATCCACCGGCATTGGTGTGCAGTTCAGCGATAAGGACAATGGCGTCACCCGCAACCGCATAGAAAACTATCTGGCAGGCGCGCTAGAGTCGGAGCGTCCCACCCACACTATGTGAAACTCCAGTGTCAGCCAGTGAAAGCCTTCCCATGCGACAGGCTTTGAACGCAAAGCTAGCTTGGAGAAGTCAAATAGTTTTAGTTTGGTGAAACTCAATCCCGATGTAAACTTTAGTCGCGCCCAAGCAAGCTACCATCCCCCAACGTTTATTTTTCTGTCACTAACAAAATATGCTCATAGATTCCCACTGCCATTTAGATCGCCTAGATCTAAAACCCTATGACGGCGATTTCAGCCGTTTTATGTTTGAGACTCAAGCCACTGGCATTGACCATATGCTCTGTGTATCCATCAGCATGGAAAAATGGCCGGGCATGATGGATTTGGTGTCTGGTTTTGACCGGATTTCTGCTTCGGTCGGGGTTCATCCCAACGAACAGGAATGTCATGAGCCGACGGTGGAGGAATTGGTGGAGCGGTCCTCCCACCCTAAAATTGTCGCCATAGGCGAAACTGGCTTGGACTATTTTCGTAGCGAAGGCGATTTGGCTTGGCAGCACAATCGCTTCCGCACACACATTCGTGCTGCTAAGCAGATAGGCAAACCCTTGATTATCCATACCCGCGATGCCAAGGAGGACACTTTGAGAATCCTTCGGGAGGAAGGTGCGGACGAAGTGGGCGGCGTTTTGCATTGTTTCACGGAGGACTGGGATACCGCCCGACAAGCCTTGGATTTGAATTTTTACATTTCTTTTTCTGGCATAGTCACGTTCAAGAATGCCACGCAAATTCAAGATGCAGCACAAAAAGTGCCTGATGACCGTTACATGATTGAAACCGACTCACCTTACCTTGCCCCGATCCCGCATCGCGGCAAACCGAATTATCCCCATCATGTGCGCCATGTCGCTCAATTTGTTGCCGATTTGCGAGGCATTCCCGTGGCGCAGGTCGCCGAACAAAGCTCGAAAAATTACTGGGCCTTGTTTGGGGGGCAGGGCAATGCCTAAAGCGACCGACAAAATCACCCCGCATTGGCATTGCATCCATTTGACCCGACAAGAATACGAGTCGGGCGAAGTTGAAATCATCCGAGGTTCCTTTCGTGCTGCCTACCTGTCCAGTAATGGCCCGGTGGGGATGGCGCTGTTCGGATTATGGAGTGAGGACATGCTTCATTACTGGGTTTACGCCACGCCTGCAACCGAACGTTACTTCCGGCCTATTTTGAATGCCTATTCCGCCAAGCAGGGAGACCCTCCACGCAACCGGGAGCTTGAATACCTCTGCGGGGATGAGCAAGGTGGTTCGGTGTTGGTGTGCTGAGACGTTTTGTCATCGTGTTCGCCGGTTCTGCACCGCTTGATTTTGGTCAAGCCACACCTTACCCCATCCTCTAAAACTTCAAAATAATTTCGCTGTTTTTTTAACCAAGGCTTTGGCAATGAAGTGCTTGTGGTGCTCGTATTTTTATTGTCCTATGTGGTGTTGCCTTAATTTCGTCCGGCTTGACCGTGACCATACCCAGCATTTCCACCTTCCTACCCCCTTCCCTCTGGGCGGTTTTGCTAGCCGCCCTTTACCACCCTTTCCAACCCAAGTTTAGGCTCGTCTGTCTTCTCTGTTTCCGGCTGTTTTCCCACCGGTGCCACAATATCCTGGTCATGTCTGAGTCTTCCACGGCTTGCAGTACGCGGACTTCCACCGTGCTGACTGTGCGCCCTCACGGGCGCACGGATTTCGGCATCCCTGCCGAAATGACGAGATTGACGGAGACCGTGGGAACGATCAAAAAGTCCTAGTGATTAACCGCAGCAAGTCATATCAGTTACGCTTCTTGCTGGAAATCTTAAACAGCATGGGCAGGGCCAAACCAAACAGAGCCAACGTGGCGGGCTCTGGGATGCCTTGGATCTGATACAGCGTGGTGACCCCCGCCAAATTATTGGAAGTGTCGGCTTCGTTGGAAACGACCAAAAAAGTGCCTTGGGCATTAGTGAAGGTGGTTAATCCTTCCGGGCCAAGGTCGCCAGCATGGCTCAACATGGTGAGAAATTGCGGGCTAGTGGGAAGCGTAATGTCCCACACCATGACACTGCTGGTACGTTCCAGCCCAAGGAACAGCAATTGACGATCCAACAGCTTGAGCATGGTCAAGCCCTCGGGTTCGGGTCCCTTATTATCGCTACGCCTGTCTTGCCAAAGTGTTGGGTATTGGTTGTGGATGATTTGTTCGATTTGGTCGCCGGAGTCGAACACGATGTCGCCGTCGGTGTCGCGGATCGTGAACGAGCGAGCGCCGAAGACGTGGATTTGGTCAAAATCACCATCACCGTCGGTGTCGCCAGTGGCATTGGTGACGGTCAATCTGCTCAACTTGTCATTATTGGTTTTTTGGTCGGGATCGGATAATACCGTCGGGTCCAGCACATAGGCGGAATTGCCTACACGAATCTCTTCATTCAGGCCGGTGTAAGCACGTGCGTCACCCTCATTCGCCATGACGATATACTGTTGCCCGTTGCTTTCAAAGTGTTCGATTCCATCGGGTTGGTACATGCCGAAAACCGGTCAGTTCTGGATATTGCCGTTAAGCGAGGTTGTCCCTGGGCCATCTTGGTCGGATGCATCCAGTCCGTTGCCGGGCAAATTATGATTCTTTAGCCCCAACGGAATAATGCCATTGACCGTTGCAGAGGGTATATCGACGATGGCGACCGCGTTGTTTTCCTGTAGCGTCACATAGGCTTTACTGCCGGTTTCGTCAATCGCGATGTATTCGGGTTCCAAATCCTGTGCCGCCGATGCGTTAGGCCCGTAAATGCGAATGCCTTGCGAGCGCAAGCTGGCCTCTTGACCGTTATAATTGGAAAAGCTCGCCGTTTGCACGGAATAATTGGATGTGTCGATGATGCTGACCGAACCCACCGGATCGACCGAATCGATTTGGTTATAGGAATTTGGCTCACCCTCATTGGCGACTAACGCCCTGCTGCCATCAGGGGTGAAGAACACGGAATCGGGTAATGCGCCTACGGTCACCGAATTAAGCAGACTTTGGCTGGTGGTGTCATAAAAACGCACACTGCCAGCATCGGTCTTGACGGGCGCTGCCACCGCCACGGCGGCCTTGCCATTGCTGATTGCAACACTATTAGGGGTCCCGAAACTGGAC
>CAIWDB010000490.1 GCA_903911305.1 uncultured Methylococcaceae bacterium | reverse complement strand
GCGGCGAGGCTTTCGGCTTCTGGTAAGTTGCGGAAGGCTTGCACCGCTTGCAAGCGGGATTGGAAGTCCAGCAGCCGAGGCGGTTGCACCGACAGGACGGCATCGAATTCGTCGAAGCTGAAACCGCGTTCCAAGCAGTAGCCTTTCAAGCGGTCGAGAATGAATTCATGCACGGCTTTGAATGTCGCCTCACGGTCAAATGTATGCGTGTAGGGTTCCAACGCGAAATTCAACAAGGCCGGTAGGTCTAAATCCAATCGGCATTCAATCAAGATGCGTATCGCGCCCAAGGCCGCACGGCGGAGCGCGTAAGGGTCTTTGTCGCCGGTTGGTATCAACCCGGCGGAGAAGATGCCAGTCAGCGTGTCGAGTTTTTCCGCCAAGGCCAGCATTTGCCCGGTCTGAGTGGTCGGCAACGCACCGCCGGATTGCTTGGGCAGATATTGCTCTTCAATCGCGGCTGCGATGTCTTCCGGTTCGCCTTCAGCCGTAGCGTAATAACGGCCCATCGTGCCTTGAAGATTGGTGAATTCGCCCACCATTTCGGTGAGTAAGTCGGTTTTTGCCAGCAATGCCGCCCGTTCCACCAAAGCGCTTTGTGTTCCCAAGGCATCTGCTATTTGAACGCTCAGGCGTTGGACGCGATGGGTTTTATTCAGCAACGAACCCAAGGTCTTTTGGAAGGTAATGTCACCCAAATTGGGTACGCGGTCTTCCAAGGTTTTCTTGCGGTCTTGGTTCCAGAAAAATTCAGCATCGGACAGGCGAGGGCGCACCACTCGCTCATTGCCTTCGCGTACCGATTCAATGCGAGTGCTGGCAATGTTGCTGAAGGTGATAAACCACGGCATCAAGCTGCCATCAGTTTGTTGCACAGGGAAATATTTTTGGTTTTCCTGCATGGTGGTAATTAGAACTTCCGCTGGCAATTCCAAGTAGCGGGCTTCAAACCCGCCAAGCACCGGTACAGGCCACTCAACCAGTGCGGCGATTTCTTCCAGCAAGGCCGGTTCGATATGCGCTATTCCGCCGATATCGTTGGCCGTCTGTTCAGCCAAGCTGCGAATCATGTCCATGCGTTCGGAGTAGCTGGCGATGACTTTGCCTTCGCTGCGGAGTTTTTCCTCATATTCTGCCGGACTGTCCATCGTGATGGTCCGCGGGCTATGGAAACGGTGTCCACGAGAGTTGCATCCGGTGGGCAGGTCGAGGATGGTTGTCTCAATGACGGTATCCCCAAATAATAACAACACCCAATGGGCAGGGCGCACAAATTCGGCGGTTCCCTCGCCCCATCTCATGCGCTTGGCGATAGGCAAGCCGGCCAAGCTTGACCGGATAATGTCGGGGAGCAGATCAGATGTCGCCGCTCCTTTGACTTCTTGCTTGAAACATAACCATTCGCCCTTGTCAGATTTCAGGGTCGTCAATTTGTCAGGCGTTGTGCCACAACTGCGAACAAAGCCTTCGGCGGCTTTGGATAGTGAGCCATCGGCGTTATACGCCGCATTAATGGCGGGTCCGCGTTTTTCAACCGTTTGGTCGGGCTGGGCTAGGTTTAAATCTTTGACCAAGAATGCCAAACGGCGCGGGGTTGCATAGGATTTAAACTCTCCATAAGTCAATCCTGCTTTGGCGAGCCCCGCCTCAACTCCGGTTTGTAGTGCACGGGACAAGTTTATTAAAGATTTTGGCGGCAATTCCTCAGTGCCAAGTTCAAACAACAAGTCGCGAGTATCAGCCATGGTTGCGCTCCTTATTGGTCATCATGGGGAAGCCCAGTTTTTCACGGCGGGCATAATAGGCTTCGGCAACCGCTTTGGCCAATTCGCGAACCCGCAAAATAAACCGCTGGCGTTCGGTCACTGAGATGGCGCGGCGGGCATCCAGCAGATTGAAGGAGTGCGATGCTTTCAACACCATTTCATAGGCGGGTAAAGGCAAGTCTTGGCTGATCAATTGTTTGCACTCTTGTTCATAGGTATCAAAACATTGGAACAGAAACGCAGTAGGCGCCCGTTCAAAATTGTAAGCGGACATTTCGACTTCGTTTTGATGGTAAACGTCGCCGTAGGTCACATTGCCTTGCGGGCCACGTGCCCATACTAGATCGAAAATGCTTTCCTTGCGTTGCAAATACATGGCGAGACGCTCAACGCCGTAGGTGATTTCGCCGCTCACCGGGTGGCAGTCCAAACCACCCACTTGCTGGAAATAGGTGAACTGAGTCACTTCCATGCCATTCAACCAGACTTCCCAACCTAGCCCCCAAGCACCCAGTGTCGGTGATTCCCAATTGTCTTCGACGAAGCGTATGTCGTGTTCCAACAGGTCAAACCCTAAATAACGAAGCGATCCAAGGTAAAGCTCTTGAAAATCCATCGGCGAGGGTTTCATGATGACCTGAAACTGGTAGTAATGTTGCAGGCGGTTGGGGTTCTCGCCGTAACGCCCGTCAGTGGGACGGCGAGAAGGCTGAACGTAGGCTGCATTCCAAGGTTCGGGTCCGATTGAGCGTAGAAAAGTAGCTGGATGGAAGGTTCCAGCGCCGACTTCCAAGTCTAGAGGTTGCAATATCACGCAACCCTGTTCGCCCCAATAATCCTGTAGCGCCAGAATAAGCCCTTGGAAGGTGGTTACATCGCGTGAATGGGTGTTGGTATTGTCCACAGTACTTTCTTAAAAGAGGATGAAAAGCCTTGATTATAGCCTAATCACCCAAGGCTTCGTAACTTGCCAGAAACCGATCCAGCAATTCTCATTTTGGCTTAAAACCCCGTCATTCCGGCATGGATGCCGGAATCCAGGCCATGGACGGTAACTTGTCGAGGGTGCAAGCGTTTGAATTAGCTAAAGAAGTAAGCCAAAGCTTGCCATCCTTGGACGCTGGATTTTGGCATCCCTGCCAAAATGACGGTTACAAAACATACATTTAGCTCAAACTGAGAATTGCAGAAACCAATCAGCATTGCTTTGACAAATAAAGCTTGCCAATCTCAAGTCAAAGCAAGCTTTGACACTCCAGTCTTAGGTTCATGCTTAACATCGGTTAGGATGAGGCAAAGCTTATAAGCGACTGTTAGGCTCGAAACGAACTTGCTTGATTAAATTGCCTTCCATTTTGGTGATTTCCAGTTGATGCTCCAACAATTTAAACACCGTTCCACCTTGTGGGATAGTTTCCAGATATTCAATGATCAACCCATTTAGGGTTTTAGGGCCTTCCGTGGGCAGTGCCCATCCGGTGATGCGGTTGAGTTCACGCAAGGTGATGCCAGCATCGACCAAGTAGCTTCCATCTTTCTGTTTTTGGATGTCAATCGAATGGGTGGTGAATTCACCAATAATTTCCTGCAATAAATCTTCCAGTGTCACTAAGCCAAGCACATCACCATATTCATCAATGACAAGGCCGAAGCGCAGGCTTTCACGGCGGAAATTCAGCAATAATTGGTGAAGTGGCATATTTTCGGGGATAAAATAAATCTTATCCAAGCTCTTGACGATGGTTTCTTTGCTGAAGTCACTGTGTATCATCAAAATCAGAATCTTGCGCAAGTGCAGCAACCCAAATACTTTGTCGATGCTTTTGCGATAGACCGGCAGCCGAGTATGGCGGCTGCTTCTGATTTGTTCGACGATTTCTTCCAAGGGTTCGTCCAAATCAATGGCTACGATCTCGTTTCTTGGGATCATAATGTCTTCCACCGATGCCGATTCAAGGTCGAGCACGCTCAACAGCATGTTTTGGTAACGGTCAGGAATCATCGCCCCCGCTTCTGCAACCACGGTGCGGAGTTCTTCTTTGCTCAGGGCGCTTTGGGTTTCGCCTTTTGGGTTGAAGCCTAAAACCCGTAGCAATAGATTGGCGATTATGTTGACCAGCCAGACTATCGGATAAAACACCTTCATCAGCGGGACGATAATCCATGATGCGCCAAAGGCGAGTCGTTCCGGGTGCATGGCGGCCAGGGTCTTCGGTGCCACTTCGGAAAAAATCAATACGACTAGCGTCAATACGCCGGCTGTCAGGGCGATTCCTGTGTCACCGAACAGCCGAAGCGAAATGACGGTGGTCAGCGAGGATGCCAAAATATTGGCGAAGCAATTGCCTAAGAGGATCAGGCCAATGAGCCGGTCAGGTCGGCGAAGGAGCTTTTGCGCCCTTATCGCGCCGAGGTGTCCCGCTTTGACGGAATGCAAGAGTCGGTAGCGGTTCAAAGCCATCAAGGCGGTTTCAGCCCCAGAAAAAAATGCCGACATGATCAGCAAAAGGGCGAGTGATGCGAATAATAGGCTAAGCGGAATTTCGTTCAAGAAAAGTGAGTCCCCAAGGCAGATTACGAATTTTCTTATTCTTCTAAAGGCAAGGGGCAATAATGTCAAGTGTCTTCCCTGTCAAAATGTCGCTGCAACAATGTGCACCTAGGCTCATGTTGAGAATTGCTGCTATTTTATGTTTTTACTTGTCTCGATACACTTCTTCTAGTAATATCGACTGTTTAATAGTTGATGGCATACATGCCATCACTCCTTGTCTTACCGCATCCGGCGGAAGACTTTTTAATCCGTAAGGAGCATTCATGCGTCATTATGAAATTGTTTTTCTGGTACACCCCGATCAAAGCGCACAGGTTCCGGCTATGGTTGAGCGTTATCGCACAATCATAGAAGCGGCATCCGGGTCGATCCATCGTTTGGAAGATTGGGGGCGTCGCCAATTGGCTTACCCGATCAACAAGGTTCACAAAGCTCACTATGTGCTGATGAACATTGAGGTTGATCAACCGACTCTAGAAGAATTGGAGAGCAGTTTCCGCTTTAATGATGCGGTATTGCGCAGTCTGACACTTGTACGCGACGAAGCCGTTACAGAACCCTCGCCCCTCATGCGGGCCGGTCAGGGCGATTCTGAAGTTGAAAAATCAGATGACGACGACGATGTCGAAGATGATGATGACATCATTTTGGCTGAGGAGTCCTTAGTCATTGACATCGAAACTGCCTTGGTCGAAGTGTAAGGGCGTTGTGCCTTTAAGCTTTATCCGCAAGAGCAAGCAAAATCCAACATTCACAAGAGAGGGTTAGACCATGGTTCGCCAATTCAAGCGTAGGAAATTCTGCCGGTTCACCGCAGACAATGTCAAGGAAATCGACTATAAAGATTTAGACACCTTAAAGGAATTCATCTCCGAGACAGGGAAAATCGTACCCAGTCGGATTACTGGCACGAAGGCCAGATACCAAAGACAGCTTGCCACCGCAATCAAGCGGGCTCGCTTTTTGGCCTTGTTGCCTTTCTGCGATTCGCATCCCCAGTAAAGGGCGATAATCAAACACTAAACCAACAAAAGGGGGCGGCGCTCGTGCGTTTTTTCGCAAATTACACTATGCGGGGAAGTAATCAGGCGCTGTTCGCAATATGCGGTTTTGCCATCGCATCTCCGTTTATACCGATTATTGGCATTCTCGCTGGTTTAATTAGCACCGCCTTGTTTGCGCTTGTGGTTTTGCGTAAGGGAGGAATGGAAGGTTTGAAGGTGCTGTTTTTTAGCGAATTGGTCATGGGCGTTTTCGGGGCTATGCTGACGGGAAACGCGTTGCTCGGTTTGGCTTACGGTTTGCTGCTGTGGCTTCCAATTTTGCCGGCGGCCCTCATTTTGCGCGAATTTAGCAGTCTGGCATTGGCAATGGAGTCAGCCTTGGCATTGGGTGTGACTATTGTAATAGGATTCTATTCGATGGTCGAAGACCCTGCCGGCTATTGGAAGGGGAAGCTGATGGACTTGCTGCAAGCGCTATCAGCCAATGCCCCTGAGAGTATTGATCCTGTGAAAATGACGGGTGCGATTGATCCTTTCACCCACTACATGACGGGTGCGATTGTAGCAGAATCAGTGTTAAGCCTAGTCTTAGCGCTTTTGCTTGCGCGCTGGCTTCAAGCGGCGTTGTACAATCCCGGTGGATTTAGGCGTGAATTCCTGAATTTGCGTTTACACTCGGTTTTAGTTTATGCGGGTTTGATTTGCATTTTGACTGGGTTGATTGCCGGTGGGGGATTAATTGCCGAATTAGCTTGGAACGTTTTCG
>CAIWDB010000489.1 GCA_903911305.1 uncultured Methylococcaceae bacterium | reverse complement strand
TTCGGCAATGGTGGCGGTGCGTTCGGCATCCGCATCGCCGTCCCCGCCCTTGAGCAGCAGCTTGCCGCCCTTTTTGAGCATGATCGCATCGCGCCAGCCGTCGGCGGTTTTGAACGGGTGGCCTTCGGTGGCGGTCAGGGTCTGCCCGTCGTCCAAGGTCAGGCGGACAAGGGTTTGGGCTTTGTGGCTGGTGTAAACATCCGTGACTTTTTCGTAACTGAGCCGCCGGTCCATTTTGCCGGATTTTCCCTGGTCTTTCCATTCGGCGAAGGCCAGCACCTCGTCGCCGGGGTTGATGTCGCCGATGGGCTTAAGCGTGGATTTGCCTAGGCTTGCATCCTTTGCTTTTGCTTGGTCGGGTTTGACGTGGACTAGGGTGTCGGCGGGGAAGCTGTTGACCGCGCAAGGCAGTGCGTCCCAACCGCGCTTGAGCCATTTGAAGCCTTGCCCGGTCAGCCAACCCAAACCCATCCCGGCGGCGCAACCTATCGTAGCCATAGCGGGCAATCAGATTATTGTTGCCGTCCTTGACTTCAACTAGCCGGTTTTGGGTGTCGTAGGTGTATCGCGTGACCTTGCCGGGTTCCGATTTTTGAGTCAGGTTGCCCGCGTCGTCGTATTGGTAGAAGGTCGCATTGATCCCCACACCGCGCTGGATGAGTCGGTTGTTGGCTGGTTCATTTGGTTGTAAACCGGGTGGGCTAGGTGCGCATATTGAAAACCCTTCCGTATATCACCATGCTTTACGCGCAGCGTAGCCCGTCTTTGACGTTCCGCCGTCCGTTCGGTGGGCTATGGCGCACGGAAGGTGTCGGGTAAAGTGAAGTTTCGCGGTATGTGCGCCTAGCCCACCCTGGCTGCGCTGATCTTTACGAAGTTACGATTGCGCCTTGGCGCGTTTATCGCGAATACGATTACTTATCCAAAATAGAAGAAACATCAGTCTCGAGGGTTATCCTGCTTTCCTCATTATTAAAAAAATAGGTAGTTGTTGAATATCCACGACAATCGAACATATATCGACAGAATACTGTTTTGTTATTTGGTTTTCCATATATATTAAAAGTTGAAATTATTTGTGATTCATTCGACCATTCTAACGATTTAAATTGTTCAATAGCGTAATCTGGCATAGGAAAGGTCGTACATATTGGCAAAGTTCCGATTCGTTTTCTCCCTTTAAAAATTGCAACGACTATCACACAACTTTCAAGATTCAATTCGGATTCTAAGTATAAACGTGCTGAATATGTTTGATTTTTTGAATAAGCAGCCACAGTACTAAGTACATAGCTAAATGTGAAATTATTACTCTGCAATTTATTCACTAATAAATTTAAACATTCTGTCGATATTTTGAACCAATCAAAAACAATTTTGATGCCTTGTATTAAAATATTTAGAAATCGTTCATTAAGTTGTTGTGGAGAAAGACTGTCTATATCATCGCACTTCTCAAAAACTTGAACGTCTGTTACGCCATCAAATACATATCCCGCATAAGAAGTTGGCTCTGGCTCGTAGTAAACATTTATTTTAGTGAAATTGGGCGTTTCGATTTTTAGCTTACGAATTTCTTGAAATAACATATATTCAAGAATACCTCTCTTCCAAAACCATTCAGGTGCGGTAGAGTCATCAGACCAACGCAAATTTATGTCTCTTAGTTTCGTCATGGTCGTTTGTTCCTTGGTGGTCTTGCGCCATTATTTCTATTCATATAATCATAAACCGAGTTTTTTTCTTTCTGCAAAATATCTACTCGATTGTTTGCAGTATCTATAATTCGATAGTCCTCATCTGCTCTTAACTGAGAGTTAGGTCGAGACAAAGTACCTTTAGAATTAGGTGGTGTTCCTGTTATACCATATTTCTCGGTTTTACCTGTATTTTTATTAAAAATCTCATATAGATACTGAAATTTATTGCACCCTTTTGAATTTCCATGATTATGCGAAAGTATTCCATCCTTGCCGACAAAATAAGTATGCCCATTCGCCACTTCCAAGTTGAACACCGGCAAGGTTCTTTGCTCGGTTCGCACATCCGTAATGGTGGCGGTGCGCTCGCCATCTGCATCGCCGTCCCCGCCCTTGAGCAGAAGCTTGCCGCCCTTCTTGAGCAGGATCGCGTCACGCCAGCCGTCGGTGGTTTTGAACGGGTGGCCTTCGGTAGCGGTCAGGGTTTGCCCGTCGTCCAAGGTCAGATGGACAATGGTTTGGGGTTTGTAGCTGGTGTAAATATCCGCGACTTTTTCGTAACTGAGCCGCCGATCCATTTTGCTGGATTTCCCCTTGTCTTTCCATTCGGAAAACGCCAGCACCTCGTCGCCAAGCGTGATGTCGCCGATGGGCTTAAGCGTGGATTTGCCTAGGCTGGCATCCTTTGCCTTCGCTTCGTCGGGTTTGACATGAACCAAGGTGTCGGCGGGGAAGCTGTTGACGGCGCAGGGCATGGAATCCCATGCTCGTTTTAGCCATTTGAAGCCTTGCCCGGCCAGCCAACCCAAACCCATCCCGGCGGCGCAGCCGATGGCGCAGTCCTTGGCGGTGTTGCCCCAGTTGTTGCATTCGCCGGTGGCCGCGTTGATGACCGCCGTGGTGATGCCGCATTCCGCCATGCACAGGGCAAACGCGACGCACATGGGGCATTCGCCGGTCGGGTCGCTGACGTTGGCCGGGTCGGCCTCGCCGTAGCGGTATTGGTTGTCGCCGCCCGCCAAGCCTATCGGGTCTTGGGTGATGTAGCGCCCGGTGGATGGGTCATAGTAGCGGCGGAAATTATAGTGCAGCCCGGTTTCCGCGTCTTCAATCTGCCCCGGCAGACGTAAACTGCTGGTGATGGTGGGGCTGTCCGCCGTGGCGGCGGGCGTGGTGATCGCGGCCTGGCCGAATATATTGTAATTCGCCGCCCAGACGATGGTGCCGTTTTTGTCGGTGGCTTGGATCGGCGTGTCGAGGTGGTCGTGGTGGAAGTAGGCGAAACGGCCCTGCCCGTTGCTGTCCTTGGTCTTGACGAACAGGATGCCGGTGGTGAACTCGGCGTCAGGGCGCGGGCCGTATTGGGTGGCGATTGTCGGCGTGGCGGCATTGATGCCCTCACCCCAACCCGCTTCCGTGGGGAGAGGGGGCAAAACGTTTAGGTTGGACTCGGCAACCAGCCCTTCGTCGGCGTAGAGGTAATAGGTGCGAAACCCCTCACCCCGGCCCTCTCCCGTAGGGCGAGGGAGATAAACTTCCTTCCAAATGCGCCGATCCAGCGGGTCGTAGCCGTAGCGAGCAATGCGGTTGCCGTTGCCGTCCTTGACCTCAATCAGCCGGTTTTGGGTGTCATAGGCGTATTGCGTGATTTTGCCAGGTTCGGATTTTTGAGTCAGGTTACCCGCGTCGTCGTATTGGTAGAATGTCGCATTGATGCCGACACCGCGCTGGATGAGCCGGTTGTTGGCATCATAGGTCCAAGCGCCTTGAACCCGGCTGTGGGCGATGCGGTTGCCCACCGCGTCTAGCGTGAAGTCCTCGGTTTCGCTGGCGATTCCGTCGCCCGTGCCGGTGACGGCTTGGGTCAGCCGGGTTTCGTCGTCATAGCCATAGGTGCCGGTGGCCGTACTGCCACTGCCATTCACGGTGTCGGTGCGGCTGCGGTTTTTAAGTTCTTGCACCTTGCCGTAGGTGTTGGCAAGATCGAGTATCGTCTGCTGGTCCGGCGACTTGACCTTCAGGCTTTCAAGGTTCAGCAAACCGTCATAGCCCTTCTCCTGCACCGTGCCGCCGGGCAAGGTGATTTTGGACGGCATCAGCCATTTGAACTGGTTGACGCTGACCGTGCCTTCGCCGGGAATGTTGACGCTGGACAATTCGCCGTGCCCGCTATAGCCGTAGGCGATGGCCGTGCCGTCGGGCCATGTCAATTGGGTTTTCTTACCCGCCGCACTGTAGCCATAGCCATAAGATAGGGTGTAAGCATCGGGGTAGGTGACGGTCTCGCCGGTTTTGCGGTTGGCGGCGTCATAGTTTAAGGATGCGCTGGTTTTCTGGTTGCGGGTGTGGTCGGTGTCACCCCAAGCAATGAGATTGTCGGTATCGTCCCAGGTGAAGCTCGTCGTGCGAACCAGTTGACTCCCGCTTTGATATTGCTTGGCTTCAACCAGCCGGTTGACGGCATCGTAGGCGTAGGCGATTTTGTGACCGTTGGGGTCGGTCTGCTGGCTTAGGTTGCCGACGGCATCGTACTGATAAGCGGTGGTTTGGCCCTGCGGCAAGATTTCTTTGACTACACGGTCGTTGCGGTCATATTCGAAACGGTTGACGTGACCGTTGGCATCGGTGATTTGCAGCAGATTGCCACGGGCATCGTAAAGCGCCTGCGTCTTGTGGCCTAGGCTGTCAGTGGTTTCCACCAATTGGCCCAAGGCATCGTAACGGCTGAAACGAGTTTTGCCGTTGGCATCGGTTTCGCTCTTAACCTGTCCGCGCACATCATACTCGGCGCTGCTAACCAAGCCCTCCGTGCCTTGGGCATTCGGGTTGAGCAAGGTCTGGACGTTGGGGCGGTTGCGCTGGTCATAGCGGGTGCGTTGGGTGAAGGTGGGGTATCTGATTTCGGAGGGTTCGTAGAAAGGTGGCAACGTCCCTGTGGCTGAACCATCCGGGAGGCTATAGCCGTATTCGGTTTTATTGCCCAGTGCATCGGATTGTTGGGTTGGTCTCAGGTAATTGTCGAATTGGGTTTGACTGGTGCGGCCATCTTCGTCGGTTTCCGCTATCGGCAGACCTTGGGCGTTGTATTTTAGTTGGTAAATCCCGCCGATGGGGTTGGTGATTCGGTTGCGCCGGTTCATCGCGTCATAGGCGGCTTGGGTGGCCTTGCCTCGGGCATCGGTGTAGGACGTCAGATTGCCAAGCTTGTCATAGGCAAATGCCTTCACCCGCCCAAGCGCGTCGGTCAGTTTTATTAGATTGCCGTTGGCATCGACATCATAGCGGGTGACATGACCGAGCGGGTCGGTGTAACTCAGCAAGTTGCCGGCTATGTCGTAGGCGTACTGGCGCACAGCGCCTTCCGGGTCGGTGGTTTGGGTGATCTGCCCTTGCGTTCCATATTCAATGAGCCAGACGGCATCGGGTGTGACCGTGCCGTTGGTCTCCGTGCGGCCTTTGCGAGTGAATTTGACGGTTTGGCCCAGGCTGTTGACCTCGTACTCGGTAACCCGCTGGTCGGGTGTGCCAGCCGCCTCAATCCGCTTTGTCCGGTTGCCTTTGCTGTCGTACTCGTATTGGGTTTTGACACCTGCCTCGTCGATTTCCTCCAACACTTGCCCGTGGCTGCTGGAATATTTGGCGCTGGTGGTGGTTCCGTCCGGGTTCGTGGTTTTGACGAGGTTGCCGAATTCGTCCTTGACGATTTCAGTTTTACGTCCGGGGGCCAAGGTGTAGGTTTCTCGGCGGTTGGCGGTGTCTTCGACGGTTTTTTGATACAGGTCGATGCCGCCTACGGCTTGTCGCAGCAAAGTCCCTTGGTCATCGTACCAACTCTCGGTGATGCGGGTTCCGCCCGACGAAGCGGGGGAGGGTTCGGTCACCCGCACAGAGTACTGCTTTTTGAGTTTGTCATACTCATAGGAATAGGTGGTTTCCGTGCCGTCGGGGGCGATGGTTTTGGTTACCCGGTCGGCGGTGTATTGATATTGCCATTTGCGCCCTTCGGCATCGGTGACGGCGGT
>CAIWDB010000488.1 GCA_903911305.1 uncultured Methylococcaceae bacterium | reverse complement strand
CGATGCCATCGACGATGCTAATGCCATTCTTATCCATCGTGATGTAATGACCGTGTTTGCCTTCCACGATGCTTATCATCTCTTCGTCATCCTTATCCTCAAGCTGAATGGTATGCCCTTTCAGAGTCTTGATGATCTTCCGTGTGGGCGGGTCTTGGGCGGCGCTATCCTCCTTGCCATCGGATGCATTTGGCAAGGGCAGTTCGCTGGTCCCGCCCGGTTTGCTCCAAAACGTGCCTACCCAGATCGGAAATTCCAAATCGCCTTCCTCGAACTCGACCCATACCCCGGCAGCGACTTCGGGGATGAACACCATGCCCTGATTCGCATCCCCGCCGTAGGGGACGCAGGGCATGGCCCAGCCGGTGACGACGCTATCGCCCAACACGCTAGGAACCCGCAGTTTCAGTCTGCCGAGTTGTTCCGGGTCGGCATTGTCCACCACTAGGCCACGGTACTTGCCGTAGAAGCGGCGTTCGATCTTCTGCACCAGATTGGCAACGATCTTTTCGAGATTCACGGCAAGCCCCTAGAATAATCCACTCAGCAGCCCCCCGGCGGAGGCAGAAAATTTCTCGCTTCCGGTAGGCATCACCCCGTTGCGTTTCACCTGAAAAAACTGGGTGTAGCCGTCGGGCGTGAAGGAATGCGTCACATGCGAAACATAGTACACACCGCTATGGGTTTCACCCACGCCTTTGATCGTGACTGTCTGCCGTGCCTTGAGGACATGCCCGTAGACATTGGCGGCGATTTCCCCTTCCCCGGTCACAAACCAAGTGCCTTGGTCGTAAAGCCCCTGACACAGGGCCGTCATTTCTGGATTGCCCGTTGCCACGACTCCTCCGACGATGACGACTCCCGGCTTCATGCCTGCCGCAAGCAAACCGGCGGCATCGGTTTGCCCCAAGGCTTTCTGCTGGCTGGTGCCGGTGGTGACATCCAATACGCTCTTGTCCGCCCGGTCAATTTGGAACATCGACACCTTGGCATGGGTCAAGGCGTTCACTTTCAGCGCAAAGCGCCGGACATTGGTATCGTCGCCAAAATGGACCGCCAACACCGGTTGCGGCGGCGCGTCCAGTTGCGGCGGGCGGAAGTAGCCCGTGCCACCCTCGACATAACACTCAAAACCATTGCGCAACGCCAAGCGGCGCAGAAATTGAATATCGGTTTCCCGTTGGATGATCGTGGAAACGGCTTCGTCATGCGTAGTCTTCGAGCCTTTCGTCGCCGACGACAAACCATACAGGCCGAAGATTTCGGCGGCGATGTCGCTATCCGACTTGTTCGGCCAGTCTTTCAATTTTTCCACCCGGTCCATCAGGACGGTGGCATCCATACCCCATACCTCCAGGGTGCAGAGGCTAGGGTCGGGGTCGAAGGAGGGCTTGACATGGGTGATGTAGCCGGCGATCAATTCCTCGCTGTCATCCCCCAAGCCAGCCTTGATGGTGACGGGCTTCCATGCGCGTAGCCGTTCGTCGTCTAGGTGCGTCCAACTGCCGTCGGGCTGTAGCCCGATGCCTAGGGTCAGGCGGAACATGGCGGCCAGTTCCTCGTCAACTTCCACTTCCAGGCTGGCGATGTCTTCATAGAGTTCGCTGGCCTCTTTGCCGTCGATTTTAAGTATGAAGGTTTCCCGTTCCATAACCCTTCTTATCCGTTCACATCGGGAGGAATGGTGATGGACTTGCCCACCCTGCCGATGGTTTGGGCCGTCTTCACTGAAAAATTTGCTTTCTCCTTGATGATGTCAGTAAGCTCCTTTTCTGTGATATTCATCAGGTTGTAGACCATCAAAACGCCCGTGACTTTGCCCGTTTCGTCATCTTCCTCCAGGTCTACGTCAATGACACCGACATGACTCATGATGGCGGTCAACAACACCGCCCAAGGAGGGTCGCCGTCACCATTAAATGTGAGTGGGAAAAACTGGGTGACAACCGGCATCTTGCCCAGCAGTTCCAGCGGCGACATGAAATCCGGGTTGGCATCGCAGATGCGCCACCATTTACGCGGCTGTTGGTAGTATTTGAAGCCCAGATGGTCCAGACGGTCATTGTCGTCCACGCCATGCCGGAAGCTACCAGCCTCCGTCGGCGGCAAGCGCAAGCTTTTGCCCAGCACGAGCCGCCCCTTCACATCCAATGTCACTTCATCTGGCAATGTGCGATAGCGGGAGTTTTTGGAAAACATGCGCTTCACCCCGGAACGATGACATTGGCGATATCGGTGATATTCGCCAGATTCAACACCGACATGGCCTCCTTCATGAGCTTGGTGTATTGGTAGGGCAGACCCCCGCCTTCGATCACAGTCAGGCTTACGGAAACGGTGGCGCGTGTCGGGTTCAAGTCGGTGCTGTAAAGAAGCTCCGTGATGTTCAAGCTGTTGATGTTGACCGGCAGCACCCGCTTGCGACCCCAGATGAAAAGCACCAGCGGCGGTTTGGGTTCGCCGGTAAAGCTGAATCCCTTCGGGGCATTCCCCAGCAACGCACCCAATGCCTGTCCCAACAGGCTTTCATCTTTGGGATGGACCATTAGTTCCAGCGTGGAAAGTTGTGGTGCAATGCCGAATTGTTCGGTGATGGTGTCGCCTTCGTCCAGCTTGTCGCTGGCATCGAGGCGAAGCTCGAAGCCGATGGTTTCCTCTTGCACGGTGACATTCTGCGCATCACGCAAGTCGGAGAGATCTTTGAAACCCTTGTGAAAATCCCTCAGCGTGCCTTGCTTTCCCTTGGTTTGAGCATTGCTCTTAGCCGCATAGCTAAGGCTGCGATTGCGCGTCAGTTTCTCCGGGTTGAATTGGAACACCACGAACAACGGCGGGATGCTCAAGCCATACTCGACGAAGGCACCGCGCAGGATTTTAGGTTTGTTG
>CAIWDB010000487.1 GCA_903911305.1 uncultured Methylococcaceae bacterium | reverse complement strand
ATCGTTGCCCTCATCTCCTCCCCCTTCAGTTGAAAAGGGCTTTTCCCTTTGGTCTACCGTCCAAGTTCCGCCCGTAGCCCATCCTTCGGGCCATTCCCCTGTGGCGGATCATTTTTCCGGTTTCAACTGTGCCGATTGTGCTTGGGGGTTTGTCGAGCGGCATAGGCTACGCTGCCGCCATGCACCCTCCATGCGTCTGCCGGATGATTCTCCGGCCTGTTGGCGCTATGAACCCGCCCAAGCACTTGATTGCCTAAGCTGTGGGGCTTGTTGCCGCGAGGCCTATCATGCCGTGGAGATATCCCGGCGGGAACCTGTTAACAAACGTCACCCGAAATTAGTGGTCATTCAAGATTCAAGACGGAAGTTGTTGCGCAATGGCAAGCGTTGCGCCGCGCTATCCGGTGGTGAAAAACCGACCGAGACGTTTGCTTGTGATATTTATGAGGATCGTCCGCGAACCTGTCGCGAATTCACCTTGGGGAGTGAAAACTGTTTGGATGCGCGGCGACGGGTGGGCTTGTCTTTGTGATTGTTTGTTGGGTTGTTTTTTAAATATTGCCAAGGGAAGCTAATGGATGCAAATAAATCCTTCCCCCTTTCGGGCTAAGTGTATGCACACAAGTCCCTATCCCCATTGGGGAGAGGGATTTAGGGAGAGGGGAGAAAATCAATAATTATTGCGATGAAGTTTGCGACACCGTCGAGTTTTTCGACATGCTGACGGGAGGAGTCAGCATTTGAATTTCGCTGGCAATTTGGTCGTATAACTCGCCCGTCCAATACGGCAAATATTCGGCTTCTGTATCCAATGGCAACACCCTTGGATCGCGTGGGGCGATCACGACTTTGATGTTTTCCTTGCCGACATGTGCCGCCAATACGAACAACTCTTCAATTGCCTCGTCGCCCATCGCCAAGCATCCAATCGACTTCGCTTTCCCGTGAATGAAAATATCCCCGCCCGGGTCAAATCGCCCTTCTTCCTGCGCATGGGACAGGTCAAACTCATTGGGGTAATTAATTTTCATGGACAGATGGTAATTGCTATTCGGGTTCAGGGTGGTAATCCGGTAAACCCCTTCCGGTACTTGGCGGTCGCCTTGGCGCAATTTCGGGCCGGATATTCCACTGGCGGCTTGAATCGGATAATCGCGAATAAACCGAAATTCACCATCGCCCTTCGCCCAAAGCTCCAGCTTTTTTTCTTCTTTCAAAGCGACAAAGATAATTTCAGATGGCGGATACGGGACATTGGCTCTTTTAAAATATGGATTTAATTTTTTGACCGAATGAGTGCCGTAATCTTGCAGCACATCTTCGACAGTCCACCGTCCAGCAAGCCTAGGGACAGGAATATATCGCAAGTTGTCGCGATTATGGCTTTGTTTGGCGATTGGCGGTTTGACGGCATTTTCTTGGACAGTTTTCCCCCCGCAAGAGACCAACATAATGGTCAAGGCCGCAGTCAATATTTTTTGTGTGAACGATTTCATAGTGTATGGTCGAACTGATTAATCACGGTTGTAAGCTTTGAACCCGGCTACATATCCCCAAGATCGGAACCTTCGCAGCCTATGCCCCGTCCTAGGCTGTCATAATGTTGGCAATCTTGCAAATTTTTCACCTGTGAATGATTATACGCGAACCAAGCTACCAGTGCCGCAAAAGATAGCCAGCCAATAAGTTTTAGATGATTCATAACGGGGCTTGCTCCTGATGATAAAAGGATTGTTGGTTTTTTTAAGTGCTTGTCAACTATGACCAATGAAATTGGAAGCCTATCCTTCCGAAACACGACGCAGATTGTGATTAAAGCTGATGCGCATGAACACTGGGGAGTTTTAAAATTGCAACGGGAGTGCAAGGCTTGCCTTGCCTTAACATGCCCTCGGAAGGCAAGCCTTGCACTCCTGAATCACACACTGATACAAATCAAAGTTTTTAACCGTTGAAATACTGTAGTAAGATACCCTTATGTGCGTCCTACCATAGTTGAATTGTGGGGTGTTGATCCTGCTTTTTCTTAAGCAGGGCAGCTAGGATGGCGTATGAGGCTTTACCAACACGGCACATTTTTTTGAACACTGCCGTATATTTTTCCCCCAGTTGTGGGCGTGAGGTGAAATTTGAAGACTAATGCATATCAATTGGGTGCGGTTAAGCCGCTCTACCGCTGGATTTTATTAGGGCTAGTGGCAGTTGCCATTGCGCTGCCGCTTAATGATTATGTGCGTAGGCAAATACTGCCTTTCGGTATCAATATGCCATCTTTGGATGGAAAAGAAATGGTGGACCCACGCATTCCGCTGGAGGTTGCTGCGACGGGCTTTAACGCGCAACTTGCCAAGGTCGAATTGCTGGATGAATCCGGCAAGGTGTTGGCAGAGTCCACTGGACAAAACAGTGTCACCCTCCCCTCCCCTTTAGCGTTTGGTACCCACCATAAAATTATTGCCACTGTAGTGCGCCCTTGGTTTGGGCAAAGCCTGACCCAAGAAATTGCCTTCACGACCGTGCCGGTTCCCATATTGGAAGGTCAGGCGGTCAGGATTTTGGCCCCTGATTCCACATTGACGTTAAACTTTGACCAACCCGTAGGCGAGATTAAAACTGAAAGCGACCTACACCTAAAAGTGGAAAAAGATGCCAACGGCAAGGCATTCAAATTAGTTGCCAGCGACTTTACCCAAGATCACACCTACCCAGTTCAGGTTGAATGGCAAACCTCCACCGGCATCCCATTGCCTCCGTTCCAATTGGAGGTGACCACAGCCCCTCCGTTAAGCGCAGAAACCAACATCAAAGGTCAAACCAACTTAGGCTTGGCTTTGCCTGTGATCGTTACTTTCAGTGAGCCACTCGCCGAAGGCACTAACGTTAGTAAAAGCATCAAGATGAAGACGGATGGTGGCAATGAAATAGCCGGCAAATGGGAAAGGCAGGGTAAGAAAGGCTATAGGTTTACCCCACAAAACGGCTGGCCGCCCTCAAGCACCATAGAAGTCAGTGTAGACCAGAAGAATCTGAGGAGTTTACGGGGCGGTACTGTTGAAAAGCCTATGAATGATCGTTTCACCACGGGTACTGATAGAAAGATTTTTGTTTACCTAGACAGGCAACGTGTAGAAGCAATAGAAAACGGTGAAGTGGTGCGCACGTTTAAAGTCAGCACAGGGAAACCCAAAACACCCACAGTGACCGGCAATTTCTACATTTATGACCGTTACCGGCATAAAACCATGCGTAGCGATCCGGGTGTCCATCAGGGGCAACATGGCTATTATCAGGTGGATGATGTTCCCTATACGCAATTTTTCCACAAAGATTATGCCTTCCACGGTGCGTTTTGGCATAACGGCTTTGGTCATACGGCCAGCCATGGCTGTGTGAACATGGCGACCAAAGACAAGAACCGTCGCTGGCCGAACTCGCCCGAAGATGCCGGTTGGTTGTTCCGCTGGGCAGCATTAGGCGTACCTGTCACCGTATATGGGAAATCGCCCGCCTTGCCTCCGAAAGTTGAGGCTGGCAATGAGGGTGATAAAAATACATCCGATGAGCCACAAAAAGGGCATAAGCCATCATCGGTGAATAAGGCGGAACCTGATGTCAGTTTGGACCCATCATTGCAAAAGACATCTGCCGTAACCACTCAAAACCCTCCTATACATTGAGCATTTATGCTGGAAGGGTCGAAGGTTTTAGCTTTTTATAAAGTCACGCCGGTATTGAAATGACAATCCACGTTTTAGTAACCGGCGTACTCCATAAAGATGTCGTTTCCCGCACTAGCCAGAACGGCAATGAATACGCGACATGCACGGTTCGTGTCGAGCAAGACGGGCAAACCGTATGGGTTAATGTGATTTGCTTTGACGAGTCCGGGCTAAAGGAATTGATGCGCTTAAAAGCTGGAGATGCTCTCAGCTTGCAGGGCAAGGCCACGCCAAAAGTTTACATGAAAGATGATGAGGCCCGCCCAAGCTTGCAGATGACGGCCACCGCCGTGATAGCTTTGAAACCCGCAGCCAAGCAGAATTACTCGAAAGCCACTCCGAAGGCGCATGTGAAATCTTATGCCACAGATGCCAATCGCGTGGAAGAAAATTCAATTGACGACGGTTTTGACGATCCTTTGCCGTTTTAGCACGTTATTTTCGGTTTTCATGAACAAACCGCGCAGCATTGGGGGGAAGCAATTCAAAAATGGGTGCTTTGGGAAGTCGGAATGAGTGAGGATAATACACCCCGCCTAGATACAAACCATCCGATGGGGCCGTGACACCGCCTTTAGTCCGGTCACGCAATGCCAATAACTCCTTCGCCCAGTCGGTTGGTTTTCTGCCCATGCCGATTTCCATCAACACCCCGGCAATATTGCGCACCATGTGATGCAGGAAGGCATTGGCGGACAATTCGATGATGACCCGGTCATTGTCCCGAAACACTCGGATGAAATGCATGATTCTACAAGGGCTGAGCGACTGGCAGCCTTGGGCGCGAAACGAGGTGAAATCATGGTCGCCAATCAGATGGTTCGCCGCCTCTTGCATGTTTGCCTCATCCAATGGATTGAAACACCATGTGACTTGCTTGCGGTACAAAGCTGATTTCATCGGACGATTGAGGATGACATAACGATAATAACGGGCAATGGCGCTAAACCGGGCATGGAACTCACCATCCACTTCCCTAGCCCACAATACCCGCACATCGTCGGGCAAGTTGGCATTGCCACCCAATACCCACGACCTTGTTTCTCGTTGGACATTGGTGTCGAAATGCACGACTTGTTCCAAGGCATGAACCCCGGCGTCCGTCCTTCCAGCGCATTGGACGGTGATTGGCTCAGCGGCGACCCTGCTTAATGCCTCCTCGACACAGGCTTGCACATTGCGCTGATTGAGTTGCCATTGCCAACCGGCGAATGCCGAGCCGTCATATTCCAAACCCAAGGCGATGCGGGGCATAAGTCATCAACCCCTCAAAGCAACGCTTTGAATTGAATGACGGAAAGCCCCGCATCCTTGACAATGCCACCCATCGTAAATGCCTTTATTGGATTGTGACGGGGGATTGTCAACATCCTTTCACCGTTACTCATTATGGCGACCTCGTAAATAATTTAGAACAACCCACTTATCTTCCCCGTTTCATCCACATCAATCCGTTCCGCCGCCGGCTTCTTAGGCAAACCCGGCATGGTCATGATGCTGCCACAGATCACCACAACAAATTCCGCACCATGGGCCGGGCGAACTTCGCGTATGGGCAAAATGTGGCCAGTAGGCGCACCTTTGAGCAAGGGATCGTGGGAGAAGGAGCTTTGGGTCTTGGCGATGCACACCGGGAAATGGCTGTATTCCTCGCTTAATTCCGCCAACTGCCTCCGTGCCTTAATGTCGGCAGTGATGTCGGCAGCGCCGTAGATTTTGGTGGCTATGGCTTTGATTTTGTCCCATAGGCTTGCATGTTCATCGTAGAGAAATTGGAAGTTGGTCTCGCCCTTATCCAATATAGACAGCACTTCACCAGCCAAAGCCTCCGCACCTTTGCCACCTTCCGCCCAATGGGTGCAAATGATGGCCTTGGATCCAAGCGCCTCAACCTTCTGTTTTAACAAGGCAACTTCAGCGGGTGTGTCCGACACGAAATGATTAATGCCAACCACACAGGGCAATCCAAAATGCTGCTGGATATTGTTCAAATGCCGTTCTAAATTGACAAATCCACGTTCGAGGGCATCCAAATTCTCAATGCCCAAGTCTTTCACTTCCACTCCGCCATGAGATTTCAAGGCTCTGACAGTGGCGACCAACACCACTACATCAGGCTGAATCCCCGCTTTGCGGCATTTGATGTCGATGAATTTCTCAGCACCCAAATCCGCGCCAAACCCTGCCTCAGTGACGACAATATCGGCTAATTTTAAAGCCGTTTTGGTGGCGATGACAGTATTGCAGCCATGCGCGATGTTGGCAAAAGGGCCGCCATGGACAAACACCGGGTTGTTCTCCAAGGTCTGGACTAAATTGGGCAATAGCGCATCTTTTAACAAAGCAGCCATTGCGCCATGGGCTTTCAAGTCGCGGGCGAAGATGGCTTTATTATCGCCCAAGGTGTAGCCCACCAAGATATTGCCGAGTCTCTCGCGTAATTCTTTGATTGAGTTGGACAGGCATAGAATCGCCATGACTTCGGAAGCGGCAATGATGTCAAAGCCGTCTTGACGGGGGAAACCATTGGGAGCGCCGCCCAAAGCAACGACAATTTCCCGCAAGCCCCGGTCATTCATATCAATGACCCGTTTCCAATGCAATCGGCGCACATCCAAGTTCAATTCATTGCCTTGGTGGATGTGATTGTCGATCATCGCCGACAATAAATTGTGGGCCACGCCGATGGCATGAAAATCCCCGGTAAAGTGAAGATTGATGTCTTCCATGGGCATCACTTGAGAGTATCCGCCACCGGCCGCCCCGCCCTTCACCCCAAAACAAGGACCAAGCGCAGGCTCTCGCAAGCAAATCATACTTTTATGCCCAAGCCGGTTAAGGGCATCGCCCAAACCGACGGTGGTGGTGGTTTTGCCTTCACCGGCTGGGGTTGGGCTGATGGCGGTCACCAATACGAGTTTGCCGTCAGGTTTGTCCTTCAGACCTTCAATAAACTCCAAAGACAACTTGGCCTTGTATCGGCCATAAGGGTCAAGATGCTCCGAATCAATGCCTAGCTTTTCTTTAGCTAGGCTGATGATCGGTTCCATTTTGGCAAGTTGTGCAATTTCAATGTCAGACATGTAGGCTCCTAGTGATTTTGCGTCTTCAATGGCGCTAAAACGAAGGGAGGTAGGAACCCAACGCT
Source organism: uncultured Methylococcaceae bacterium (assembly GCA_903911305.1). Classification (GTDB taxonomy): domain Bacteria; phylum Pseudomonadota; class Gammaproteobacteria; order Methylococcales; family Methylococcaceae; genus Methylumidiphilus. The sequence goes on along the minus strand of CAIWDB010000487.1, from coordinate 2,335 downwards.
AAAAGACGATTTGAAAACCCGTCTATTTTAACAGTGACAGCAGAAATTCACGACAACCAAACGTAGAACGACAATTGACAATCATGGATCATAAACTTCGAAAACAGTGGTTGGATTATTTCAATTTCAATGATCCACTGCTTTTACCTAACGTTAATCAATGCTTTCCTTGTCACGGATATTAATTACCTGATTTCCACCGCCATCAAATCGAGCCGACCAACCCACATTCGCATAGGCACAGTGGTTTGTGTGGGTCTCGATGGCTTGTTGACAATTCAAGTTTCCGCAAACAGCCTTGAATGCCGAAGTACATTGTAGATTGCCTGGTTTGGGCAGTTTCCTGACGAACGCGGTCCGGGCAATATGGTAGCTTTTATCTTCCCCCCAAAAGTTTTGATTCATTTCTTCAAGTTCTTCCAGGCGGTACTGTTCCAACGGCTTGACCGCTTCGTCAGCTTCACGGGTTTGCTGTTTTAGCTCAATGATTGCGTTAAAGTCATCGCGCTTGGCCACCTTCTCGGCAATTCGTATGATTTGTTGTTGAAAACTCTCATAGTTGCTAGGTGCAAAATCATCTTGGATGATGATGTCGTCAATCAAGCCGATGGCCTTGGCGTATTCCACGCTAATGGGTTGGCATTGTTCAGTCAGTTGTTCGGCTAAATCCTTACCCACCCGTTTGGGCAAGGTATACGTCCAATATTCGGACCCATACAATCCGCCCATGCCTTTGTAATGCGGGTTTAACACAATGCCCTCCCGTGCAAACACGCGATCCGCCGCCAAAGCCACCATGACACCGCCCGCCCCCGCACTGCCATACAGTGGGGCAATGACGAAATGGTCAGTGGCGGTCAAAATGGCTAGGACTAAATCGTCCATGGCGTTTATGTTTAGCCAAGACTCCTCTGCCGGGTCGGCGGAAGCTTCAATCGTATTAAGGTGTATGCCATTGGAAAAGAAATCCCGCCCACCCGATAACACTATCACTTTGGTGGGTCTGTTACGGGCATACATCACGGCCTCGGTGAGGCGCTGACAATGATCGGTACTCATCGCGCCGTTATAAAACCGGAAATTGACATAGCCGACATCGTTGCGCTCTTCATACCAAATGTCGCGGAAGGTCTTGGTGGGGGACAGGTAATGTAAGGGGACAGGTATTTCCGGCACATGGGCAAGTGCATCAGACATTACCTCAGCCAATGCCAAGGTGGCCGGCAGTTTGATGCATCCATCGGCATGGTAGCCTTTGCGCCGCAAGTGCGAAATCCATACTGCGCCGTCCACTGCCGCCCGACAAATGGCACCATGGCGTTTGGCAATGATCTCGCCGGGAGTGCCGACCATGGAACCTTCTTCATGGGCGCCGTAAACAAAGAAAGGCTCGCCACCAATCTCATCCAGAACGCCGGGGCAACCGTCAGCAGAGCGGATTTTTTTAATGATCGACGAAACCGTGTCATTTTGCCAATCAATTTGCCGTTGTGCGTGCTTGACCGACGGACGGGAACGGCCACGGACATCGGGTCGCGAATAATCCAATGGCGCGGGCACAAACAATCCACTTTCATAGCGGTGAATGGCGACCATCATCGCCTTCATCGCCGCCTGTGCAACCTCGTCCCTATACAAGCTGCTTTTGCTCGCATCACGCATTTTGAATTGATAGGTCGCCCAAATCGGCCCTGAATCCATATGTTCAGCCGCCTCCACAGCCACTACCCCCCAGTCCTTTTCTTCGGTCAAAATAGCCCAATCCAAAGAATTTGGCCCACGATCACCGACAATGCCCGGATGCATGATGATACAGGTATGACTCTCCCATATATCGCGGGGAATGACGTGGGCTAACATCGGGCATACGATTAAATCAGGTTGGAATTGCCTGACCGCATCGCGCATGGTTTCAGCCGTCGTGGCAGAGGCTACGCCCACTTGATAGTGGCTGGCTTTTAACCGAACATGGGCCAGTTGAGTCAGACTATTGTAGGTACTTGAAAGGAGTAATATTTTCATTATTTTTCCTCAATATGAAGTTGCTTGAACCCTTCCTAACAAAACAAAATGATGGAAGGTACGGCTTATTGAAGTTCAGTGGATCAATCAAATCCCTAGTAAAATGATCTACTCATCCAACTTCATTAACAAGGTGAATATTACCTATCTCGGTCACTATGTCTCTTCAGTTATTACGTTCCCCCTTATATGTCAAATTCAGTTACTGATGTCATTACGCACGGAGGTAATAGTTACTTAATTTTCTAATCAAACGGGAGCGTCAAAGCCTGTCCAATGCCACGGCGTTTATTCACTAATCAATTGAAAACGT
>CAIWDB010000486.1 GCA_903911305.1 uncultured Methylococcaceae bacterium | reverse complement strand
CTGTTGCCCAACCTACTTGGCTCTTCAAACGTAATTGCATTTGCATTAGGTTGAGTTGCTGGTGTATTCGTCAACCACTTATAATCATTTCTTTTTGCAGCTACAAAATTAAGATAGAGAGCAATTCGATTGAGGGTAAAATGCATTATAGTTGTTCCTTATATTAAGTTTCGTAGTTTCGTAGGTCGGGTAACAGCTTCACCGTTGCCCGACAAATCCGAATGTCGGGCGCAAAAAAGAAGCGCCCGACCTTACAAGGCTTACCGCGTTGGGATTTGTAAACTCACCAAATCCTACGACCCTAACTCAAAACTATGTCCTTGGGAATTGATCTCCAAGGCACTCCAAAAAGCAGGATTTATATGATACAAAATGCATTTCCCATCAAGATTCCGTTTATTTTGTATAGCTTTTAGTCTTCTCATATCATAGTCCACAGTATATGTATAAGCAATATCTTCATTATCACGAACCACTCCAAAAACCCCAAACCACATTAATATTTCTATTATTTGATCTGTTTTATTTCTTTCAGTAACACCTAAAAAACCTTTTATTAGGCGCTCAACTTCGGCTTTTTCTATGATGGCTTCGCATCCAGTAAATATGTAGAGTAGTGCATCAATACCTTTTAACACATCCTGAATTTCGAGATTTATTTCTGAAACACAATCCTTGGAATATAAAGATACTCCTTTATCAATATCACTTTCCTCAATTTTTTCGTGATTTAGATTAAGCGAAATACTTTTGCAGTGATTAATTAGGTTAATAAGGTATCTTGGTCTCATTAAGCTTCGATCTATAAGATATTGAGAGGTTTCCTCTCCTCGGATATGAGTTATAAATATTTGGCTCCATAATTCTTCGAAGCTACTTTCTTTATCTTGGCGCATTATTCTCTTTCTTAGCATTTCTCTCAATAAGTCAGCATCTTGCCAATCAACTGATATAACAAATTCTTTCCCGCGATCCGCTGTTTCTCTAACTAGTAATTCGTAGACATCATTTCTAAGAAAAACTATAGTGTGACATTCAAAATCTCTTTTCTCAATCCATTTTTCTATTTTTCTACTCGCATCTAATAAGCACTTAATAATTAGCAGATCTATATCTTCAAGACCATGAGTAGGCCAGCCTTTGTCAAGATTATCAATTAATATCCATAACCCTTCTTTGTATTTCATGAATTTAAGGATGTCATTTTTTATAATATCCAGATCATGCCTGTAAATTATCCCTGTGATTTCGGCGCTGTTTAATGTTACGTCAATGCCAGATTTTCCCAGTCCAGAATAATTCACTTCCAAGTTTTTTGTTAGCTTCAGAAGCCTTTCAGCAAAGTCGCCTTCTGATATGAACACGTCTTTACTATATCTATTGTACATTTCGTCATATGTTTTTGTGATCTTGTAATCATATTCGTGGTATTTACGTTCCTCTCTAATAATTTTTACACAAACCTCAATCAAAAGCACATATTCCCAGAAAGCAGTGACCGTATGCTCCAAAGTGCCCCTGTCTAGCATTTTTAATACACGCTCTTTAAACGAGAGCAATTGATATCCTTCTGGTTTTAAGTCGAGTACAATCTTATTTCGTTCTGACCTTATGGCATTCCTTACCATAAAAAAGACAGCGCTCTTTCCTGTTCCTTTCCTCCCTTTGACTAACCTCCCCTCCCCTCTTAAGGCTCTTCTATATTCATCGGTCTTTAAGTAATATTCCTTAAGAACAGAAATCTCATTTTCAGCGGCACTGGCTCCTAAATCAAGTTCGTGTAAAAACTGCTTGTCGCTTGTTTTAATACTTTTCTGGTAGCCCGAGAGTTTGTTGTGAACATCCACAGCAAACACATGAACATGCTGGTCTATTTGGTGTGGGAATTTATATATCTTAACCAAATCTCGGTAATCTAAAGGTATTGGGGCATCCCCAGATTGAAGTAGCAAGACTACTTTATCCATGGCTGCCCCTAAGCCTGCAAAAAAAGCACATCTTAGGTTATGAAGCTTTGAGTCAGCGCTACTAGGTGGAAGCAAAGGTACTATTAATCCAATAGATTGATCAACATGTCTTATAGCTTCATCACAGGATATCCGCATCTGTTCATTTGGATCAAAACTTCTATAAAACAGTCGAGCCTTTTTCGCGCATGACTGAAGTCGGGACATAGAATCCGAGTTATAAAGAGCACCCAGCATAAATACCGGCGTTTTTCTATTTATATCTAATTTATAAGAATATAATGGAAGCACATTTTTACCGTCTTCAAGAATTGCAGCTAATTCGCTAGAGTTAGTATAGGTGTTGTAGCCAATTGTATCGAATAATCCAAGTTTACTAAATTCATCTCTTTCTTTAAAGTACTCTTTATTTATGGTTAAAAGTATATTCCTTCTCTTTCCAATTGCATAACCAAGTTCATAAGTGACATTAAAATTAAGCACCGATATATCCGCCACAAATACTCGGCATGACCTTATCTTGTCAAGTATTCTATTAATTACAAATTGTCCACTTATATTGGTTTCACGCCATGTTATATAATTTGTAACCGCAGAATTTCTGTTTATGTTTTTTACAGCACGTTCTATACTTTCTCCTAAACCTTCAGGCGAAGAAGAATAGGCATAAAATCCTTTAATCTTTGTAATACTCATGTGTTATCCAATATTCTGCTTGAAATGGGGCCATCGTTTAGGGTGCTTTACCTCCGCAACCAAACGCATCCCGAAAATGTTGTGTTACTAATAGCCGACAACCCAACCTACTACGCATGTTTTATGCCGTATTCTGGCATGGGTTAAGGTACCTAGCAACATTTGATGTGTTGCCTTACGTCTGAGTTCAGCGTCACGTCACCGATGAACTTAAAAATAACAATAACCCTTCCAGCTATCAAAAACTTGAATAGAGATGATTAGACGTCTACGCTGCAACGAAAATTTGGGGCGGAATAGACCGGCAAGCGTGAATGCCACTGCACCGATGACGACATAAGAAACACTATCTAGCGGTGCATCGCATGCATGATGCATCAGCTTGTTATGCATCAGCGAGAGGATACACCGCATGAAAACCATATTTTTAGCTTGCCGTCAACCGCGCGATGTTGTCATTTAATATAATATTGACTGTTATCTATTCTGGCTCAACTTTGGAATAGACATCATAATGATGCCTAACCCGAAGACTTAAATTTAATGCATAATCCTGTAAAACAGCTTCAAGTCAATGATACTATGACGTATCATGACAATAAAACCAATCAACCCACCACCACAATCTTCTGAATCGGGCTGAATTCACCATTTGGCACACCCTTGTCCCACCAGCGCAGCCGGTATTCGCGGACTTCGGGGAGGGCGGGATCAATCATCGGGCGGGTGTCATAATGCGGCTTGGAATTGTCCGCGCCCAAGGCGACCCATTCGCCATTATTGACGCGGCATTCAATCCAAACGCCATCATGCCCATGCTTGGTGAAGCTGATGCTGACCCGATGGACATCCGGCCCATGTTCATAAGTCAAAGAAAACTCCGGCCAAGGATGCTCGGTGGTATCCGGGACACTGATAATGCCTAGCTCAGCTCCGATATACTCGTTAAAGTCGAGCCTGCTTTTGATGCCGGCGATTTGCGCGAACAGCCGGGTCAAGATACCGGGCAGCGGCACGGGCGGAGGGTCGGGGATGGGGGTGCGAGGCGGCGGAAACTGTGCCACCGTGCCACTGCCATTGTCCATGAAATTCCGGTAGGTCGTCGATTCCTTGGCATCGGCTTGGCTGGGGGGATAATAATCCCGGTGCATCCAAATGTAAAAATCCAATTCGCGTTGGGTATTGGCGATGTCTTCCGCGCTTAGCCCCAAGGTCGGGCCATGCACGGCTATCATGTCGCGGTAATGCATCACCCAAGGGAGACGGGCGGCTTCGGTCGTGGGGAAATATGAAGTTGTCATAGCAATGCCTTCTGCAACGAACAAGTTTTAAGTTTATTTTTCGGCTCCAACCCTATCCGGGTCGCGGAAAACGAATTCATAATAGGACTAAATTCTTTTTTGTCAAGTTTTTTCAGCAATTTTCATTTTGGCAAAAGCGTAGGGTGGGCTAGGTGCGCATTTCAATATCTTTCCGTTTATCGCTAAGCTTGACACGCACCGTAGCCCATCATTGCCAATCCACCGCCGGTTTGGTGGGCTACGGCGCACGGAAAGCGCCGAGTGAAGTCAAGATTTCCTGTGTGTGCGCCTAGCCCACCCTACGGTCTTTAGGCTAGACAAAAAGTTGGCCTAGTCACCATCTGAGTCAGATTGATGGAAGATGCGGAAAGTTTGGCTTTTCACTGAGAAAGTTTGGTGAGTTATAAACTTTGTCAGTGAGCCTATGGAGTTAGTTTGTTGGCTCACAATCTTTGTCTGGTGGCCTACTGACTAAGTTTGTTGGCATACAAACTTTGTCTGGTGGGCTAATGACTCAGTTTACCGGCTCACAATCTTTGTAAGGTGAGCAACTGAGTCAGTTTACTGGCTCATAATTTTTGTCCGGCGGGCTACTGACTGAGTTTACTGTCTTACAAACTTTGTCAGTGTGCTGGAGGAATAAGTTTGGCGGCTGTCAATTTTACTCCATGGAGTCCCCGAGTGATGTCTTCGGCAACCTTTTTACATCGGGGAAGCGACTGAATGACTTTAACGGCTAACTTTTACCTGATTAGCAAGTTGTTTCAGCTAAGCTCGAAACACCGTCATTCCGGCATGGACTGCCGGAATCTAGGCTCCATGGATGGCAGGGATTAGAGGCATCCCTGCAATCTGGATACCGGCAATCCCTGCCGGTATGACGGAATAACTGAAGCATCTCTCTAATCAGGAACTTTTATATGTTGATTCTGGCGTCCCTGCCAAAATGAAGCCACTGCAACATGCACTTAGCCATACTGAGAATTGCTGAAACAGGGTTAGAAAATTGCCCAAGCTTCCCATCAATCGGGTAAAATCTTCTGTTTAGTTTTAGAGAGTCATCAGATGATTCAAGTTGGCATCGTCATGGGCAGCAATAGCGACTGGGAAGTCATGCAACATGCGGCAAAACAATTAAAAGAGTTAGGGATTGGCTTTGAAACACGGGTTGTTTCCGCACATCGCACCCCGGATTTACTATTTGAATACGCGGAAAAT
>CAIWDB010000485.1 GCA_903911305.1 uncultured Methylococcaceae bacterium | reverse complement strand
CAAAACCAAAATTTTCTGCTGGTGTGTCACTTCCCTTAATATATTTATACCTGTAATCATCATCCAAAATTCGCAATACATCATTAGGTAGAAACCTGTTTAACAAATTAAGATGATCCATTACCTCTCCTGTTTTTTGTAATCCTAAAACTAAAACTGGTTCAAGAGCAAGCTGATTTAAGCGTTCATTAATCATATACAGAAACGACATAATTCGAGAATGTAGTTTTGCTGGTTGACCAAATATAGCAAGAGGTCCATCCATTACAAAAGCCATTTTTGCCAAAGCGCGAACATCAGAAATGAATACTTGCCTAATTAATGCAACCAATAGCAAATGCTCAACAGCATTCATCATCCGGGTCATCGCACTTGTATTATTACCAAAGTCGGATATGTCTTCATGTAGACGCAACCAATCGGTAACAAATACTATCTCGCCACAAAATGGGCATATTTTATCTAGTGAATTAATATTAAAATCAAAAACATTTGAATGACCGCATGAAGGACATTTTGCAATATTAATACTATTGTCGTTAAGGGCTAATAAAGTGTCTGTTAATATCAAACGATTAGGCCCTCCATTTGCTTTATCCGAACTTAGTTGTTTAAAAACAGCCCTACGAAATCCGTCTTTAACACTTTTAGCTTTCTGAAACCTAATATTGCTTCCTGGCAATGTAAAAGTTATTGCAGCAGCGTTACGATGGAGATCAGCTGCTTTAAATGGATCTACGAAACGTGTTTTTGGGTCAACAAGATCGGCATATTTATCCATCTCAATAAGTACATGGCTTACTTTGATAAAACCAATCTGAGTGCTTGGAAGTTTGTCATCTATTGGAGTGTCACTTTTGCTTGCGTCTGAAGCCACAATATAACTGGGCAATCTTGGTGGGTCGGCACTAGGTGCTTTAGTGAATGTTGAAACCATTATTTTGGCTTCACTTTCGCTTGGTGGACGCATATAATCGCATTCACTGAGAAAAGCCTGTACATCTGGATTACGCACAAAATCCGAGTGACCACCTTTACTAGCCGATTGACGATCATATGGCATTATTTTTTACTCTCTAGTTTTATAGTAAGGATACGCTGCTTAATTTCATCTGGAGAGAATCTATTGATTTGTGTAGGAATAACAAATGGAGAGGAAAGAGTCTTAATTCTAGCGAAACCAACATCTTGAGCTGCTTTAAGTGAACTAATAAAATCGCTAAAATCATAGAATTTACCCAATGTTTTTAATTCATCATCGTTATTAAGGTGAGTAACAAACCAATTCTCTGTATTAGCCAGAATATTTGGATGAACCGAAGATGGCTCTTGGGTTGCATAAACAAATGCAATACGTGCTTTGGCACCTTCTTTCGCAATGCGGGGCCATGTATTTGTAAGATCAGCTTTTTTCCCGATAATGTTATGAGCCTCTTCGACATATAAAACAATGTTCTTTGGTGTTTTGCCTTCATGCATATCATTCATTTGACGCTCAAATATTTGACGCGCAATTCTCTCGGAAAGAACAGTGCGGATTTCAACTGGACCAACAGACAAATCAAGTATAACAATCTTACCTTCGTCAAGATGCCTAACTACCTCTTGCGTAACATCTGATGATCTGCGATTTGAGTGGTATACTTTGTAGTTAGTAATTGCTCTATAGCCACCAAAATCACGATCAGAACTATTTTTTCGAACCATAATATTTAAATAGGCCTCTAACTCTGGATCAACCCATGGATTACCACGGGTACTTGATTCAATACCTATAGTTGGACGGCTATTTTCTTTTTGTTCGGCTTTTATAGCCAAGTTAATTGCGCGTATACGTTCAAACCATGCACATGCTTCATCGAGAGAAACATTTTCATCAGAAGGGACATTTATAGGGACTTGGGGGGTTTGATTCTGTCCCCAGTTATTCAATTGATCGACTAGCCTCTTGGCTTTTGGGACTTTAACTTTGAAACTAGCCGATATTGGGTATCTTGCCTTATGAAGTATACATTGGAATACTGCTTTGCGTCGTTCCCATCGTATGTGTTCAGATTTATCAATAATATCAGGCTCTTCCAAAGTCGAAGACATAAAGGTGTCCAAATCTTGACCTGAATAAGGAGATTTTTCTACTTTGAAAAGGGCTTGAATTAAATTCAAAGCTTGTTCAACCTCGGAATAAAAATTTGTTCTTAAATCTTCAAATCCCTTTGTTTCTAATGCTCTGTATCTTATTGTTTGATCAGGGAAGACATCTGCGATAGAACTTCCATCATCCTGATGATTTGCATTGGCATATTCTCCATTAATATCAAAAATTAGCTGACCTACAGGAATGTTGTCTGTCATTGCCGCTAATGCCACTGCCGAAACTGTCGTTTTTACAGTATTTGATTTACCTGTTCGCGTCATACCAAGCACCGCTGTTCGTCTAGCGAGAAAATCAGTCGGTTGAATCAGAACATTCACTAAAGGTTCACTCTTGCCTCTATGTAGACGTGCTGTCGATGTATAGCGAACTGAACCAATGTTTATAGCGGAAGGTGCCTTTAAAAATCCAGCTTTGATTGCCTCTTCCTTGGCTTTTTCGAGAACTTCTGGGTTGACATGATTCACTATCGAGGAGAGTGCATCAGCCCTTGGTTTGAAAGCTCGTAGCCTTGATAAAGTCATGAAATTTTCAATATCACTACCCAAACGCAGTTGACCATTGTCATCCACAAAGAACGTCCCCAAAACACTACAACGTAGTCCTCCTGCTTGTAGTTCTACTGCTGTGATTGGGTCAAGTCCATCATTTACTTCACCTGGGTATTTCTCCTCAGCAGTTCGACGTTGATGATGTTCAATTCTTGTTCTTACAAAATCGTTATCTTGGGGTAACCCTATAGGCTCAAGAACTCGCAAAAGCACGACTTCTTGATCAATTAAATGTGCATCACCAAAACGTTCAGGATGAAAACCAGCAGCAACTAAAAAAGAGTTATGAGGAATTCCGTTCACACGTTGCTTAAAAGCATCATTGGTAAGGACAAAAACTTCGTCAAAGCGCATGCCATATACATAACCGACAAATGAAGAATCATAATCACCCAAAAGTTTCACTAGGGTAGATTCTGTTGTAACAACTTTGTTAAAAATATCAATCATGTTTTTTAACTCTAAATTAATAAATTAATCAGCAATACCTGAGATTATTCAGCTATGCCGTCAAGGAAAGGGATACGCACAGGGCCACTTGACATTGGGACAGAGGGTAGAGAGCCAACAACACTCATACCAGAATGTTGTCCAATTCTACTCTTAACAGGCAACTCTCGATTGCTAAAGAATAATTCTCGCCCAACAAAGCGATTGCCACCTAAAGGATGAGTTGAATAGGTTTGATCTATTACAAGCCCATAAAATTTAGGATTATTTACATATAATGAACGGACTTCTGGTGCATCGTCATATGATAGCATCCAAGGATTTTTTACTCTCCCAAGGTAATCGCGGAGATCACGATGCGCATTCTCATTGAAAGTATGAGCGTAAAGCTGATTTGCTTTATGGTAATACGGTGGGTCTAGATATAGGTATACATCATTTTTACGACTCATATAATTACAGAAATGTTTCCAACTGATACAAGATACCTGAACCACAGACTCTTTCAATTGATTTAACTCATAAATTCGACGGATTATTTTTTCAGGATTAAATCGTGAATCAAGTTTTCTATTTTTCTGCTCCCATCCACCTATAGGGCCTGATTGATATAAAATTCCATTAAAACTAGTTCTATTTAAATAAAGACATTTGAAGGCAGCCTCCCGAATTGAAGTAGGTTGTAAACTCTTCTGGTGTCGCCACTCATCAACACTTAATATCGCGGTTTCTATTTTTTTAATAAGCCATACCAAATCATCAAGAGGCGATTCGGTTTTACCAAAAACCACTTTCCAGAAATTTGCAACTAGTGGGTCAATATCATTCAAGGCAATACGTTTGACATATCCCAACTCAAGCATTGCTAGAGAAACCCCAGCGCCTCCACAAAATGGTTCAGCAAAGATGTCTGGATTTACATTTGAATATTGTATTGCTGACCATATGAATGGCGTAAAGCGTGCCTTACCTCCGGGATAACGTAATGGAGACTTAGAAATCATTATAGCTAAATTTCATAAATTAAAAGATTCTTCATAAACCTATATCTTTACCAAAAACAATCCAAACGCCGATTTTCCGAAACCATAAGGGCCAATCAGGGCAAAACATCGGGCTTGGGCTCCGAATCTAGGGTCTCCGCTACCCGCGCCAGCACTTGCTTGGCCCTGCTGGTCAAAATATAAGGCTGGCTCCCAGTTGCGCTGTCACGCTCGATATGAATGGAGCGGGTATAGCGGGTGTTGACGTGTATAAAGAGTTTTAAAGACATGGTGGTTGCTTGCTCTCAATCTCCAAAAACGTCATCTAGGGTTTTGGCATCCAGCACTCGATCCCCATAGGTCAACAAGGTTTCGGCATCGGTTGAGGCGATGCGCTGTTTCAACGCAGTGGAAAGTGGCCCGAAGCGGCGCTCTAATAGACGCATGAGCAAAGTTGCTTCACCTTCAACTTGGCCTTCCATCCGGCCTTCCAAATGCCCCTCGTTGAACGTGTCTTGGTAAAACCGGGTTTTTTTCAAGTCTGTGTCTTGCAATCCAAACATGGTCTTAATCTCCTCTCGGGTGATTGTAGGCAGTCTATTTACTAAAATAGTTTCCAAAAGTTCAATCCAATCAATGCCATCTGATGGGTTGCTGTTCCTGTGCGCCTTCACCTTTTCCACAATAGGGGGAAGTTGTGAATCCTCAACTGTCAATAACGCAACTAGCCATAGCTTAGGATTGGAACTTTCCAGCAAGGGTATTTGATTCAAGTATACCCGGCGCAAGTTGGGCAAGTCGAGGAATGGCAGTGTCGCTTCGCTAGGGCGTTCAACTTGCTCATACGGATAAATCACCAATGCCAACCATGGTCGTAAAGTGCGGTACTGCCGCAAGAACAAAATAATCTCGCCAAAAAAGCGTAAATAAAAATCTGGGTCGGCTTGAAACTGCACCTCAACGAATACAACCGGGTCAGAGGATTGATCTGGATGCGGTTCAAGAACGCCATCAAAACGAAATGCTGTTTGCTTGACTTCACGCGAAGTGAACAGGTAACGCCCCGCTGATTCTACCGTCAAACCCGCCAAGTCCAGTGCCAGACTCGGCTCGGTTTGAAATAGGCGATAAAACAAAGTGTCGGTTTTCATGACATGCGGTGTTGGGTTTTATTATTAGCAGTTGATGTTATACAGCGGACTAGGATTGGAGCGTCAAAGCTTGCTTTGACAGGCGAAGCAAGCTTCGCATTTCCAATATGATTGTCAAAGCAAGCCCTTCGACTTCGCTCAGGACAGGCTTTGACGCTCCCATGGTAGGCAGAAACATTTATTTCATCCCTACATAACATCTGTTAGTTGCCAGCCAAGCCTGTCACATCATCGGAATAGCTAAACACTTCAATCCCCAATGCTTGGGCGACGACGCGGGCTTTCGCATCCACCATCGGCGAAATGACGATTTT
>CAIWDB010000484.1 GCA_903911305.1 uncultured Methylococcaceae bacterium | reverse complement strand
GATACGGGCAGCTTTTTCGGCATAAGCAGGGTCATGCTTTAAAGCGACGGCGTATTGCTTCACCATTAAGCCGCATCCGGAGGCGGTCGTGACAATGGCTTCAACGCCTAGCTCCAAATAAGGCATCCATGCGTCAATGTTGCGACGCATGAATTCCACGCCTTCGTCACAAGCGGTCAGATGGTGACTGACTGCCCCGCAGCACCCGGCATCGACGGCACGGATCAAGCTGATGCCTAAGCGATCTAACACTCTGGCGGCTGCGACATTGATGGATGGGGCTAAAGCCGGTTGGACGCAGCCTTCCAATACCAACATTTTGCGGACATGGCGTGGTTCCGGCCATGAAGAAGCTAGGCTAGGCACAGGGATTTTCTTAGCCAATTGTTTCGGCAACAGCGGCCTAAACCATCCCGCGATGTGCAAAAGTGGCTTGAAACGGGAATGGTATGGCAGGATTAACCGCAAGACCTTGCGTTGTATCCGATCAAGCCAAGTTCGGCGCACCTTTTTTTCTAAGATGTCGCGGCCTATCTCTATCAACCTTCCGTATTTCACCCCTGACGGACAAGCGGTTTCGCAAGCCAGACAAGTCAAGCAACGGTCTAGATGCAATTGGGTTTTAACCGTTGCCGTTTCACCTTCGAGCATTTGTTTGATCAGATAAATCCGACCACGTGGCCCGTCGCGTTCATCCCCTAACAACTGGTAAGTCGGGCAGGTTGCAGTGCATATCCCACAATGGACACAACTGCGCAAAATCGCGTTGGCTTCTTGGCCTTCCGGTGTGTCCTTGATGAAGTCGGCTAACTGGGTTTGCATCGTTCACCACTCTGGGTACATGCGACCGGGGTTGAAAATGCGTTTGGGGTCAAAAGCCTGTTTCAGGCTGATATGCAATGACTTAAGCGGTTCTGGCAAGGGTTGGAATATTGGGCCATTGGCGCAGGTTGACCGGAACAGGCTGGCGTGTCCGCCAAGTTCTCTGGCTCTGTCAAATAGGTTTTTAGCGGGAAAATCAGTTTTTACCCAACGCAAAGCCCCACTCCAGTCTATGAAACAAGGGCCAAACAAAGCCGATAGCGACGCTGCCGGGGGGAGGGATAGTCGCCATAGGGTTTGAGTATCTTGGAAAAAAGGAAGAGTTTGTTCTCGTAGACTAGCCCAAAATTCATCACCCTTCGGTAACCATTCCCCACCTAATTTTTTATGGCTCCCAACAATCGCCGCTTCGGAACCGCTTAAGCGTATATAAAATCGCTCCCCATCGTAACAAGCGGCTGACAAAGGCCAATGCTGACCAGACCAACTGTTCATTACCGTTAAAGCATCGTCTGATGTGATCTCAAAGCAAAAGGTTTCTTCCGCTTCTGGCTTAGGTAATACTTTTAAGGAAATTTCCAGTAACACTCCCAAGGTTCCCATAGCACCAACCATCAAACGAGACAAATCAAAGCCGGCGACATTTTTCATCACCTGACCGCCGAAGGACAGAATCTCCGCTTTGCCGTTAATCAGTTTCACGCCTAAGACGCTGTCTCTAACCGAACCGGCGAAAGGTCTTCGTGAACCGGACAGTCCGCAAGCCACCATGCCACCGAATGTTGCATTGGGACCAAAATGAGGCGGTTCGAAAGCTAGCATTTGGCCATTTTCGGCAAGCATGTTTTCGACACTAGAAAGTGGAGTGCCAGCGCGAGCGGTCACCACCAGTTCACTGGGTTCATAGGAAATAACGCCGTTATGCCCACTTATATCCAGTAGATCACCCGTGGTATGGCGACCATAAAACGACTTGTTACCACCACCTTGAATGCGTAATGGCAAACCATCTGATAGTGCCTTAATCACCCGACCATGAAGCCATTCGCTTAAGTCTTGGTTTTGCACGGTCTTAAGGAAAAATGATGAATATGAAATAGCCGACAAATAAGGTCAAATGGACGATCCCTTGCAGGATATTTGCCCCCCCGCTGACAAACGTAAGTATAGTAATCAACAGGGTGGCCAGCAACAAAGTCGCATTGGTTCCATCCAAGCCCAAAGTGAGTTCTATGCCTATGAACGATGCAAAGATTAATATGGAGGGCACGGTAAGCCCAATGGTTGAGAGCGCAGAACCTAGGCAAATATTGACGGAGCGCTGAATGCGATTTGCCAGCGCGGCTCGAATTGCACCTATACCTTCCGAGGTCAAGCCCAAACTGGCGATGATCAAACCACCCAAGGCGGTGGGGGCATCTAATTCATCAATGCCATAATTGATGGCCTCGCCCAAATATTCCGACAGCAACACCACAGGAATTAGTGAAATGACCAAACCAAAAACGACGGTGGATATAATTTTCCAATTTCTATCATGAACGCTAGGCTCATGTGGTTTGTTGGTCTCTTCTTCAACGGCTGCATCCAGATGGTTGAAGTACGAGCGATGTCGGCCCGTCTGCAACATTAGAAATAACACGTAAACCACCACGGAAAGCAGACCAAGATAGGTCTCTTGGTGTACATCAAGCGTTGGCCCATTTGTCGAAACGGTATAGTTTGGCATGATGAGCAACATTAGGGATAACGGCACGATTAATTGGACAAATGAAAGTGCGCCGCGCAGATTGAAGCTTTGTTCCCGATGTAGCCATCCACCGCTGGTGATTGCCAATCCGACCATGCCATTCATTGATAGCATCAAAATGGCAAAGACTGTATCGCGCAATAGGGCAGGGTTCTCTTTGCCTCTCAGCATGACCTGCAACATCAAGCTGACTTCAATGATGGTTGACGATAAAGTCAGCACCAAGGTTCCGTAAGGTTCTGGCAACAAGTCGGCCAAACGGTCGGCATTGCGAACCACCGATAATACACAGCCAAGCATCAGTATGAAAATAATCGCTGCCAAACCAAATATCAAAGTGTTTCCTTCCAGCATCTGGAAAGTCAAGCCATTGCCATGCAATACAACCCAGGCCATCCAACCTAAGCTGACCGAGATGAGGCCGATGATTTGGCTTTTTGAATAAATTTTGGGTGGAGGTAATGCCGGGGAGGTTTTGACCCTATGTCGTATCTTGCGCATTGGCTAGTCGTTGAAAGTGAATTGACCTAAAGAGCGATTAACAGTTAAAGAAGTCTTAACTGCCTAATGGACAGGCTCCCCGGCAAACATGGCTTTTGTGGGAAACACTCTGTCAAAACTATCGGACACTTGATTAGGGGACTTTGAAAAACGACTCCAACAGTTTGCCAAAATCAGCCATGCCTCTAAGTAGATTTTCCTCTATCTCAGCCAT
Organism: uncultured Methylococcaceae bacterium; assembly: GCA_903911305.1. GTDB lineage: Bacteria > Pseudomonadota > Gammaproteobacteria > Methylococcales > Methylococcaceae > Methylumidiphilus. The sequence goes on along the minus strand of CAIWDB010000484.1, from coordinate 22,290 downwards.
AGTGATTTCTTCCTTAGATTTTCCAGCCGCCCAGTTGGCGACTATGGCACAAGCCGCGTAATCTATTCCCAACTCACGCGCCAGAGCGGCCTCGGGCATTCCGGTCATGCCTACCATGTCTCCGCCGTCTCGTTCAATACGGACAATTTCGGCTGGTGTCTCCAGACGTGGCCCTTGAGTGCATGCATAGACACCGCCGTCGACTACCCGCAGCCCTGCCCGGAACCCGGCATCCAGCAATTGTTTCCTCAAACCCTGGGAATAGGGATGGGTAAAGTCAATGTGGGTGACATGGTCGAGGTTGTCCTCAAAAAAAGTGCCCGCCCGTCCATGGGTATAGTCGATGATTTGGTTGGGAATGGCAAGTTTGGCCGGCCCCATGTCGGCCCGGATGCCTCCGATGGCGGCAGCGGCAATGATGCGACTCACTCCGGCCTGTTTTAGCGCCGCGAGGTTAGCGCGATAGTTAATGCGGTGGGGGGGAAGGGTGTGCTTTTCCCCATGGCGGGCAAGAAAAACAATTTCAGCACCGTAAAGGGTACCGTGAATCAAATCCGAAGAGGGTTTGCCCCACGGGGTGACCAGCTCTTCCCGATGGGTTTCCTCAAATTCCGGCAACCAAGTCAAACCAGTGCCGCCAATGATGGCTATATGTGTCATGTCACAATCCCGTTAATTAAAAAGGCACCGAGGGAACCCACTTCAAAGCCCCTTGCATGCAAAAATTCCAGGGGCATTGCGCAGATAATTCTTATAGTCCAAACCATAACCGAATAAGTAACGGTTTTCCACTTCCAAACCTACAAAATCGGCACGGCAAGGACGCTCGCGGCCAATTTGCTTGTCCAAAAGAACGGCGATGAGTATGTCAGCCGCCCCTTGCTCCTTGCACCATTCTGTGATGGCCGACAAGGTCAAGCCTTCATCGAGGATGTCATCGGTCAGCAATACCGTTCTGCCCAGCAACGGCAAGCTGGGTTTGAGCAACCATTGGATTTGACCGCCGCTGGTTTCGCCACGGTAGCGACTGGCCTGTACACTGTCAATTTGCAGGGGAAAACGCAATCGCGGGATGAGTTTGCCAGCGAATATGATTCCACCATTGAGGACGGTGAGGATGACGGGGTTACTGTTGGCCAAACGCGCTTCAATTTGCTCCGCTACCCGATCAATGGCTGATTCCAATTCCGCTTCGGTATAGAGAATGTCCGCTTCGCGTTCAACTTGTAAAATTTCTTCTATTGGGGTCATTGGTAAACCTTGTTGGTCACGCGGGCGATCCTTTCTGCAACTTCTTTCCACTCCGCGCTAGCCAATAGCTCAGAGCGGTTCATTGAAAAGCGTCCCCGCATGGCCGTTAAACGAGGTTGCCGGTCATGCCAATCAAGGTTTTCCAGGGACTCCAACACATAACCCAACGCATCGGGATTGTTGCAAACTAGCACCATGTCGCATCCAGCCTCTATGGCAAGGTTGGCACGGTCGGGGAAATCTCCGGCAAACGCGGCACCAGCCATTGAGAGATCGTCGCTGAACACGGCACCATTGAATTTCAATTTTTTGCGCAGGATACCTTCAACCCATACCCTCGAAAATCCAGCCGGTAGGCTGTCGACTTCTTTATAGACCACATGCGCCGGCATGATGCCTTCAAGTCCTTCGTCGATTAACTTTATAAAGGGAAGCAAGTCTTTAGTTTCGATTTCTTCATAAGGTCTAGGATCTATCGGCAGGTGGAGGTGGGAGTCTAATGCCACTGCGCCATGGCCTGGAAAATGTTTGCCAACGGCTGACATGCCGGCCCTCCTCATTCCTTGTGCGAAGGAACAAGCATAATCGCCAGCCATCTTCGCATCTTGGGAAAAGGAACGATCGCCGATAATCTGGCTAATGCCACAATCCACATCAAGAACCGGTGCAAAGCTGAAATCCACACCAATTGAGCGAAGTTCGGCTGCCATTAGCCAACCGGCACTGTTCAAGAGCGATTGCAATTCATCATCCGCAAAGCTCTTGGCATATGAGTCCGCTGGCGGAATACGCGAGAAACCTTCACGAAACCTTTGCACTCTTCCTCCCTCGTGATCTACAGCAATCAGGAGTTCGGGACGGACAGCGCGTATAGCCTGCACCAAGCCTACGACTTGTTCTGGGCTTTCGTAATTTCGCGTAAAAAAAATTAGGCCACCCACTGCCGGGTGGTTTAAAAAATCCTTTTCTTCGCTATCGAGTGTTTGACCTCGTAGGTCGATCATCACCGGACCGAGGGTTTCTTTAAATTTCATGGAATGTAAACAGGGCTGAATGAATTCTGGGTATTTTAATCCATTTAACCATCAAGCTGGTTTAAAAATTCGCGCAATCAACAATTGGAAATCTCGATGAACCTCATTTTTGCAAATGATAATGATTTGCATCTGTGAAATAACTTTTCTATAATCTCCTTACAGAATTTCAAAATTTGAGGATGACTGTATGAAAACAAGCAAGATTGTAGCTTCAATAGGAGCAATCACGTCTCTCGCTTTTGCCAATTGCGATGTTTATGCGGCAAAGAGTATGCCCACATCCATGGCAGAAATGTGGAAAATTATCCAGCAGCAGCAAAAGGAAATCGAGGCTTTAAAAGCCAAGGTAAACGAAGGCGATGCCCAACAACGGGAAGCGAACAACTCGCAGGGCGAGCAAAAGGACGGAACCAAAAGTACTGGTAAACTCTTAGCGTCTACTCCAACGGAAACGACTGGGGTTGATGGTGCTAGTAATGCCAACCAAAAGCCACCTGCCTCCACAAAGGCCAGTACTTCAGAAGCCGAACGCAAAACCAACATCCTTGCCGAGGAAGTGGCAAAGATCAAAACCCAATTATTCATCCCGGACAAACGGGAATATAAGGTTGAATATGGCTATGGCCCGGCTGCCTCCGAGGTTTATCGCGTCAACCGTGGATTGTCGATAGGAGGCTATGGCGAGGCGGTTTATACGAATTACACTGCCAATAAAGGAAATAAAAAAGACACGTCTGACTTGCTCCGTGGCGTGATTTATCTTGGCTACAAATTCAATGATTGGATCGTCTTGAACAATGAATTTGAATTCGAACACGCGACCACAGGAGAAGGCAGTGAGGAAAAGGGAGAAATCTCTGTTGAATTTTCTCAGCTCGATTTTTTCTTACATAAAAATGTCAACATTCGAGCGGGTTTGATGCTAATGCCCATGGGCTTTATCAATGAAATCCACGAACCCACGACATTCCATGGTAATTACCGACCCGAAGTGGAACGCTACATCATTCCGACTACCTGGCGTGAAGTTGGTGCCGGCCTGTTTGGCCAAATCACTCCAGAAATTCAATACAGAATGTACGCAGTCAACGGTTTATTGGCAGACACTTTTACAAGCGCGGGCATTCGTGACGGACGGCAGAATGGTTCAAGTGGACTGGCTGAAAATTGGGCATTTACCGGACGACTTGATTACACACCTAACGCAGCCCCCGGCGTGTTGGTGGGTGCATCGGCCTATGCGGGAGATGCCGGTCAAGACAAGTTATATGCCGGTCAAAGGGCAAGTGTGTTTACACAGTTGTATGAAGGTCATCTGCAATGGCATTACAAAGGTTTGGAATTCCGCACCTTGGGCGCTTACGGGAATATTGGCAATGCTAATTTGGTAAGCGAGCAGAATGGTGTCACCGTCGGTAGCGAAAACTTTGGTGTGTATGGTGAACTTGCATACGACATTATGCCGCACATATGGGAAGGCACCACACAATATCTAGCACCTTTTTTCCGGTATGAACGTTACAATACATTGGCAGCAGTGCCAGAGGGGTTTAGGGAGAATAAAACCTGGGATCGTTGGATTTATCAGGCAGGCCTAACCTATAAACCCATCCAAAATGTTGCGGTTAAGCTCGATTACAAAAATGTCAATTCCAATGGCGGCGGATTGCCTCATGAATTGAATCTTGGTTTTGGGTTCATGTATTAATTTGAATGGCTGTAAATTTCAGTAGCCGGCCAACCCGACATAATGCCTGATTTCATCCACTGGCCCGGTTATATGGAAAGATGTCCGGGCCAAAAAACTTGAGAAAACCCCGTGATTAAAACCATAACAATATTTTTCTTAACTATGCTTGCCTTGACAACCATCGCTAGCGCTACGGTTTTTTACAGCAAAGACGAAGCCTTTGAATTAGCTTTTGGCACGGGTGCTGAAATCGAGTCATTACCGGTTTTCATCACTGACGAACAAGCAGCCCAAATTGAGAAGACAGCCCAAACCAAGTTGGATTCCAAGCTTTACACCTTCCATGTTGGCAAGCGGGGTGGTCAACTTCTTGGTTACGCGGCCATTGAATCTCACACGGTTCGCACCCAGCCGGAGACCGTGATGATATTGCTCTCGCCAACTGGAGAATTAAAGCGTGTTGAAATGTTGGCCTTTCATGAGCCCCCCGAATACCAGCCACCGGCACGTTGGTTTGAGAGGCTTTATGGTAAACCTGTCGGAGATTTACGCCTAAACCAAGGCGTAGACGGCATCGCCGGCGCCACTCTGAGTTCACGGGCGTCATTGGACGGTATTCGCAAAGTGATGGCGATTTATCAAATAGCATTAAAAGAGGGGAAAAACTAATGAGATTCTTTGTCACCGGCGAACAGAAACGGCAATCCTTGCTCAATACTATTGTGTTAATGTTTCTTGGATATATTGCCTTGCTCTGGGTCAGTAACGGAATGATGTTTTTCCACAAGATGGGCCTGAACCCAGATTCAGTAATGGAATACTATCTCGGTTCGGAAGAAAAATTCACCCAACCGAAAAGTTATCAAAGTTTGCTGGAAGTGACGCATTTCCACCTGTTTGCCATGGGAATGCTGGCGGTGACATTGACTCACTTGCTGTTGTTTACCTCGTTATCCGTGAGCCTGAAAGTTTGGTTGACCAGCTTGACTTTCATTTCCGCCGTGGCCGATGAAATCGCCGGCTGGTTAGTCCGTTTTGTTCATCCTGCTTTTGCATGGTTTAAGATTGCAGCGTTTATAACCTTGGAATTTAGTTTGGCGGCGATGCTAATTTTGGTGAGTGCATCATTGGTCTGGCAGCGATTGGAACAACGTTCGAGAATCAAATCCAGTGACATTCCCTTGGCAGTTGGGGAAAGTAGGGCAGAATAAATAGATTCACTGCTTCAATGTTCTAGCGCTGGCAACGCGGGCAAAAAAAAGTAGACCGCTGAGCAAGCCGGATAGACCGTATTGGGGAAGCGCAAAGCAAGCAAGGCTCCCCTTCCCTACCATAAACCGCCAAGGTTTGCTGGAAATACCCTGGGTTGCCACTGGCGTTGACAAAATCCCTCAGCGTCGTCCCCCCTTGGATAATGGCTTGCCCTAGCACCTCGACGATCTGCTTTACTAAATTCTCATAACGCTGAAGCCCAATTCTCCCGGCGGCGCGTTTTGGATCGATACCGGCTTTGAAAAGGGACTCGTTGGCGTAGATATTACCCACGCCAACGACTATGTGACTGTCCATGATGAAGCTTTTCACCGACGATTTTCTATTTTGGCCTGTTTCATACAGGTAACCCCCGCTAAAACTTTTGTCAAATGGTTCAGGCCCAAGATTTGCCAACAGCGGGTGAGTTAAAGGGTCACCTTCAGCCCAAACCAGACAGCCGAAACGGCGCGGGTCGTGATATCGTAGACAAATTCCGTCGGGGAAGAGTATGTCAATATGATCGTGTTTTTTTATTGGCGCGTGTGCCTCGGCAATCCGTAAACTGCCCGACATACCTAAGTGGACGATGAGCGACCCGGCATCAAAAGTAAATATAATATATTTTCCCCGCCTATTTAGGCCAAGGATTGTCTTGTTGCTTATCTTTTCATGCAAATCACCGGGGACAGGCCATCGCATTTGATTTTGTCGAACGACGACACCCTCTACGATATGGCCCAGCACATGCGGCTCGATACCCCGCCGGGTAGTTTCCACCTCGGGTAGTTCAGGCATGGCAATTAATCACTAATTGTCATCATGGTCGCCATCTTCAACCGATTCGCCTTGAATCGTGCCGTCAGTGTCCACTTCCGGCGGAGATTCTGATTCCTCCTCATTTTGTTCCTTTTCGTTTTCAGCGGTGGGTTTTTGAATGCCCAACAAGCGCTTACCTGACTCGCCTGCAACCATGTATTGCAATTTCCAATCTTGGCGCACCAACAACAAATCAGGTTCACGCTGTAGGATTAGAAACTCAACATTGGCACTATTTACCAAACCGATTTGAATTTTATCGCCTTGGGCTTGCCCTTCAAAACGATTGACCTCTATCGCACGGGCCGACTGCCAAGCATTGACCAATTCGGACATGCCAGATGCATCAGAAGGAGGTTCGATTTTCCATTGCCCCTTATCTCCCAACTTCGCGTTCAAATTAGGCAAGGAAAGTTCTTTTATTTTGGCATCCTCTGGCAGCAGTTTCTTATCGACAAAATCTGTCGCCTTGGCAAGCAATTGTTGGGAGAAGTCGTCGTCAACCAAATGCAAGGTATATCCAATCTGAACATACCGGCGCATGTCGATGGGTTCGGAACCCCCGAATCGCAACATAGTCTGCCCAAAATTCAATTCGGCTTTCGGCTTGTCCAATTCGAATTTAACCAGTTCTTCAGATTTGACTGGATAACGGGCATGGCTTTCGGCTTTGGCAATGTTGAGCAATTGCCGTATGCGGATTTCATTGGCTGGCGCTTGAAAGGGAGATGATAGCCACCAATGACCTTCCTTTTTTTCAAAAACCAGATTTTCTTGATTCTTTAACTCAAATCGGTTGATGGTATCACCATCAATTTCCGTCAAGTAGACGGTACTTGCCTCTTCTTTGCCAGGTTCGAAAAAAGCCACGCCGATTAAGGTAGCCAGTACAATCAATAACACTAGGTTGAGCCACATTTTAGGCTTCATTAACGACCCCGCCGTTTGAACCAAATAAATGCGCCGCCCACAAACAGAGAAAGCGGCAGCAACAAAAGGAAGCCAGCGAATATGAATACCATGGCCATGTTTGAAAGTGTTAATGCCTTATCGACAGCAACCTTGGCGGGTATATTAATCAGTTGATCGTTCTTGCTCAACCAATTCATAATGTTTAGCCCCATATTGAGATTTCCTCCATTACCCAAATAGGCATTGGCTAGGAAATCGCCATCGCCGATGACCACGATACGCTGGTCAGCCGATTTGCCCTCGTCAGTGTTTTTCTTCTGTTCGGGATTTTTTTGTGGGTTCGTATTCTTTAGTGGTGTCAACGCAAAACCGATGTGCAATGGGCCTTCATGTTCGCCTTTGTCTGCATCAAACTTGATCTTGCCTTCAATAGGACCGGTTTCGGCCCAAGCCGTCCGCACCGTACTCAAAAATGGGATACGATCAAATTGACTATCACCAAGCTTAGTCATGGCGACTGCGGACGGGAACACCGTCATGACATCAAAGCCAACCGTTATCGGATGATTAGGGTACTCGGCCACCAAGGCAAATGTGGGATCATCAATGCCAAACAACTGTGTGGAGGCATCCACCACCGTACCTGGATAAAATGTCAAACCTAGCTGCTCAGCCAAAGGGGCAAGCCCGTGTAAGTCGCCTGGATCAGCCATCCACCAAAGATTGCCACCCTGTTTGACGTATTCCAAAATCTGGGCAACCTCGCCAGGCAGCAAATTGACTTTAGGGCCAGCCAGAACCAGCACATCGGTGTTATCGGGAATCTTGGAAATTTGAGCCAAATTGATTAAGGAAAACTTGATGCCTTTATGGTCTAGTTCCTCCCCAAACTGCCCCAAATCAAAATTGGCTTGGCCCTTGGGCGAGCGCTCTCCATGACCCTCCAAAAAGACAACATGTTGCTCATTGACATGAGACAGTCTTTGCAAGGCATTGGTTATTGCAGATTCAGTGGGTTCCATGACCAATTCGCTACGTCCCTGATATTCTATGCGGATGACATTTCTGTCGGTAAATCCCTGTTTGCGCACCTCGTCAGGCTGGGTGTCAGGGTTTACAAATGTCAATTTCATATCTTGCTTAATGCGACTATAACTGGAAATTTGTTCGGCAATGGCTTCCCTTACATTTTTTTCTTCCCGAACATAGGCGACGACTTTTATCGGTTCGTGAAAAAGATCCAAAACTTTTACACTAGCCGAAGACAAGGTATGTTGCCCCCCCGCCGTCCAGTCGAATTGCACAAAATAGCGGGTGCTTAACCAACCGAGAAGCCCAATCACACCCAAAAACAAAAGGGTGAAAGTTAAATTTTGTAGCCGAATTTCGAGATGTTTGCGGGCGTTGATCTTCATTTTTGCAGACGTTCGTTATCCAAAACATGAATGCTCATAACCATGAAGGCGAGGATGAATAAAATAAAATAGATCAAATCCTCGCTACTGATGAAGCCAGTCAACAGCCTGTCGTAATGGTGCAGCATAGATAGATATTCCAGAACTCCGCCGGCGCCACTTCGGCTCCAATTGATAATCCACAGCAACAGTAACGCACCGAATGTGCTAATGGCCGCAACCGTCGGTTGGTTTGTCAAAGCGGAAATAAACAGGCCCAATGCAGCAAACCCCGCTATGAGCAGACACAAGGCAAGCACACACGCCGCCAATTTGCCAAAATCCAATCCGCCACCCGCTAACAAGGAAAGCGGCATTAAGGTGAGTATGCCCACCATAATTAGCAGAAAAGCCAATACCCCAAGATATTTACCCAATACGATCTCAGTCATGGAAACCGGTGCTGTGAACAGTAAGCTCAAGGTACGGTTTCGGCGTTCTTCGCTAATTAACCGCATTGTTAACAATGGGGTGACCATTAACAGGATAATACCCGCATTTTGAAACAAGCCAGTGACTATAAAATCAGTCACTCCGGGCATCTGTTCATAACCGGCAAATCTAGGCAGGATATTATTGACATACTGGTCTAACAACATTAGAAATAATAAGGCCAAGATGATTTGGATTACCCCCAGGATTACCCAAGCCAATGGTGAGAGAAACATAGTGCGAAGCTCGCGCCCAGCAATAGTGAAGGCCATCATAGAGTTTTATTCCTACTTTTCGTGTGGGTCCTGTCGGGTTATTTCGATAAAAATTTGCTCCATGCTGCGCTTGTCAGGAATCAATTCCAGCAAGCCCCATCCAGCAGTGACGACGGTTTCAGCGATGGTCGCAGCAGGGGTGGATTCCTTGTCATGGAAAATCCGATAACGGTTTTCCCCCAGTTCTTCAATCGATAAGATGCCCTTGATGGCATAAAATTTGACCAAATCGGGCGAAGTCACTGTCTTCAGCAACACGCTCAATGCCCGCATGTTGCGCTCCAAGCCTTCAATGCTGTCATTTAACACCAATCTGCCTTGATGGATGATCTGAACCCGGGTACATACCTCCTGGATCTCGGGCAATATATGCGTTGACAGGATGATGCCATGTTCCTTGCCCAATTCGCGGATCAATTCCCGTATTTCGCGTATTTGGATGGGGTCCAAGCCCACCGTAGGCTCATCGAGAATAATGACGGAGGGATTGTGCAGAATGGCTTGGGCGATTCCCACCCTTTGCTGATAGCCTTTGGACAAATTGCCAATCAAACGCTTGCCCACTTCCGTCAAACCGCAACGTTCCTTGGCATTGTCAACCGCCTTCGCTATGTTCGCCTTGGGAAGACGATGCAATTTGGCGCAATAGCTTAAGAATTCATCCGTTGTCAGTTCGCGATACACTGGCGGAACTTCAGGTAAATAGCCCAATTCACGCTTGGCGTCTTTGGGTTGGTCGAGGATGTCAATCCCATTAATGAAAATCTGACCTGTGGAGGGTGCGAGATTGCCACAGATCATTTGCATCGTGGTGGTTTTACCTGCCCCGTTAGGGCCAAGAAAGCCAAGGATTTCCCCCCTCTCCAAGGAAAAATTGACATCGTTCACGGCGCAGAGATCGCCATAAAAGCGATAGAGTTGTTCGACTTGAATCAGGTTGGTCATGGGTAAATTGAAAGGCTAATAATGATGAGCATGGCAAACTTGTCAGTTTTCAAACCAGTTCTCCAAGCTCAACTGGTAAAGCGCATGAAGCCCTCTTATGTTGCGTGCAACCAAGATCAATTGGATGGTGAGAGTAAGATTATTTTTTGCTTCAGCAATCGACTAGAGTTGTCATGGCAACACCATGAAATTATGGTCATATTGATAAACATATTAAAGCAATAACACGGTTGCGGCAAGAACCAAGCCATCCTTAAAAAGGAGAATGTTAATGTGGTAGTGCTTTATCATCTGCCTAAAAGAAATCTGGCATAATTTATCTATCGAGCATAAGCTTGACGAACAAACCAAGAAACTAAAGAATGATTTCGTCAATGCCGCCAACTATCTGGAAGCCAAACCCAATAATCTCTACCTGACCCTGTCCATGACCTTTCCCGATTTGGCTAACCCGGAAGACACCATGAACATGAATGGAGAAGGTTGTGGAACTTTATCCTAACAATAAAGTAGTCTGGGCACACATGGGGCTTTCCAAGGAACTGACTAAAATCACACCGGGTGCCTAATCGCATAGATGGATTCATTGCTTCATTAATGTGATGGTTTTGTTTTTGTAATCCCATACACTGACATAGTTCTTTAAAAATTGGTATCCCATGCCTATTTTGTTTTCTTTGCCAATTTCAAGCTGGACATTATGAATATCCTCCAATGCCTGATTCTCAAACCGTAATTTTCTAATAGTACAGAATAAAGCGGGTTTATGGGATTCAAACAATTGATTTTTCTCTTCCACACTGATATGGCCTTCGTTTTCCAATCGGGTTTTCATGTCTTGGGTGAGCGTTAAACTCCCTAGATTACCCGTGTCGAAAAAACCGGCAATTTTTTCATTGCCTATGAAAAAATCAAGCTCAGGCATTTTGCCATCCCCAGTAGCAATAAAAGGCAGTGTGACAATGATTTTATCTTTCTCCACATAGTCACTCAGCGCTTTACCCGTTTGGTCGTATGCATGGAAATCTATGGTTTGCTTGTCATAATTAATGATAAATAAATAATTTTTGTTGAAATCATGCCCTACCATGCCTAGGAATTTATCCTCGACGTTATCCTGAATAAAATCGAAATTGGAATGTGGCAGTGATTTCAAACCATCCAACTGTATTTGATCCGCTAACTTTATCGAAACTGCACGGTTTTGGGTATGCAAAACAATCAATTGCCCGGAAGCTGCATATCCTTGTGATAGATACTTGTCTTTTGCCAAAGGTACAAAATGATGGTTGAGAAAAAACGCGAAAGGCGTACCTGTATCAAACATGAATTTGCCTTTTTTTCCATTAACCTGACCGTCAATGAATAGATACCCGTCAACCAAATGAAACGGCAAAGTAAAATCTAGTTGACTGCCCGAATAGTTTTTTGAAGGGCCGGGTTTATTCGCCGCATGGCTTTGTACGTTTGTGTTCGCTGACAAAGCTACGAATGCAAGCAAAAAAACAACGGCTGATAACCACTTATTACATTGTTTATCACGCATTATCTGAAATTTCCATTGTTTTGAAGTTAGATACCGCAAGGATACCTTGATAAACCTCGCACTTACCGTGCTAATGGATCATCGTTTACTACCCCTTCAATATCTAGATTACCTAAACAGATATTTTCATTTAGCGTTGTTTGTCTTAATTTTTTTGAATTTCCATCAATCTCACGATAACTATCTAAAATATTCTTATCTAAGGTATTTAGATAGTCTTGATGACATCGACTTGCAATACGGTTAATATACATATCGCTTATGCTTTGTTCAATTCCCTCAACACATCCAATCTTGCGTATATCAATAGGATATAATTTATAAAATCTTTGCCTAGACTCATTAAATGGTTGACAATTATCATATTTAAATTGATTCAAATAGATCCAATCTAACTCCAAGCCAGTATTTCGGGCTTTTTCAGCCATCCATCTTAATGGGCAGCTTGCAAGATCTGGTTCGTTGGGTTCTTTTAATCCACCACCAACATCTGAGTGCGCTCCCGGAAACCAAACTTGCTCAACACTTTGATAATTCTTTTTGCTTGTCCACAATGACGGCCTAAATAATCTGCGTAATTCATGTAAAGCCAATGCTTGATAAGCATGTGTAACATTACCGGCTAAATCAGTATTATGAAAACCAATCCAATGCTGACTAAGTTTGCCTAATAAAGGAGTTGGAAAACCCAAAGAACCTACTGTGTCCCATACGCCCAAAAAATGAACAGGATATACATCTATGTCTTCGGGATATAGCCATAAATCTTTTGTTTTATCATTGTTTTTTAGCATTTCCCTAAAGTCATATTTATCAAGCTTTCTATTTCTCTTATCATTATAAAACTTAAATACCTCTGGAAGGAGATGCATTTTATCTTTTTCAATAATTCCGACTTTATTCATAAAGCCACAAAGCGATCGGGCAGTATAAGCGCCTCTACTGAAGCCAAACAAATATATTTTATCTCCAGGCGTATAGTTATTAGCAATGAAGTCATAGGCTCTACAAATATTTTTTGATAATCCATAACCTGTCATACCCCCAAACCAGCGGTCTAACTTATTGAATGTGCCTACCCCCGGAATATACTCAATAACTTGAACTGTTGCACCATTACTAGCTAACGGCTTTATCGCACGAGCCATCTTTAGAACATTCGATGGCCTATTATTTTTTGGATTATTAATGTCTGGGGCATTCCAAGTTCCATCACAGCAAACAATTATTCTCTTCATCTGTTTTACCTCTGGTTTAAATTAAATTCATGTTCAGTGAGCGGTAGGCCGATCTATCGAAACCCGAACGCAAACCACAGGCGGTGGACGAACCCGACAACACGATGAACAAATTGCTGCCCATAAAGACAATGGACTCGTTGACCATCATCTGAGCGCCCTGCCCTACCGCCAACAATTAGAACGAACACCCAAGCCAATGACCATGCCAAGTATGGTTAGGAATGTGCGCAGGCCATTTGAGCGCATCGCTTGCCAGCCTTAGCCATGAGGGGTTGAGTTTCATGTTGTTTTAAGCGCCAGTGAATAAGAGGTCTATCGCAGCGACGATAACTGAGCGTTCTTGTGCCAAACTGCCTATTTTGGGCGGCAACCTTCTCGACGGAACACCTGCCAATTCCGGTGTTATCATAACAACTTGCCGTCCTCCCATTTCAAAAACGGGGGTTAGTCCACGCACTTGAGGCCGGTTCGCAACTTCCATATCATACAAGGGTGCGACCACTCTTGTGTTCAGGTCTTGCAGCAGATTAGCTTGAACGTCCAATAAAAAGGGAATTTTGTCCTTCTGGCTAGGCTCCGGGTTGGGGTAAACATCGAATTGGGCCATCAAAAGCTCCGCCACCCATCGCTAAACACTCCATGTTCATCGACAAACTGATTGTAAGCGTTTATGGCTTCACGATTTTCAGTCAGCCATTTATCCTGCTTTTTGGTTTTGACCAACTCAGCAAGATGGGCTTCAAAAACTTGTGACAAATTGATATCCAACGCCTTGGCCTCGCGTAACAAGTCGGCATTGATGGTCAAGTTAGTCGGTTTCTTTTGGGCGGACATGGCGGGTTCCTCAAGACAAATGATGCGCATAGATTATACGCATTATAGCTTTGAGGTGGCAAGGCGCGTCTTGTTTCATAGAACTTGGTCATTTATGGCATTGCCAGCCATACGGATGAAATCCAACAATTGTTGGTAAGCTCGCTGCTGCAAAACTGCCAACACAATTTGACGGTACACGTTCAGATAATCATGAACCAATGCATTGCGCATTTCTATGACACGTTTCCATTGAGTTAGCTCTTGCTGAGAAATCAGCCCTTAACCCATCAGCAATTCAAAGGCTTGATAGGCATCGACTGGGGCGGATTTGTTGAGGAATTTAATCCAATGCTTGGCAACGCCGATACAGGCTTCAGCCAGCACTTGCAACAAGCGTTCGACGGCATAAAAGTCCCGATTTGATAGCTTGGAAGTATTGCTCAATGCGCTTATTTCATCCAACTCCGACACGATATTTTCGGCATGGGTTTTCAGTTCGAGGAGATAGGTTTTAAGTTCAGGCGATATTTCGCACATTCGGTTTCTCTTGAAGATAAGGCAATATATCCAATTCCATGCGACTCATCACCCGGTTTTCCTCGGTGATTAAACGGCGAAGGTCGCGGCAAAAGATCGGCTGATGATTCTGGATGACATGGAAGGCCAATGAAACTCCCACTTGATTTATATCAATGACGGATAGCTGATGTTCCGGCAAACTCAAAGCCCTACGCCAATCCATCGCCAGCAATTCCGGGCGTAGCCTTGTCTCCAAAGGATTGTCGCGAATAAACGTCTGGAAAGCCACCGCCAAATCATAATCGCTATCCTCCCTATGCGTTCCCCTTGCGCGGGAGCCATACAGCCACAGAATAGCAATCTCGGGGTTTTGTACGGCGAAGGTGATGATATTGGAAATCATGGGGTCTGAAGGAAGAGCGTTTTTCATTTTTATCTGACTTTTCGATAAAGATGGCAAGATTCGGTGATATGGGCATTTTGGGAGTTCATGGTTAAATCTCCATACGCTGCAAATCAATAGTCGCACTGATAAAAGGCAAACCCTCCTGAATTCTAATTTTCACGCTTAACCTCGAATACCGAACCAACGTCGCTCTTCTATATCGAGCTTATCCCGACTGGTATGCAATACATACAATTCCCGGCTAGGTGCTTGACCATGAAGAATCTTATAGGCTTGCAGGGCGGTGGTGGAATCGGTATAAGTTTCGAGTACGGCTAATTGATCGAGAATGCGTTTTCCACCTTCGCTGTGTGCATTGAGTGCTTCAAGCAAAAGCCATTGATGGGGATAATGTTGGCGTATGGCTTGCCATTGCATAAAACTACCTCTTTAGGAGGGGTTGTCGAATTCATTGATGGGCCGGGATTTTAAACCCCTCCGTGCTGTGCTTGACTTAGTCACGTTTCACTAGACATTTTACGCTCCGCCTTGGAAATTATACATCTTAATGTACATTTTGAGCCTGATGGTCTGGCTAGGCGCAAAGTCAAGCAGTCCAACTTCGACTATTCAAGCCCGCTGGCGCACCGGTATAGCTTTTTCGCTCTGCTAGGCATATTGTATTTGATTTTGGTTGGGCTGACCTTCCCTTTTCCATTGCTGCCGCAGGCCATGCCGGTTGCTTGTTTGGCGGTTGCCGTGGCAGTGAATGTCTATCTGGCGCATACGCAGAAGAGGGTTTGATGGGTGAAGCGTTAATAGACGGAGGATTTCTGTTTGTGTGGTTTGTCATTCAGCTTTAGTCCATAAAATAATTTGGCATATCAAAGTTGACGGTCGAACGTATGTTACAGCCACACTCAGGGGTTCGATAATTCACACCCCCAAACACAAACCATTTCCTTTCCCATGGATAAATGTCCTATCAATCTCGCACCGTTGTTTCATTGGCAGCAAGCCTCCAATGCACTAGGAGTCCAAGCGTGAGCTTATTCCACATCCCCACGGCCTTTCTGATCGTCGGCCTGCTCTATTTGGTCATGCCTGTTGTGACATGGGTTGTCCTGACGAGTCGCCGCTCGTCGGCAGTGGCCCTATGGTGCGGTGGCGACATTCTACTTGGTGTCGTCCTCATTTTGTTCGGGCTGCGAGGCCACGTCCCTGAATGGACCACTTTCACGCTTGCCAACCTCCTGATGTTCGTTGCCATTATCCAGCGCATCCAATCATTGCGCCTAGTCTTGGCCGTGCCATGGCGAACAATGTGGATGGCACTCGCAGCCTTGTTATTCGTACTGGGTTTTGAGGGCATCCGGCTAGGTATAGGCGATGCTTTGCTGCGCTTGCAATACAATCAATCAATCTGGGCCGTTATGAATGGGTACGTAGCCGTTCTAGCTTGGCGCATCGGCCACGTAGAGCGAAGCCGCAGCGCCCGCTGGATTGCCGGGGTTTATTTGCTGCTGGCTGTTGCGATGCTATATGCCCTGATCTGGATGTCAATCGGCTTATCCCCTGCTGACCCGCTCTATGCAAATTCGACTAGTATTTTTATTACTCTTGCCGGCACCCTAGCCGCAGTGGTCGGCAATATCGCCTATGTGGGGCTGGCATTCGAGCGCTCACAACGGCAAACAGCCGAAGCCGAAAAACAATTCCACGCCATTATTGCAACCGCCAAAGATGGTTTCTATGTTGCTGACTTGGAGGGGCGCATCGTTGATGTCAACCAGTCCTACTGTGACATGACCGGTTACCGCCGGGACGAGTTGCTTGCCATGCGGATTGCCGATGTCGAGGCCAACGAAAACCCCGAAGAAATTCAGGCGCATATTCAGCACATCATGCAGGCGGGGTACGACCGTTTCGAGACCCGGCATCGGTGCAAGGATGGGGGTTTGTTGCAAATCGAGGCCAGCGTCAATTTTCTGCCTTTCGAAGGCGGAAAATTTGTGGTGTTCATGCGCGACATTACCGAGCGTAAACAGGCGGAGCAAGTACTGGGCTTCCTAGCAAACACCAGCGCGATGAAGACGGATGAGTCTTTTTTCAACCAATTGGCTCGATATTTGGCGCAGTGCCTAGGCATGGACTTCGTTTGCATTGACCGCCTTGAAGGGGGCGGTTTGACCGCCCGGACTTTAGCCGTCTGGTGCGATGGTCGTTTCGAGGACAATGTAACCTATGCGCTGAAGGATACTCCCTGCGGCGACGTAGTCGGCAGGACTGTTTGTTGCTTCCCGTCTGGCGTATGCCGGTCCTTCCCGCACGATCAAGTGCTCAAAGAATTACTCGCGGAAAGTTACGTCGGGGTGACTCTCTGGGATTATTCTGGCCGTCCGATTGGCCTAATCGCGGTCATAGGACGTAGGCCCCTGCACAACCGCCTACTGGCCGAAAACATGCTGCAGCTCGTTGCGGTCAGGGCAGCAGGGGAAATAGAGCGTTTGGAAGCCGAAGTTGCGCTTCGGGAGAGCCTGCTACGCTACGAACTGGTCTTGGAAGGGACTGCCGACGGTTTCTGGGACTGGAATATCGTGACAGGTGAGGATTTCCACTCCCCCCGCTACAAAGAACTACTCGGCTACGGTCCCGATGATTTGTTAGATAGGATAGACAGTTTTGAGGCGATTGTGCACCCCGATGATCTCCCACGGGTGCGGGCTGCTCAAAAGGCTCATCTTGGCCACGGAGCGGAATACAACATTGAACTGCGCCTACGCACCAAGCAGGGCGACTACAAATGGTTTGTGTCGCGGGGTCGGTCGAAGCGGGACGGGAACCAGAAACCCATAAGGATGTCTGGCTCAATTGTTGACATCACCGAGCGCAAGAAGACCGAAGAGGCTTTGCGTGAGAGCGAAGCAAAATTCCGTTTGGCGTTTAGCAACGTCAATGCCGGAATGTGCCTAGTCGATTTGCAAGGAAAGCTATTGGAGGTCAACGAAAAAATGAGCGCAATCTTTGGCTATGGCAAACACGAACTGGAAAGCATGACGGTCAATGATTTTACCCTGCCAGAAGATGCAAGGCTCAGTTCGGAGTTCATCCATCAGGCGGTTCAAGGAAACGGGGACAGCGCCACATTTGAAAAGCGCTATCGTCATCGACTGGGCAACATCATCTATGGCCAAGTCTCGTCTTCACTGGTGCGCGACGCCCAAGGGCAACCTCGGTATTTCATCTTACAGGTGCAGGACATCACAGAACGCAGGACAGCAGAGGCCAAATTGATGGATGTGCTAATTGAATTGCAACTCTTCCGCACGGCACTTGATAATGTGCCTTCCTACATTTACACGAAGGATACCCAATACCGTTACACTTATGCCAACCAACCGTTATTGGATTTCTTTTGTCGTACCGCTGAGACTTTGGTTGGTTGCGACGATACCCATTTTTTCCCCCCTGAAACAGTTCAGCAGTTGAGAGAAATTGACTCGCATGTATTGCTAGGTGAGCAGGTGGTAAACGAAACCGACATAGCCAGTGCAGAGTCAGGTCGGCGCATTTATTGGGATATCAAGACCCCGATCTACCAAACCCAAAGCCAATCGATTTGTGGGTTGCTGGGTATTTCGACCGACATTACCGAACTTAAGAATGCGGAGGCAGAAATCAAGCAATTGGCCTTCTACGACCCGTTGACTCAACTGCCCAACCGCCGACTTTTGTTGGACAGGTTGCAACAAGCCCTATCGACCAGTGTCCGCAGCAGACTGTATGGCGCACTGCTGTTTATCGACCTGGACGACTTCAAAACACTGAACGATACCTTGGGCCATGACAAGGGCGACCTGTTGCTGCAAGAAGTGGCCAGCCGCATCAGTGGTTGTGTGCGCGGGTGCGACACCGTGGCCCGCTTGGGGGGCGACGAATTCGTGGTGATGCTGACAGGGCTGGACGGCGACTCCGAAGCGGCTACCGCCCAGACGAAAAAGGTTGGGAGCAAAATTCTCGACAGGCTCAACCAAGTGCATGATCTTACCGGTCACGAACACTACGGTAGCGCAAGCATTGGCATCACCCTGTTCGTCGGACATTCCAGTTCCATGGACGAGTTGCTGAAACAGGCGGATATTGCCCTCTATCAGGCCAAGGCCGCAGGCCGCAATACCCTGCGCTTCTTTGATGCGGAGATGCAGTTATCCATCGCCAAGCAAGCCGCGCTGGCCAATGATTTGCGCCAAGCACTGGCGAAAAAGCAATTTCAACTCTTTTGCCAGATCGAGGCAAGTCACAACCACAAGATCATCGGCGCCGAAGCGCTGTTGCGCTGGCATCATCCTGAGCGCGGGCCGGTCCCACCCCAGGAATTCATATCCCTGGCGGAGAAAACCGGGCTCATCCAGCCCATCGGGCAGTGGGTGTTGGAATCCGCTTGCGCCTTGCTCAAATCTTGGGAAAAAAGCCCTGAATGGCGAGAAATACATCTTGCCGTCAACATCAGCGTGCGCCAGTTCCATCAGCCCGATTTTGTCGATGGAGTGCTTAAGGTGCTGCAAGACACCGGGTTTGATCCTTGCAGGCTCATGCTCGAACTTACCGAGAGCGTGGCGCTTGCCAACGTCAATGATGCCCTCGCCAAAATGAATGCGCTCAAGCAGATTGGGGTACGCTTTTCATTGGACGATTTCGGCACAGGCTTTTCGTCACTGGCTTATCTGGCAAGGCTACCCTTCGACCAACTAAAGATCGACCGGTCATTTGTGCAAAATATCGGAGTGAAGCTTACCGATGAAGTCATCATTCAAGCCATCATTGCCATGGCGAATAAGCTCGGAATTGGCGTCGTTGCAGAAGGTGTGGAGACGGAGGCGCAACGGGCTTTCCTAGAGCAACACGGTTGCCCGGTTTGCCAGGGCTATCTGTTCGGCAAGCCAGTGCCGTTGGCGGAGTTTGAGGACAATTTCAACTAGGAGTCCAAGCGTGAACCTCTTCCATATCCCCACCTTTTTCCTGATATCCTGCCTACTCGGTTTTGTCATGCCGGCCATGGTATGGTTTGTCTTGGCGGGGCGTCGCTCGCCGGCTGTGGTCCTGTGGTGCGGTGGCAAGATTTTAGGAGGGGGCATGGGTAGCCTTTTGATTGGGCTGCGTGGCCATGTCCCCGAATGGGCGACTTTTCAGCTTGCCAACCTCCTGCTGTTCATTGGCCTTATCCTGCGCATCCAGTCCTTGCGCCGGGACCTGGCAATGCCTAGGCGAACGGCATGGATGATGGCTGCGGCCGTGTTGTTCGCGCTAGGTTATGAAGGCATCAGCTTGGGGTTGGGCGATGCCTTGTTGCGCTTTCAATACAATCACGTTTTTTTCAGTGCCCTGCCTTTGTATTTGGCTGCCTTGGCTTGGCGCATTGGATACCAAGAGCAAAGCCAAAGCGCCCGCTGGATTGCCGGGGTTTACCTACTGTTTGCGATTGCGATGCTAAACGACTTGATCTGGATAACAACCGGGTCATCCAGCCCCGATCTGATGGTTCCAAGCGTGAGTAGGGCCGCCTTAGCCCTTACCAGTATGCTGGGCGCTGTGATCAGCGATATCGCCTATGTGGGGATGGCATTGGATCGCTCCCATCGGCAAGCAGCCGAAGCCGAGAAACGATGCCAAACCATTATTGCAACCGCCAAAGATGGTTTCTTTTTTTCTGACATTGAAGGGCGCATCGTTGATGTCAACCAGTCCTACTGTGACATGACCGGTTACCGACGGGACGAGTTGCTTGCCATGCGGGTTGCCGATGTCGAGGCCAACGAAACCCCAAAAGAAATCCAGGCGCGTATTCAACACATCATGCAGGCGGGTTCCGACCGTTTCGAGTCATGGAATCGGTGCAAGGATGGGCGTTTATTGCAAATCGAGGCCAGCGTCAATTTTATGCCTTTCGGTGACGGAAAATTTGCGGTGTTCATCCACGACATCACCGAGCGCAAGCAAGCGGAGGAAGTGATCAAGCAGTTGGCCTTTTACGACCTGCTGACGCAACTGCCCAACCGCCGGCTTTTGTTGGATCGCTTGCAACAAGCCTTGGTGACCAGTGTCCGCAGCAAACAGTATGGCGCACTGCTGTTCATCGACTTGGACAACTTCAAGACGGTGAACGATACCTTGGGCCATGACAAGGGCGACTTGCTATTGCAAGAAGTGGCCAGCCGCATCAGTGCCTGTGCGCGCGAGTGCGACACCTTGGCCCGCCTCGGGGGCGACGAATTCGTGGTGCTGCTGACAGGACTGGACGGTGACGCGCAAGGGGCTACCGCCCAGGCGAAACAGGTCGGGGGCAAAATTCTCAACAGGCTCAACCAAGTGTATGATCTCGCCGGTCGCGAACACTACGGCGGCGCAAGCATGGGCATCACCCTGTTCGCCGGACATTCCAGTTCCATGGACGAGTTGCTGAAACAGGCGGATATTGCCCTTTATCAGGCCAAGGCCGCAGGCCGCAATACCCTGCGCTTCTTTGATGTGGAGTTGCAGTTAGCCTTGACCGCGCGAACCGCGCTGGCCGTTGATTTACACCATGCACTCGCAAGGAACCAATTTGAACTTTTTTGCCAGATAGAGGCAAGCCACAACCACAAGGTCATCGGTGTCGAAGCACTGTTGCGCTGGCATCATCCCGAACACGGGCTGGTCCCGCCCCAAGAGTTCATTCCGCTGGCGGAGGAAATCGGGCTAATCCAGCCCATCGGGCAGTGGGTGCTGGAAACCGCTTGTGCCTTATTCAAATCATGGGAGAAAATCTCAGACCGGCGGCATTGGCATCTTGCCGTCAACATCAGCGTGCGT
This sequence comes from uncultured Methylococcaceae bacterium, assembly GCA_903911305.1. Taxonomy (GTDB): domain Bacteria; phylum Pseudomonadota; class Gammaproteobacteria; order Methylococcales; family Methylococcaceae; genus Methylumidiphilus. Next base: position 868 of record CAIWDB010000484.1, on the reverse strand, counting down.
CAGTTTCAGCAACCCGATTTCGTCATTGGAGTGCTTAAGGTGCTGCAAGACACCGGGCTTGATCCAAGTAGGCTCATGCTCGAACTCACCGAGAGCGTGGCGCTTCCCGACATCAATGATGCCATCGTCAAAATGACCGCGCTCAAGGAAGTCGGGGTGCGCTTTTCATTGGACGATTTCGGCACCGGCTTTTCGTCACTGTCTTATCTGACCCGGCTACCCTTCGACCAACTGAAGATCGACCGGTCGTTTGTGCAAAACATCGGCATGAAACCCACCGACGAAGTCATCATTGAAACCATCATCACCATGGCGGACAATCTCGAAATTGGCGTCGTTGCAGAAGGTGTGGAGACGGAGGCGCAACGGGCTTTTCTGGAGCGACACGGCTGCCCTGCTTGCCAAGGCTATCTGTTCGGCAAGCCCGTGCCGATGGCGGAGTTTGAAGAAAATATTGAATTTGCTATGGGTTTACCCACTACAAATCACATAGAACCCTTTTTTCCTTTATTATAAGAGCAGTAGATACCGCCTCCTTCGTCTGCGCATCCGCGATTCATGGGCTTTGCAAGCCCACCTCATCTCGAAAAACTATTCTTCACCACCCATCTCAAATACCTCTTTCAAATCCACCACTTCACCTCCCAATATCTGCAAACTCAAGGTTTCTTCCGGCCCGTAGATTTCCCCCACTTCGTACCGCCCGTTTTCATTAAGCCTGAATAATTGGGCATAGAGTTCCAATGGATCAAGCACGAGATACTCAGCCACACCTGAGCGTTCATACAGGGCTTTTTTCTCGCGTAGGTCTTTGCGGGACGTGGAGGGCGAAAGGATTTCGGCGACAAAATCCGGGGCGCCTTGGATG
>CAIWDB010000483.1 GCA_903911305.1 uncultured Methylococcaceae bacterium | reverse complement strand
CCCGGGTCGCCAGCTTGCCTTCCACCGCCGCCTTGGACAGTGTGTTGGCGTCTTTGACCATGGCTTTGATGTTGGTCACCACGATTTGTAGCGCTGCCACTAGGCTAGATTCGGGCTTCCCGTGGGTGTCTATGGCAACCGTCAGGTCGCCTGCCGATATCTGGCGGGCGATGTCTGCTGCTTTTTGGGGTTCACAACCTAGCAGGAAAAATATTTTGCGGATCATGAACCAGCCTAATGCACCAAACACGGCAATAATCAGACCGGATGATACGAGGCTACTCCACGCTGCGGATTGCTTGACAACCAGCGCCTCATCAGCACTTTTTTTGCCGAGTTCATTCACGTAATCGCGGTGTTGTTGCAGGGCTTTACGCAATCTCGCAATGTTGTCTTGGTTCGCCAGCAAAAAATCCAGTGCTTTTGCGTTGTCGCCCGCCCTGACAAAATTGACCACTTGCATACGCAATCCCTCGTAATACTCCATCAAATCCCGGTCGGCTTTCAGGAACTGCCGGTCTTGCCCGTCAACGGCTAGGGTTTTCTCATAGCGATTGAATTCCTTGGCCACTTTTTCTTTGGCGGTGGCCACTTTGCTGTCGAGTTGGTCGAGCTTGGATTTGTCGGAAGAAGCGGTGTATAGCCATGTGCTGGTGCGGATGCTGGCTATGTCGTCGAGTATGTGATCCAAGGCCACCACGCTGGGTACGGAGTTTGTGGTGACATAATTAGCCGCCGTAAACACTTTGTCCATTTGATATTGACTGATTAAAACACTACCGCCCATTCCCGTTATTGCGAGGACAGTCATTAATATTAATTGAGTTCTAACCTTCATTGAAAAATCCCCTGATTTGAAAGCATATCATGTATATTAAATTTATTATAGTATTTATCCATACGCAATAAATATAATAAAACAATCAACGCAACACATTACAATATGATTTATTGTTTTGTAAATTTGCTTATATTACCTAATCAGGTCAAATCCATAACCAAGAGGATTTCGATGTTTTAGTTTTTTAATATCATATTTATATATACCGCGAGTTCCGTCTGTGCGTCGATGCTTGTAAATTTTCTATCATCTCCTCATAGGCAATCATGTTTGGGTATCTCGAAAAACCTACTCTGGTCATGCTTCAACAGGCTCAGAACGAATGTATAATATTTTCTTTCAAAGAAAATATCACATTGAACTAGTCGAAGTGCGAGGTTTTTCGACGCATCCGATTTTTTTATTTAAAATCCATGCTGGTCGGTATTTCTATCCATTAATGCCATTTCATCACTGACCATGAGTTTGTCGATATCAAGCAATATCAACATGCGCTCGCCAACTGAACCTAGGCCAATGATATATTCGGCGTTGATGACGGAGTCGCAATCCGGCGCATGAGTCATTTGATCGGATGTCAGTGTCAGCACATCTGAAACACTGTCCACCACTATCCCGGACAGACGCCCGTGAATGTTAAGAATAACCACGACAGTCGTATGATCGTATGTCGGTTGGCCTAACCTAAGTTTGATGCGCATGTCGACAATGGGCAGGATTAACCCTCGCAAATTGACGACGCCCTTAATGAAGGACATTGCGTTTGGAATCTGGGTGACGTGGCCATAACCACGGATTTCTTGGACTTTAAGCGCATCCACGCCATATTCCTCCGGTCCAAGCCTAAAGGCTAAAAATTCGCGCTGGGTGGTGATTCCGTCATTCATGGACATTTCTTGGGGTGAAATCACTTTATCGGTTTTTAACTGCTGGTTTGCTAACATGGTCTTATCTCAAATAAGCGGTGGCTTGAATATTAAGCCGATATACTTTTTAATAATGGCTTCCCATTCTCAGTAAAGAGGGTATGTCTAAGATAAGGGAAACATTACCATCCCCTAATATAGTAGCCCCTGATATGCCGGAAACTCTGCGATAGTTGGACTCGATATTCTTGACCACAACTTGTTGCTGGCCCACCAAACTATCCACTAACAAAGCGGCCTTTTTGCCCTCGGCCTCTAGGACGACAACGATGCCATCCTTGGGGTCGGTAAAGCGTGATCGAATGCCAAAAACTTCATGCAAGGGGATCAACGGCAAGTATTCTTCACGGACTCTGATCAACTCCCCTTTTCCGGTGACTCCCCGTGTGCTTTCCGAATTGGGTTTTAAGGATTCGATGACAGCGGCCAGCGGTAGGATGTAAATTTCCTCGCCAGTCTTGATCGACATGCCTTCCAAAATGGCCAGCGTCAACGGCAGGGATATCCTGATCGTGGAACCTTGTCCTCTGGTTGAATGAATTTCGACGCTTCCGCCCATGGCGCTGATGTTCCGTTTGACAACATCCATCCCCACGCCTCGCCCGGACACATCGGTGACTTCGGCGCAGGTGGAAAATCCTGGCGCGAAGATGATCTGCCAAACCTCCTCGTCGGGCATGTCATCCGTCACGGATAATCCATTTTCCCGTGCCTTTGCCAAGATGCGTTCCCGGTCTAGTCCAGCACCGTCATCGCTGACTTCCAGAATGATATTCCCTCCCTCGTGGGCGGCCGAAAGCAGCAAGGTACCGGCTTCGCTTTTGCCCTCTGCCGCACGGACAGACGGGACTTCCAACCCGTGGTCGACTGCATTGCGAACCAAATGGGTCAGCGGGTCGATGATGCGTTCGATCAGTCCTTTGTCCAGTTCGGTGGCCCCGCCTTGGGTGACCAGCTTGACTTGCTTGCCCAATCTTGCGGCTAGTTCCCGGGTCATCCTGGGGAAGCGGGAAAATACGAAATCCATGGGCATCATCCTGATGGACATGATGGCTTCCTGCAAATCACGGGTGTTTCTGGCTAAGGTGGTAAAGCTAGTGACGAGAGCCTCATGGACAGTCGGGTCAAGCCCGTCGGAATGTTGGTCGATCATCGCTTGGGTGATGACCAATTCGCCCACCAGATTGATGAGTTGATCAACCTTATCCAAGTTGACCCGGATGGATGTCGAATCTTGACCAATCGCCGTCGGCGAATCTTGCTGGCGGCGTTCAATGCCTGGTCGATTGTTTTCAGGCATCGAATGTTGGCCGCTGGGCATCACAGTGTCTTGCCGCCCTGTTGTTGTCTTGGCAGCGACCAATGGCGGTGTCGCTGCAGTCGCTTTGGCTGAGGCTATTGGAGTGGACTCTTCCCGTGCTTGGTGTTCCGTCTCAGGTGGGGCGAACTCCTCAAAAAGGCCAAAGTCTTCATTTTCTGTCTCAGGCTGGGCGTTAGCCATTGGCGGGGCTTCAGCTTCCTTAAGGTCGATGGAAAATTTCTTCGCAGTTTCTTCGGTCACTTTAATATCTTCGGGACTGACCAAAAATGAGCAAACAGCGATCAGATCCTCGGCATTGATGTCAGTTTCCAACTGAAGCACGATGTTTCCATTTGGCAATTCGCTGCTTTCGGCATGTCGTTTGGCACCTAGTTCGCTGAGCAAGGCATTAAACTCATCCTCGGCGATCTTGGGCATTTCAACCCGAAAAAAGTGGCTATTAGAACGTTGTTCGGCAACTTCAGGCTCAACTGTTGTCAAGTCTTCCAATTTCTGAACAGGTTTGGGGCTAGGCATATCGACGTTAGACATAGTGGTACTCTTATTCTTATTGTCAGAATCTCCTTTACTGGCCAAGCTGTGCAGGTCGCGAAGGATATCCGCTGCAAATTCAGGGGGCAATGGCGTTTTCTCACGATGCCCTTTTAATTGACGCCTCAATACATCTTTGGCTTGCAAGAAAACATTGACATGCGTTTCTGTCAGCGCGGATTCCCCTTTGCGTATGTAGTCAAGCAAGGTTTCCATGATATGCGTCACTTCCACCATGTCGTCCATTTCAAACGCTGCACAGCCCCCTTTGATCGAGTGGGAGGCTCGGAATATGGCGTTGCATTCTTCTTTGTCGGGGCAATCCACGTTGACTGCCAGCAACAAACTTTCCATTTGCTCCAGCAGCTCCTGAGCCTCCTCGAAAAACATATCGCCAAAGTGGCTTATATCAATTGAAAATGCCATTTTTCACTCCTGATTATTGCTAGGGTAACGAGACGGGCCATCAGACGGAGGGGTCGCCAATGAGTTTCTTAACGAGAGCTATCATTCGATCCGGGTCAAAAGGCTTGACGATCCAACCTGTTGCGCCAGCCTGTTTCCCCATGGCTTTCATTTCGTCACTGGATTCTGTAGTCAACATTAAAATGGGTGTCTTACGGTGATTTTCCGAATTACGCAGGGCTTTTATCAGCCACATCCCGTCGTATTGCGGCATGTTTTGATCGGTGAACACGAGATCAACCTTCTGAGCAATCGCCTTCTCCCATCCATCCATACCGTCAATGGCCTCAATGACCTGATAGCCAGAGACATTTAAGATATACGACACCATTTGTCTCAACGAGCGTGAATCGTCTACGACCAATATTGATTTTGCGTTCATATTGCAACTTTCATGTGTGTTGAATTCATATATGTGCCCACTCGATCAAAACAATTCCACTTCGCCGCAATCGAGCCGCCGCTGAGCGACGGCCCTGCGTAACTGATCGTCAATGAGTTGACTCTTGACTAGGACACCCTCAAGCAATTCCTCCAACCAATCGACTTTCCTGCTGCGTTCCTTTTCATCCTCCAGTTCTTCAAGGGCGGCTTGGCTTAGGCATTCGAGCATTTCGCGCAAGCCATCAACACGCCTCGCCGCCCGACGAATCAATTGACTGGTGATGTCTTCAAATTGCAGCCTCGTCACCGCAGAATTAATGTGCAATGTCAATATCTTATTGACATCCCCCATATGCAGTATCCTGTCCAACTCATCTGGAGTCCGTTCCATTGAATCGTGTGGCAGCAGGCTGATCATGGCTTCCTGATAGGCGCTTACTTCTTTTGCGATACCCTCAAAACTGCCCGTCAATTGGGTAATGGCCTCATCCAACAACAGATTGGTTTGCACCAAGTCAGATTGGATTTCCTTTAAATGCCTGCTGCTATGGCTTGAAATATCCGACAACAACAGTTTAAGTTGCGAATTCATCCTTAGAATTCGCTCCAGTTTTCGTGTTCGCTGGAAGCCAGCAGCTTGGGTGCGGCCGACGCATGATCCAACGAGGCTGACAGCTTGCCGTTGCCTCTGCCTGCGGACTTGCCCGCAACCGGCTTTTGCACGGACGGGAACTGGCGGATTTTCGAGGTCGCTGTCACGGTGGTCATGCTGCCCATGTTGTTCAGCCGGAAGCGGCCCATCAATGTGGTCAACTGCTCGGCCTGGTCCTCCAAGGACTCGGCGGCGGCGGCGGCCTGTTCCACCAAGGCGGCGTTCTGCTGGGTCACGTCGTCCATCTGGGTGATGGCCTGGTTGACTTGCTCGATGCCGCTGCTCTGCTCCAAGGACGCGGAGGCGATCTCGCCCATGATGTCGGTGACCCGCTTGACCGAGGCGACGATCTCGTCCATCGTCCGCCCCGCTTCTGCCACCAGCTTGGAGCCGTTCTCGACCT
>CAIWDB010000482.1 GCA_903911305.1 uncultured Methylococcaceae bacterium | reverse complement strand
TTGCCCTTGTTGCAAAGTGGCACGCAAAGCCCTCGCACGCGCCAATCTTTCGCTAGTGGTCACCTTGACTGGCAGCAATACCGATTCCAAGCACATAATCGCCTCGCTGTTCAGGCTTCGCCTGTGTGACTCGGCAGAACGCTTTAACTCTTCGTATACAAGGTCAGGAATGTTCTTTAAAGTCAGCGTAGTCGGCATGAGTCTTTCCAACCAAAATAAAACCACTATGGTTGTCGTCGCTGCTGTAGTCAACAGGCAGACGTTTCATTATTAAGTAACTATTGGGTATTAGCTTATTTTAAAGATAGGCAGTTAACGGAATCCCATTTAAAGGATGTAAATAAAATTAGAAATAAGTGAGCACACTTTAGAGGCAAACTTGAAATAATTGAAAAATCCAAACTATATCAAGCTAAAGATTGGGTTACTAATCTAGAAAAACCTGTTCCCAAGGGACAGAAAGCCGATGATATTTTCTTTGATTTTACGCTACCTAATAACAATTTTAACAGTAAATATGAACGCTTATAGCTGACGTGCTATAAATTGATTATGGAACTGTTCGCCCTGAGCGAGGTAAGCCCCGCTTCGCGTTGCATGGCGTTGCCAAGAAACGGTTATTAATGGCGCTGTTTGATGACTTTTCGCCAATTTACAAGTCATTGTTCTAATTGCCATAAAATAGCTGTTTCTTGAGAGCTTGTCGAAGCCTGTCCTGAGCTTTGTCGAAGGAGGTGAGCGGAACAACACAACTGACTGAAATTTAAACCGTTCATGCTTCGACAAGCTTGGCACGAACGGCTGTGTCAACAGCCTTGCCGCCTTTTCCTCACCCCAACCAACACTCCCAATCCACTCAGCATCAGTAACAGGCTGGAAGGCTCCGGCACGATGCTCCATGCCAAACCGTAGTATTCCCCTGTGGCTCCAGAGAAGTTAAATACATCGCTGAGGTTGACTACCCCTATGCCAAAATAACCGGCATTGGGCAACAAAAAGGACAAATGCTCGACATCGTTGTAGCGGCTGGTCGATTCGGCGACGGTTTTTAGGATGGCATGTGTCAATGGGTCATATTCGAAAATGACCAGATCAAGGTCGGCAAAATGATTGTAAGCGACCCCGCTGAAACTCTCATTTGAACCCGGATTGACATCGACATACCAATCCAAGGTGGCAGAGAACGGGATGCCTCCCGCGATTTGATCGTTGATGAAATATAAATTGGCCCCGGCCAGATTGGACCAGCCGTAATCCCATCCGACTGCCGCCACATTCCCCAAATTGCAATAGCCACTGGTTTGACAACCCAAGCCTTGAACATCACTTGTGCCTGCCCTGCCGCCATGGGTGTGGTCGGCATATTGTTCATAGGTGGTATTCAAGTTCATCCGACCCGCACCTACGGCATAATCAAGCGATTGGGTCGTTGTCACTACGCCATTGATAGTTTGCTGACCATTGTTCCAGCCCGGTGTTTTGTCCGCTCCATTCAGCAAGACGGCTTTGACCACCCGCCCGTCGATGGCTTGGGCATCGCTTGCATACATATCCTTGCCGGCATCCACTACCAAAGACGCACCACCCGCCACAATAGGCGCAGCGAAACTGGTGCCGGCTTGGTTGGTCGCATATGCAGAAACCCCTGACGTGGAAGCCAAGCTTAGGTTTTGCCCCGGCGCGGCAATGTCCACCCTTGCCCTAACTCCGGTGATTAATTGCTGAGTGGCTGGATTGAAGAAGTCATTGGGTCCCCGGCTGGAAAAATTGCTGGCGAAAACGTAAGTCGAATTCACCGAGTCATCACCCAACGCCGCTACTGAGATGGTATTGTAGCCAGCGGCAATGCCTCCAACAGAATTACTGCCTGGGCCTGCGTTGCCAGCCGCCGCAACGCCGACTTTTCCGGTTTGATAGAGCAGACCGTCCACGCCTGCCGCTTCCAAGTTGTAACCCGTGGGTGCGGTATAACCCCAACTGCTATTGAAGACATCCGCCGTCTGACCATTGACTCCGGTTTTCAGGATGGCGGAATAAGTGCTTGCCATTGACTGGTTGGATATATTAAAACTGTTACCTGACACCGATGTGGCGATAGCCCCTGACCAAAGTGTGGCGTTGGGTGCGAGACCTGATTGCAAGGCATTGCCCAACTGCTTGCCCCCCATGGAATACCCCACCTCGGTTGGATGA
>CAIWDB010000481.1 GCA_903911305.1 uncultured Methylococcaceae bacterium | reverse complement strand
TGGCATTGCGGGTTCGTTCTATGCCCAACTGCCCGGAAACTTTAGTTACCGGGTGAGGGTAGGCGACATTACCAGCCGCAACTTTGCCGGGTTCTCTGCCTTCCACAATTACCCGATTGGGCAGATACGCGGCAACCAATGGGGCGATGCGGTCATGATGTTTGCCACCACATCGGGTAGCCCGTATTACTTTAACTTTCATCGTAATGAGGGTAGGCAAAGCCATCTGGACCCCAATCATAGGGATTTGGCCAACACCATGGTCATTGGGCAGTCCGGTTCGGGTAAGACCGTGCTGGAAATGGCCTTGCTTGCCATGTCGCAGAAATTCAACCAACCGGCCACGCCGGCCTCTTACGTTTTGTTCGACAAAGACCTTGGCGCGTCCATTGGCGTGAGGGCCATGGGCGGCAAGTATTACACGGTTAAAAACGGGGTGCCTTCCGGCTTTGCGCCGTTCCAATTGGCAGGGTGACGGTTTCGCGCACTTCCCCGCTATGCGTTAGGTTGCCAAGGCCAACGGCTAAGAGCATAAATACGGTCACAAATCAACCCTATTCAAAGGCATTGGAGTATACTATTTCTAGTCATGCCCTATTTGGCTGAACAGGCTAGGCAATTTAACCCTATGCCGGCTTGAAAAAATGATTTCACAATAATTTTTGGACATCGCAACCCTGCTGAGGAACAGTCCCCAAGCATTTTTCACCGTTCCCCGGCGGTTGCGGAACAATCCTCAAGCACTGCGGAGCATTCCCCGACGGTTGAGGAATGCTCCCCAATGATTAAGGAGTGTTCCTCAAGACTTGAGGAATGGGCTAAACGATTTTGTACCATTCCCAAAGCCTTGAGGAACGCTCCCCAGTCTTCGGGGAATGCTCCGCGAGACTTCGGGAACATTCAAAAATCATTGGGAAATGCTCCGCAAGGCTTGGGGAGCATTCAAAAACCATCGGGAAACGCTCCCCAAGTCCCAAGGAACGGTGAAACAGCATGGGGGAATGCTGTTTAGAAAACGGTTATTTATTTTTACGAATTTTTAGTCATTCAGGATAAAACAACAATGCCTACCAGTTCATACATGCCCAAAGACGACAGCGGCAAGGCCGATTTGCTCGATCATGTTGCCGCCACTCTGCCAAAATATGCCGCTTTGCTGGACATCAGCGCGGAGGAGTTAGCCTCCCAGCAAGCCGATGCCGTCGGTTTCCGCTATGCGCTCAACCTCCACAACCAAGCGCAGAGTTACGCCCATAATTGCACGGCAGCCAAAAACCTGTTGAGGGATGGCGGCACTGATGCGACCCTGTGGCCGATTCCGCCCCTATTGCCCGAACCCATCCCGCCCATAGTGAAATCCGGGATCATCCCTCGGTTTTCCCTGTTTGTCACTCGGCTCAAAGCACACAAAAACTATTCACCCGCCATTGGTCAAGATTTACAGATCATCGGCTCGGCTTACATCATCGATCCAAGCACATGGAAGCCGGTATTAAGTAGTCTGCTGCAAGCCGGACACCCTACCGTCGTTTGGACCAAAGGCAAGGCCAGTGCAATTGAAATATGGGTGGACCGCAATGACGGCAATGGCTTTGTGTTCCTCATCATCCACACCGAACCCAACACCCCCGACCCTGCATCGCTCCCGCCCCCCGGAACCAGTGTGGTGTGGAAGTACAAGGCGATCTACCGTTACCATGACGAGCAAGTAGGCGAGTGGAGCGATGTGTTGAGTGTGGTGGTGGGTGGATAATTGTTTAAAATAATTCCTAATTTCTTAATTCATTGATACCAATAATCAAAGGGGATAGATATGCCACTCGTTTTTGTGCATGGAGTTAATACCCGCAAAGGCACTACTCCAAAAGAAGAAAACATCTATAACAACCGCTTTGAGTATTTCAAGCAACAATTCCGAGAGATTACTTTTAAAAAAAGAATATCTGATTTAAAAGTATACACCCCTTATTGGGGCGATCTGGGTGTGAAATTCGCCCGGAATTTGTTATGCATTCCGCACGGTAATTTGCAGACACTGGGTTTGGGAAGTCCTGAAACTGCAGCAGTCGAAGAAATTACTTTGGCGCATTTAGATGGCGAATTGGGTCTCGATGATGAAGTTAAAAATAGACCAATTCTTACACTTGCTCGTAGACGTGGGCTTCGTCCAGCAGTTAATCTCCTCTTCGCCGGCGCAAGCACAGCACCGCTTATTTCAATGCTAGATAAAGGTCAGCATAAGTCCCCTGAAGCGGCGCGATTAGCACTCGCAGCAGAGGAATATTCGGAAAAAAACGGTAATCCAGATTGGCTTAATAGCATTAATAATGATGATGAATTCATCAATTTCCTACTTAAAGAAATACATCCATCTGATCTTATACATGAAGGCATTCAAACGTTGAGTATAGGAAGTACACTCAGCAATTGGCTGAAGAACGCAGCAATCGCCGTGAAGAGTGCTACAGGTAAGATTATGAGTGTCGCCACAGGCGCTGTTGTCGGCAGTATCGGCGGCGTGGTTGTGGGTGCTGCGGTAGGTGGAGGTAAAGATTCTGGAAGGCAATCATTTATGTTGGCTTCGCGTTATATAAGGCCAACTGCCTCAACTTTCATTGCGAGATTCTTTGGAGATGTATTCAAATATATGGAAAATCGTGATGAAATAATAAAAAAAGTTCTTCAAGACATTGACGATGCTATCAAAGAGCGTGACAAGCTAGATTCAGAGGATAAAGAATTAATATTAGTAGGACATAGTTTTGGTGGAATTATTTTATTTGATATACTTACCCATTTCCGACCGAATATTGTTTGCGATCTGCTAGTTACAGTCGGTTCACAAGTGGCATTATTTGCAGAAATTGGATTGTTTGCCAACCAAGAGCCATTAAATCTTGCATTCCAAGCGAATAAACCAGCGCCTCGTCCTAATAACATCAAGCGATGGATTAATGTATTCGATGAAACCGATTATGTTGGTTTTGGTGTGACAGATGTGTTTACCGGTGCGAAAGACTTTTCTTTTGATGCGGATGCTTATCCGATCCTATCGCATGGTGCTTATTTTGATACCCCAAACTTTTATGTGCGTCTGCGTGAAAGGGCGGAAGATGCATTTGCAAATGGAACTGACTCATGATTAGCAATCCAATGTCTCTGATTTGGGCCGAAGGCATGACTGGTGATAAAGCTTTGGCACCGGTTTTGCGGCGTTATCATTTGGCGGCGGAAAGACTTAAAGATAAGTCTTTAAATCATACAGACTTAGGGCTTGCCTATCAAGAGAAGGAGAAAGCCCAAGCTATCTATGAAGAACTAACTATTGAGGCAGAAAATAAGCTTAAGGATGCTGCGAAGAAAAATGAGCCGCGAACACATATGTTAATCGTTGGGGTTGGTCGTTATATAGATAAAAACATACAATCAGTAACTACTTCTATTCATGGCGCAACCGCATTCGCTGAATGGGCACTTAATCGGTTTGTTCATCTGGATCGACCATTAGGAAGTGTCGCCATGTTGCTCTCGCTGCCCGATGAAATGCCTACATGGAAACCGACATATAGCATTACAACCAAACTATGTCTCAATTCAGGCGAGGATCTGCCGCTAGATACGGCTACTTTCAATAATATTGAAAGTGCATTCAAAAGCATGGTATATCGTGCATGCACATCACTAGACAATGCACTGGTTTTCTATTTTGCTGGGCATGGTTTATGGAAGTTCAATCCTTATATACTGTCGGAGGATGCTTCTTACGCAGGATTCGATAATCTAATCGATCCCAAGGGTACGCTAGCTTTGATGCTCAACAAACCACCGAAAACTCAACTTTTCTTTATCGACGCTTGCCAAGAATTATCGCCATCGCTGATTGAAGACTTAAAACCGTCATCTGGTAAACCATTGTGGAACGATACTACAGGTGCTTATGTAAAACGTGATAGTAAAATCTATTACAGTTCATTTCCTGGCGAAGAGGTTGGAGGGGATAAAAACAAACCACCTTTCTTTACCCAACAACTACTAGAATGTTTAGAAAAACGAAGTGCTCGTGATCAGGTAGGAAATTATTGGGCAACTACAAGTACATCACTCCGCTTTGCTGTAGAAGCTGCAAAGGATCGAATAAATGAGCTTTCGCAACAAGAAATGTGTTCATTTCAGTTGATACCAGATCGGGATGATTATGAGACTGTAATTTGTCACGTCGATACTAAACCAAGTGAAATTTTTGTACGGGTAAAATGCCAACCTATTGATTACATGGCAAATATTATTCCATATATTATTGATCAAAATGGGAACCAAGAAAAACGGGAAGTATCAAAAAATACCGATTGGGTTACAACTGTGGATAATAGTGAATATACCGTTGGCGCGAACCCAATACCTTCTTTTTGCCAGAAGATATCATCCCAGAGTGTTAAGTTCTTCCCTCCTGTCGAAGTTGTGACACTTGTGGTTTATAAGGAGATTGGATCATGAATTATATTCAATCTAATAGCCATAATTTTTTTATACAACCAAAAAACGTACCAGAAAGTTTGGAAGATGTACCTTTACCAATCGAAATATTTGGGCCAGATGATAAACTCTCATGGACAGTCGTCCAACTTCTGGAGGATGAAAAAACTGAAGTAAAAACTAGTAATTTTGGAATATACGATCTTCGTGCAGAATTGCCTAGTGGAGAATGGATACGTTTGCAAATCGATATACCAGAATCGAGCAATCAACCACCTTCAATCATACTCGATCTAAAAAAGTTAGAAGATATTTCAAATGAGATTGGTCAAGCCAAAGTTATCAATCCTCCAAAAAGGACTATAAAGAGATTTTTGAGTTCTATTTTTAGTAGATGGTTTTCTACAAAGTTACCTGATAAAAAGGAACCCATTCAATTTAAGGGATGGCTCTTTGAAAAATGGGATGAGCCAAAAAATAACGAAAAGGAAAGCATTTGCTTAAGATGTAAACCGGCTCTAAAGTTGCATGGCATGCAGTTGTCGCTACAAACTAAGTTGAAGGAGCATCTTGGCTGGTCGGAAATCGGGCGAGAACGCCGACCTATGCTGCTCGAAACAGAGTATAACTACCTTGATAATTCGAATATTGAAGAAAGTTCAGCAGTGCTTGTAATCCTTCCTCCGGCAGCACGAGAGCCATGTGTCACCTTCTCGCCCAACCTTAACCCTCATCCTGATCCCAGTGTACCTCGTCTGCTTGTTTCTGTGGAAAGCGACTCTCCCGCTGCTAATGCCTTATTTAGTTACGTTCGAAGCGGTTCTTTCGAAGCGGCACGGCTTGCCTTGCCGTTTGTGAAAAGACAGGCGATGGAAATGCTGTTTGAAAAAGAAAACTATCCAGTAAGTGCAACGATTGCTGCCTATACATTATATCGTCTCGGAGACCGCGAACAATTAGATTGGATAAGTAATCTAGCCAACTGGTTTAAATTTATGCCAGATGGTGCGGTGATTTATGGCTCTTATATGATCCAAGAAGGCAAATTTGACGAGGCTTGGAAATACTTTCGCATTGCATTTGATCGTGGAATCCCGATGTACTCCGAAGGACTCAAGCTACTATGTGATGGTCTTATATTCCTTAGCAGGATTTTAACGAATGACCCTCTGGTACAAAAGTACGCGACCCAAGCATTTAAATTGGCTGCATTAGCCAATTTGGAATCTGAGCTAACCTGCCTTCGCCTTGATAGGAAATTTCTCGAAATTATAGCTATTTAAGGCCGTAAGGAATAACCATGGATGGATTCCGCCGTATGATGTTATCGGATGTTCTAATTTTGCGGATCATATCCTTGTATCCTACAATAACTCACCATGAAACACCGCATAGACCCCAAGATAGATTGCGTATTCAAGGCATTGCTCGGCTCGGTGCAAAACCGCAATCTGCTCATCCACTTCCTCAATGCCATATTGACCAGCGATTTAACCGCACCGATAACCGAAGCGGAGATTCTCAATCCCTACAACGACAAGGAGTTTCTGGACGACAAACT
>CAIWDB010000480.1 GCA_903911305.1 uncultured Methylococcaceae bacterium | reverse complement strand
GCTTTGGCATGGGAGAAATGTACTGATTGGTTCAACCATGAATTGGAGTAGTGTGGTATTGGAATGGAATTTGGCTTCCGACCCTAACTGTTGTCCTCATACCGTTGGCGGCGCGCCTAATTGCGTGGGTGCCTTGACCATTGGCGACACTATCCAACGCAATGTCGCCTACTATATTATTGCCCATATGTCCAAGTTTGTCAGACCGGGTTCAGTGCGGATATACTCGCAGACGGATTGCGGCTTGGCTATTGTAGCCTTCAAAACACCCGATCATTCTTTTGTATTAGTCGTGTTAAATGATAGCGATGTGAATATGGATTTCAATATTCAAATACAACAAAAAATTGCGTCTTGTAATATACCTGCATTGTCCTTGGGTACTTACATATGGCAGAGTCTATGACAATCAAAAGCAAAATATTGGAGTATATGTCTTCCGTAGTAGTCGCAACTTATTCCGTAAATAATGCATCAATAAATTTCTTTGCATCAAAATCCTGTAAGTCTTCGATTTTTTCACCCACGCCAATATACCGAATGGGGATGCCAAATTGCTTGGCAAGCGCGAAAACCACGCCGCCTTTGGCTGTCCCGTCCAATTTGGTGACCGCGAGGCCAGTAAGCCCCACCGCTTCATTAAATTGTTTGGTCTGGCTTAAAGCGTTCTGACCCGTGCCACCGTCCAGTACTAGTAAGACTTCATGGGGTGCGGCGGGGTCGAGCTTTGCCATGATGCGTTTGATCTTGGTCAATTCTTCCATCAAATTGGATTTGGTGTGTAACCGACCGGCGGTGTCGGCGATCAACACATCCACATTCCGGGATTTTGCCGCTTGAATGCCGTCGAAAATCACCGAAGCAGAATCCGCGCCAGAACCTTGAGAAATGACTTGAATGTGATTGCGTTCGCCCCACGTCTGCAATTGTTCGACGGCGGCGGCACGGAAGGTGTCCCCAGCGGCCAGCATGACACTCAAGCCTTGGCTTTGCAGTCGATTGGCCAGTTTGCCGATGGTGGTGGTTTTGCCTACGCCATTGACTCCAACGACTAAAATTACAAATGGCTTCTTGTCCGGTGTAATCACAAGCGGCTGGCTGACGGGTTCGATGATGTCGTAGAGATGCTCACGCAAACGAGTGGTGAGTGCATCAAGGTCGTTCAATTGGCTGCGTTCCAAACTGCTCGTCAGGTTTGCGATGATCTCCGAGGTCGCCGCCACACCAATGTCTGCCATCAGTAATTGTCCCTCGATGTCTTCCAATAAATCGCCATCAATGGATTTTTTGCCCAAAGCTAGGTTGGCAAGGAAGCCAGTCAATCCGCCCCGCGTTTTGCCAAGGCCGGACTTTAGTCGGCCAAACAAGCCTTCCGGCTCAATGACCGGAATTTCACGGCGCAATTCGACTTCAACCGGGGGTGCGATGACCGGCGGTGGAATCACCTCGGCGGGGATTTCCGGCAATTCGCGTCGGGCAATGGATTCTTCGTGCCTAGCCTCGTCCGTTACCGGCAAAGCTTGTGTCAATGGGGCGCGAAGGAAAAAGACGATATGCAGCAAGTTCAACCATAGCAGGGCTGCAATGATATTATGTGCCAACACGATGGGGATGGGCAGCCGCAGCAACACCGTGGCTATGCCTAAGGCAATTTGCATCAATAACAGGAAATTCAACAGCAGGGCTGGTTTGCTCAAGCGTGGGGCTTTGCGGTTGGAGGTGAGGTTCAGGGCCAGCAGGGTCAGCAGCAGGTAAGTTAGCGCCGCGCCCAATCGGTGCGCCCAATGGATGGCGGCCCGTGCGGTAAATGGCAAGTTGGCGGCATGCGTGTTGAGTGCCTCCAAATTCGGGTTAAATGCTTCAATATAATCGACTGGTGGGTTGAAGCTATTCAAGCAGGTTGGGAAATCTTGACAGGTCAATCCAGCGTGGTTGGCGCTAGTCCAAGCACCCAAGGAAATTTGCACAATTAGCATCAGCAAGCCGAATCGTGCCAGCCAGCGCAAACCTTCTCCCACCAAAGGACGTTCGCTTGCATGGAGGCTTTGGTTCAAACTTAACCAATAGAGTAAGCCAAGAGTGGCAAAACCGGTCAACAGATGGGCGGCGACAAAAGCCGGTACATGCAGCCATGCGTTTCCCCATTTGCCTGCCGCCGCCAACAAGATGACTAAGCTTAGAGCCGATAGTGACTGCAATACGGCGGACAAGCGCCGTTCTTTGGCTCGGAATGATAGTAAAAAGAGACCAAGCATCAGCAGGCCCAAGCCACCACCTAGAATGCGAATGCCCATTCTTGCCCAAGCCTTGGGGCTGTCTGGCAAAGCTGAAGTGGAGGCTTCTTCCAAGATTGGAGAGGTCGATGAAAGCGCTTTGGCTGAGTCTTCGACAATCGGCAGGCCAAGACAACCCGGCCATTCCGGGCAACCCAAACCCGCGTCAGCAATTCGAATATAAGCACCCAAGGTCATTACGCACAAGGTCAGGAATACGCAAAATAAGGCTAGTTTTCTAAACATAAAAATCATGAAGTTAAATTATGAATACCACAATATAGGGGAGAGGTTTTTCGCTCTCGCCATTTGCCTTTGGGCGGCAGAAGCATCCCTACCTGTTATTGCTTAAGATGGAATCATGCCATCAGCCGATTTGGGAGATTCTCAATAGACGCTGCATGTCTCGTAAAATTCCAAAGGGATCTGCCCCAGGCTCATACCACATCATCACATTGGACATGGGATCCAGTAGCAACACCATGCCGTCTTTCAAAGGTCCGCCCACAGCCTCTTGTAATCGTTGCCGCATTTCAACCGATATGCCTGTCATCAGTAAAGTTGGGTAAAGATTGGCGATTTCCGCAGTCAAGTCAGTCACGCCTTCAGGGGGTAGAAGCAGCAAGCGACGAACCCGCGGAATGTCTTTACTCATCAGCAAGCGAACCTTTTCAGTTTTTTGTAGGGTTTCTCGGCAACCCTGGTCACAAACAGGACTATTTACGATTTGCACCATCACCCAATGGCCTTTGATTTCTGGCAGATTTTCCACCCCTGCGACCGGAGATTGGAAAAATAGCTCATAACCAATGCTACGGGCAGGCGTGATCAAATGTCCATAATTGGTCTTTTGCCGATCCTTAACCAGTTGCGGGTTCTTTGCCAGATACCAAGCAAAACTGAAAGGAATGATGCATATTAGCGCTATTGATAATATTATCAGTCGGTTGCGCCAAGCATGGGGGTTGGGAGCGGTCACTATTCGAGTACCTTTGATTATTGAGAGTTTGTTAAATATAGAATGAAGTCATTGATCACACTGCCGATTTTGGCTTGAAGCCATACCAAAGATATAAAAGTGACAGAACCAGTGCAAAAGAAAACCATTGCAGCGCATAACCTTGGTTAGTTTCGGGATGCAGGCTGGTTGGTTTTGGGTCTTGGGCATACACTTGCGCTGCGTCGGGGGGCAATAATACCTGATAAGGCAATAAACGATAACCAAGGCGCTCGGATAAACGCTGAACATTGGCTAATTGAACGACGGAAGGCCAGCCGGGTGCAGGAAGTTCTGCCCCTTTTAGCTTAAAGCCTACGCTGGGCAGTTTGTCTATGACCCCCACAAACCGAACCTTGGTTTGCTTAATGTCGAGCTTAGGCAGTTGGCTACGATCTTTGCCGATGGGATGCCAGCCACGATTGACCAACACGGCTGCTGCTTGGCCCTCAATATGGAAGGGGGTCAATACCACATAGCCAGCCTGTCGGTTGTTTATTTGATTATCCAATAAGAATTGATGTGCCGCATCCAATTCGCCTGCCAGTTCAACCCTGCGGTAGCGGTTGTTTTCATTCGCCCATGCGTCGGTGGTGGAAGGCAAAACCGGTTCGCTGTGGCGATGCTCCCTTTGCGCCATGAGTTCACGCTTTTCATCTGCCCTATGCAGTTGCCATATCCCCAAGGAAATGAAAATAGGCAATACAGCAGCCAAACCCAAACTTGCCGCCCAACCCGGCCTAAACTGATAATTTTTCATCAGGTGAATGTACGAGTGAATTATAATGCTGTTCACAAAACTTTAATGTTCCGAATATGGAACTAGGATAAACCATGATAACCAAGACTTTCATAATAATTGCGTTTATTTTGATCATTGCCAGCTTAGGCTTGGCTTTGAAGTATTTGTTCATTGATGGCGAGCGCTCATCCAGAACAGTCAAGGCCCTGACCTATCGCATTGGCATGTCCATCGCACTGTTCTTTTTGCTGCTGCTTGGCTATCAGGCGGGAATTTTACACCCTCACGGCTTAAACGCGGGTGTCAATAAAGCCCAATCCAGCACACAGCGGTAAAAAAGTGGCCTAACTTTTTACCTAAATGTGATAGGCTGCGCATAAACGAGCATTTTTCAGCGTATGGGCATTGACCTATTCGGCCCTGTCGATAAAGGTTGCGGTTGGGTTTGCATGGGTTGTCCTGGAACCTCATAACCCGGTTGTTGGTTACGATAATAGTCACGGTGATGATGGTGCGGGGTATCTGGTCCCGGCATTTGAACCCAATAAGGATTATAGTAAGGATAGCCAACCACCACGGGCGGCGTTGGCGGTGTCTGCTTTAACCTTATCAGTTCCTCTTCAATGGCCCGGGCGCGGCGGTCGGCAGCGGCGGCTTGGATTTCTTTAGCACGGATTTCCCTCTCTTTTTGCGCTATCTCATTGGCCTTTCTTTCTTCTTCTTGGCGAAGCCTTTTCTGCGCCAATATCCGGGCCAATTCTTCCGGGTTTGGCCCGTCGTTCCTGATAACCGTCTGTTGGCATTGACCGTCTTTGACCGAAGGGTTGGATGAGTAGCTGATTTTTCCATCTTTCATGCATTTATAAACTGACTCGGCAGCCATGATTTGGCTACTTGCCATGGCAACTGACAATGCAATCAAGCTGATCAATGAATTGGCTAAATTATTTCGCATAGAACAGCCCTCTTTATTGGCAAAGTGCCAGTTTTCTGCCGAGCCTACCGCAGTTAGGTGAAAAACGACGATTTATCAGATAAAGATAGCGTAACCAGAAAGAAAAAATCCAAAACTATTTATCTTCGCTGATTCTGCTGGCTGTTGGCCCGTCTTGATCACGGTATTTGGCATCGGCACGTTTACGATAAGGGCGGTCGGCAGGGCCTGACATCGGTTCAAAACTGATTGCGCCTATCGACATGCCGGGCCGCAACGCCAAGGGCAGTTTGCCAGAATTGTAAAATTCCAACACGATGTTGCCGCTCCAGCCGGGGTCGATGCGATGGGCGGTCACATGCACCATCAAGCCGAGTCGCGCAAGGCTGGATCGCCCGTCTAGCCAACCAACAATGTCATCGGGCAAACTGATGGAATCTTGAGTGGCGCCCAAGGCCAATTCCCCAGGATGCAGAAAAAAGGCATCTCCCTCCCCGATAACAACCTCATCACTCATGACTTTTTCAATGGCGGCATTCATTTCATCGCGAGAGCCTGACAGGTCAATGTAAGGCGTGGTGTGCGAACTGAACACTCGGAAGCGATTGCCGAGCAGCAAATCCATGCTAACCCCGCTGATTCGGCCATTGGGAGGGCGAGGGGTAATTTTTATTCGACCCTCATCTAGGGCTGCGATGATGTCGCGGTCACAGAGTCTCATCAGTTATTCACTATGCTTATAGTGGGGAATTTGGCGCTGTAATCTTTGGCAGTGAGCGCCAACCGGCCAGCCAGTTTACGGGCGATTTCCCGGTAAATTTGTGCGCTTCGGCCTTTCGGGTCGGCCACCACCGTAGGATGCCCGCTGTCCGCTTGTTCGCGTATGTGAATATCCAAGGGCAGCGAACCCAACAAGTCCACACTGTATTTTTCTGACATCCTTGATGCACCTCCCGTACCGAAAATAGGTTCCTCATGCCCACAATTTGAACAAATATGGATGCTCATGTTCTCTATAATGCCCAATACGGGAACGCTGACTTTCTCAAACATCTTCAAGCCCCTTTGCGCATCCAACAGGGCAATGTCTTGAGGTGTGGTGACGATGACCGCGCCGGATACTGGAATCTGCTGGGCCAAAGTCAACTGAATATCGCCGGTGCCGGGAGGGAGGTCAATAATTAGATAATCTAGCTTGTCCCATTTGGTGTCGTTCAATAACTGCTGCAAAGCCCCGGTAACCATGGGTCCGCGCCAAATCATCGGGGTGTCTTCGTCTACCAAATAACCGATGGACATGGACTGAACGCCATAGGCAACTTTGGGCAAGATGGATTGGCCGTCCATCTCTGGCTTGCCGGACAGACCCAGCATGGTGGGTTGGCTGGGCCCGTAAATGTCGGCATCCAAAATGCCTACCCGAGCGCCTTCGGCAGACAATGCCAAGGCTAGATTAACCGCTGTGGTGGACTTGCCTACGCCACCTTTCCCTGACGCCACGGCGATGATGTTTTTGACTCCCTGCATAGGTTTGAGGTTTTTCTGCACCGCATGGGACAAGATATTGCTGCTCAAATCGACGGTGACATCGGTCAAGCCTGTTCCTTCGATGATTTTCGAGCGGATGGCATCGGCCAATTCAGATTTAACGCTAGTGGCGGGATAACCTAGTACGATTTTGATCGCAATTCGGTTGTCTGCCACGTCAATTTGTTTGATTGCTTTTGCTGAAACTAGGTCTACCCCCAAATTAGGGTCGATGAACTCCTTGAGTAAATTTTCGACATCGGATTTTGTAATGCTGGTCATTGAAGTTCCCATATTAGTTAGTGATATTTAAGTGTATTTGAGTTGATTTTACACCTTTTGTTTCCTTACATCTTTTCGTCTTTCCGTGTATTTTGTTGGTGAAAGCTTGGCTGGCCTAATGATGAAAAAGTATTTGTATTAAGATTGATCAACTATGATAATTCATCATGCTTTCAGATAAAAAATTACAATTCGAATCAGTTTGCAAGTTAGGAGCAGCCTAGGGGCCTTTCCATGTTTGTCTTTGAGAGTTTGCTGCTGTTGTTTGCCGCCAATGGCGCGCCCATTATCTTATGCAAGATGCTGGGCAAGCGATTTGACTGGCCAGTCGATTTTGGTTTGCTTTGGCCCGACAGCAAACCCATCTTCGGACCCTCAAAAACATGGCGAGGAATCGCGTGTGCCATTCTGGTAAGTGCAACCACTGCCTATTTTCTGGGCTTGGGGGCTTTTTCTGGATTGGTAGTTGGACTGTTGGCTATGCTTGGCGATTTGATTTCCAGCTTTGCAAAACGCAGGCTTGGCATTCCTTCCAGCGGCATGGCCTTGGGTTTGGATCAAATTCCAGAAGCGCTGCTGCCTTTATTATGGTTAAAAGGGGATTTAGGGATTAGCTATAGGATGGTAATTTTGCTCGTCGCTGTGTTTTTGGTATTGGAACTAGGAATCTCAAGGGTGCTTTTTTGGCTGCACATACGCAAACAGCCTTATTAAGCAGCCTAAAAGACCATCAAACTTTCAAGTTCATGGAGTAAGTCCGACGTTACTGCCCCTATGCAAAGTATGCACAGTAATTTCTGGGGGGCAATTCAGGCGCACATCGACGATACACGATCCGGAACCGACCGAGGTATAACCCTGCATGGCATGGTAGCGCCAAGGGCCGTTGCACAAGCTTCGAGGCGCATTGGCATTCAACAGGATGGGAATGCCACCGGGCAAGCAGATTTGCCCTCCGTGAGTATGCCCGCTTAGCATCGCGTCAAATCGTGCATAAGCGGCTTGCCGGTACATTTCCGGGGAATGCGAGAGCAAAATGGATATGGCATTCTCGGGGATCGGGTCTGTCGCCTTTTCCATGTTATCGGCGCGGAAATAATGGGCATCATCTATCCCTGCCAGCCAGATTGCCAAACTGCCCGCTTCTATTGGCACTGCTTCGTTCAGCAGCATCCTGATGCCAAGGTCTTCCAAGCCCGCTGCCATCCGTATGGTGTCGTGATTGCCCAACACGCCATAAACTGGTGTCTTGATCTGCTCGATTAATTGTTTCATAGCCTCCAAGGCCCGCTGATATGGGCCAAAGGTTTTGTTGCGGTAATCACCTGTCATCACACATAAGTCATAATCTCCCGCACGCTGTAAAGCGTCAATGTGTGCCTCCGCCATACCCTTTCCAACATCCAAGTGCAAATCGCTAATATGCAGCAGCTTGAAGCCATCAAATTCCATGGGTAAATTTTCAAAGTAAAATTCATTACGGCGGATTTGGATGTTTCGTGCATTATTTTGACCTTTGCCATGGAGAAAGCAAAGTCTTAGTGCGTGACGTATGAGTCCATGAATTGAATACCAGTTTTCGATATGAAAAAAGCTACGGCCTTGACCGAAAACCCAAGTTTCCCGGTCATGCTCTATCCCCAATCGAAGGTCGATATGGCAGCGTCCAACCCTTGCACTTAATTGTTGGTAAACCTCCGTGTCAATGGGGGGGCAACGTTCATATTTAGATAAATTCATATTTGCGTATCACCTATTCGAATATTTGCGATCAAACTGATAAATCTCCTACGTTTTTAATATCAGCATACCAAATCTAATAAAAAGGTTTATGTAGCCTTTATCACAAAGCTGGCTGGCAACCCGCCAATGACAACCATTTTGACATATCCCCCTCATCCTGAAATACCCCATCTTGTCCCAAGTAGTAGATATGGTTGTCAGTCGATGACACTCCCAAATAGGCATTTGTCCCCGAATAGTAGCGATAGGTATAGTTGCTCCAAGTTGCCGTAGTGGAGTTGGCCGGAGCAAACAATCCGGGATAGGTTTGTTCCGCCCAGTTGAACAGACACTCGACCGGGGGGGCAACAGGCGATCCGCAACCAGCAGTTGGCAACCAAATTGAAATCGGTCCTTCATCCTCTAGTTTCCCGTCCACACCGCGGTAATAAACATGATTATCGACTAAGGAAATCATCAGGTAGGTTTTGCTGTTTGCATAGTAGCGATAGGTGTTGGATGCCGAAAAAAATGAAGTAGAACCGGCTGGGACAAAATGAGCGGGGAATTTCTTTTCCGCCCAGTTGAACAAGCACTCAGCGGGATTGTTGGCGAAATTGTAAAGAGATCTTAAATCGCCAATGGCTGGACTGTTGATGGGAAAATAAGGTGCATTGGGTGCGCTGACCGGGTTGGGTAGATTGTCTCGGCTGCGGTCGCTTAACGGGCCTAGGCTCCAATTCCACTCGATAAACTTAAGTATTGAAGCATGATCATTATAGGTATGATCCACATAGCCACCCTTCGCATACGGAGACACAACGATTAACGGTGTACGTGGACCGTCTCCAAAAAAATCAATGGGTTGAATATAGCCTGAGTCATAATATCCTCCCGCTTCATCGAATGTGATAAGAATCGCAGTGTCTTTCCATAGTGTTGCATTGGCCTTCACTGCATTGACGATATTGCTTACGAACGCTTCAAATAAAGGCGGTGTCGAAGATCCGGGGTGACCGTCCACCAATAGATCAGGTTTGACGAAGCTGACAGCGGGAAGAGTGCCGTTGTTAACATCGTCCCTAAATTTGGAAAAATCGACCAGATTTTTTTTCAAGTCGGTCGTCATGATTGAAGTGGCAAACTGGAATGGATTGCAGATAGCGCAGTAAAGTTTGTTTAGTGGCGGGTCTGCAGCCGCCAAATCGAAACTCTGCCCGTAATACCTCCAGCTAATCCCTCGTTGCGACAAAGCATCACCTATATTTGGAATGGTTTGAGGTCCAACTGTGTATTTCATCCCTGATGGGAACTCATTCTTTTGGGTATCAGAAATCGCTTCGCCTCTGGTATTATAGTATGGATAGCTATTGTTAACTTGGTAATAGGTGTCTAGTTTACAATTGCCCTTGTTAAACATTTTAAAATTCTTGTTAGCGCTCTCCAAATCCGTGAGATATTTCATAATGGCATTGACGCCAGGTTGGTTTACGTCTGAGCAATTAGTGAACGCAACTCCTGTATTACCGAAATCCGCGACCTTTGGTTCTGGGTCGTTGATATTCCAACTATCGTTCTGATAAAAATCAACAATTCCACCAGGAATTTCGGTAGGGTTTGGGTTCTCAATCAATTCCCCTATTGGCTTGGCGGGAACGCCAGGGGCATTATTATCGGTGAAATAATAAACATCCCCGGTTGCCATAAACTGGGAGTTTGGGCCCGTGCCGCCCATGACAGGCTGGTGGTAATTATCGCTGATGGCATAGTTTTGTGCCAGATAGCGGAAATAAGGCCATTCATTCCGTGCCATATTATAAAACCCCATGGAGATGCCTCCTTGAAAGGTTTCTTGGTAATTATTTAGTATGGGCCTCCAAGAACCCCATCCCACGGTCACACCCACCCATGTGTAAAGGTCGTTTTTACACCCACTTGGATTGTCAGCACTGATATATTTTATCGAACAGTCAGACTGCTGCCACATCTGATAAAACCGATGGACGGGATCACCTGTATTACTGGTAAAACTAACTAATGGAAATGGGATATAAACATTAATAACCACTTTAGATATTAAATTAATCAAAAACTTATTAAGTTGACAGTCGAAATCAAGTTCGGAGGCACCCAGCATTGAATAACTGCCATTGGGAATGTCAGATGGATAACGACAATCGGATACTGGAAACCATGAGTTATCAGGGGAGTAAAATGATTGGAGTGTCCCTAAAGCACTCAGAAACCAAGCCTGTGAGGGATCTAGGCCAGAATTGCTACAAAATGCGGTTGTGCCATAAATAATTTGCGATATCCAGCACATACCTAAAGGAAAACCAATCGGTGTCGTGCTAGGTTGCGGTAGGTAATCGAATTCCCCGATTATTGAAGGGCTCAATTCAAAGCCATTTATCGTGGAGCTGGTAGCGATCAGTTGTTTTGAAATGTCAAAATTCCGACCCGGCGCCCCATCCTCATTTACTATCCCTTTTGACAGCAAGTTCCAAACGGACTGTTTATCTGAAGGCTTATAAGTCGCAAATACATGGTCGAAACCACGGTTTTCACCCACAATAATGATAAGGTGTTTGATGGGCGAGCGAGTCACCCCCAATCCTTCCGCTGCAATTGAACTATTTGGCAGTATGACGAGTACCGCAGAAACAACCCAAACAGCAAAATAACAGAAAACTGAGGTCGGTATTCGATTTAGTGACATGTTCAATCCTCGATTAAAGAAAATTTTGTCATTTGTTTCCGTTTCCAGTGATTTCTTTCTCATTCAAGCCCAATTCCATTTTATCAATCTGCTTTTTAAAAAAGCAGTCATAATTGACTCGCACAACATTTTTTATATTTTTTTCCACTCCCACAAAAACACGGGTCATTGCGTCCCTGTTTCGGTTCGTTCAGAATAACCCCATCCAGATAAAGCCATTCACCGTCTTCTTTTACGAACCGGCTGCGCTCCCTGAATCGTCTAAGCTCGCCGCATTGACGATAAGAGGCTATGAACTCCACTACCCCTTCGGTATCCCCGGCCCCGGCTTCGCCCCCCTCGCAGCTTATGATGAGCAATCCAGCCCATTCGGTGGCATCACCTTGTAAGTCTAATTCTTTGGGCTGGGTAAGTGTATGCCACGTTTTGAGCAAATATTCCCCGTCACGAAGACAATAAGCCGTATACCGGGAACGCATCAAACTCAAAGCCGTTTCTGGCCGCTTGATGCCGGACAACAAAGGTGCGCAACATTCGTCCGATGGTTTCATGGAACCGCACCGGCAAAAGCTGACAGTCATGTGGGCCACCTCCCAACATTTCCGCCTCTTACAGTCTTATTGATAATAAGCGGTCTATCCATGTTTGATGGTTACCTCAATCAATGGATGTTGCACTGTCTAACAACCTAGCCAGTTTGCTGACGGCCTCGGCAACCGCCTTGCCCATTTCGCCCACTTGGGTCGGTTCCTTGACTGTCCGGGATGCCTTGCTTGCAGCCAACT
Source organism: uncultured Methylococcaceae bacterium (assembly GCA_903911305.1). Taxonomy (GTDB): domain Bacteria; phylum Pseudomonadota; class Gammaproteobacteria; order Methylococcales; family Methylococcaceae; genus Methylumidiphilus. The sequence goes on along the minus strand of CAIWDB010000480.1, from coordinate 5,425 downwards.
TCATGGCATGTGAAGCCTGCTGGAAAGCTTGGGAGGAAGCATTCAAGGAGGCACGGACCAAATCGATTTTCTGCTGGAACAACTGGTCAAGCAGTTCATCAATCTGCTCCCCCGCTGTCGCAGGCATATCGCTTAGGGTTTCCAGCGCCTCGATGGTTTTTTGTAGGTCTTTAATCAAACTATCCACGTTTTTAACCCTCACGCACAATCAATTTTAGGGATAATAAGGCCGGGTTTGGGTTGCGGCACCGCGCCAGCAATCCGACCCTCGTTGCATTCATTTACATAGTTGCATATTCTCGCCTATTCCGGGCAAAGTAAATAACACGTTTGATATATGGAGTTGTTCATGGATATCAAGTCAGTGCAAAATAGACTTCGGGCCTTCGCCCAAGAGCGCGAATGGGAGCAATTTCACAGCCCCAAGAACCTCGCTACCGCGCTTGCCGTAGAAGCAGCAGAACTACTGGAACCTTTCCAGTGGCTTAAAGATGAAGAATCTCGTCAACTTGCCCAGAACCCAAGCGACTATGCGAGGGTCGAAGAGGAAATAGCCGATGTGATGATCTATTTGTTGCGCCTCGCCGACCAGTTAGAGATTGATCTGGACCGGGTAGTTGAAGAGAAAATCCGCAAAAACGGTGAAAAATATCCGGTTGCCTTGGCAAAAGGCAACGCTGTCAAATACAATCGAAGGGATAGTTGAGGAAATATACGCTTATCATGATAAAAAACATAACCAATCAAACCATAGCCCTAGCCGGCTTGACGTTGGCCGTACAATCGGTGTGTAATCTGGCAAAAACCGGGACGACAGACTCCGACGACTTGGAGGCTTGCCTAGCCAGCCTGTTGAAAATTAACTCAGATGATGTGGTCGAGGTGTATGGCGGCTTGGACAAGCTTAAAAGGGGGTTCTCCTTGCTGGATAGGCAGTTGGGGCCATCCGATTCGGTGGATACCGAAATGGCACGCTACGCGGCGGCTTTAGTCTACCTTGAAGGGAAATTCCGGCGGGAGGGATCCATGCAAAAATCCATTCGTTCCGGTTTGGAAAGGGCCACTCTTCAATCGGCCCACTTCGGCTTAACCCACGAAAATGTTCTGGCCAACATTGCCGACCTTTACCAAAACAACATTAGCCAGATCAATCCAAGAATCATGGTCATGGGTGAACCTAGACATCTGGAGAATTCGCTGGTAGCCAACAAGATCAGGGCTTTGCTTCTGGCGGGCATCCGTTCTGCTTGGCTTTGGCGGCAGTGTGGCGGCAGCAAAATGGGGTTTTTGTGGAACCGTAGAAAACTGCGAGAAGAAGCAAAAAGGCTGCTGCACACGATGAATTGAGGAATCTCCGGATTATATAGGAAGATTGGGCGGATCAATTCGCCCCTAGAATCATTCCCAATGCTGGGTGTAAGTTTAAAAACTATGCTCCTCTGCCGGAAAGCTTCCTTCGCGAACCGCTTGAACATAGGCTCTGATAGCTGACCGTATATCGTCAGCTTCAGCCATGAAATCCTTGACAAATCGAGGACGCTTGCCAGCCCCCAAACCCAACATATCATGCAAAACCAATACCTGCCCGTCGCAACCGGGTCCGGCCCCGATACCGATCACTGGAATATCCAACGCACTTGACACTTCTTCCCCTAATGTGGCGGGTACGCACTCTATGACCAACAAGCTGGCACCGGCTTCTTGCAGTAGCAGAGCATCCTCCAATAGTATTTGGGCGGCTCGGTCTTCCCTGGCTTGCACCTGATAAGCGCCGAGTTGATGGATGGACTGCGGCAACAAGCCGAGATGACCACAAACTGGGATGCTCTGTTCTACCAAAAAGCGGACAGTATCCACTCGGTTGCGCCCACCCTCAAGTTTTACCATCTGCGCGTAACCTTCGCGAATCAGCCTTGCGGCATTTTCGGCAGCCCGTTCCGGTGTGGGATAACTCATGAAAGGCAAATCTGCCATCAGCAATGCCTGCCTAGCTCCCTGCGCCACACATTTTGAGTGGTAAACCATGTCTTCCACTGAAGTAGGCAGAGTCGTCGCATGGCCTTGTATTACCATGCCCAACGAATCACCAATCAAGATGACATCTACCCCGGCATCATCCAGCACCTGTGCAAAGAGTGCGTCATAGGCGGTCAATACGACGATTTTCTCTCCACGCGACTTCATTGCCGACAGTTCTGGGACAGTGATTGGATTAACCATGTGCAATGAACTCCAAACTACGCTTGGGACAATTAGTAACCAAATCGTCCAATCGGCCTAGACCGGGAATCGAAAAATCGGACGGGGCAATTTCTGCCATTGGATAAAGCACAAATTCGCGGTCGGCGATGCCCGCATGGGGGATAGTCAACCCCTCGTCTGCAATCACTTCAAGACCAAAGGTGAGCAAGTCCAAATCCAAGGTGCGAGGACCCCAACGTAAACCGTTGCGAACTCTTCCATGGGAATGTTCAATTCTTTGTAGGGCCTTAAGCAAATCATGGGCCGAAAGGGAGGTTTCCACCGCCATGACCGCATTGATAAAATCAGGCTGATCGACATTGCCCATCGGCGCGCTACGATAAAAACGGGAAAAGGCAAGTTCGCTGACTCCCTGCAAAGCGGCAATGGCCTTGCGGGCCGAACCTAACAACTCCAGAGTATTGTCCAAGTTGCCGCCCAAACCAATGTATGCAATGGTAAGTGCCATATTTAGGACTCCTTGCTAGCTTTGGGTTTTCTAGGGCCACGCCTACGCGTTCCCGAACGACGCGCTCCAGTGCGTAACCCCCCACCTTCACGAGTCATGACCCGGCGTTGCGCTTCGTCGGCCTCTTGGAATCGCGTCCACCAATTGGCAAGCTCCGGTTCCGCCTCTCCGGTTTCGGCCCTCAGCACCAAAAAATCATACGCGGCACGAAATCGCGGATGGGTAATCAATTTGAATGGCTTAAGCCCCTTGATGCGTTCCAATCGCGGTTGCAATGTCCAAATTTCGCGCATGGTCAGGCTGATTGATCGCGGAATGGCGACACTGCGAACCTGTCGGTTTAACACCTCGGATGCCGCTTCTTGGTAGGCGTACACGTCAGTGTCGCCCGCCTTCATCTTGGCGTTGGCGAGAGATCGCACCGGTTCCCAAAGTAATGCGGCAAATAAGAAAAACGGCGCAACCCCCTTGTTTTGTTGGATGCGCTCATCAGTTCGCTCAAGAACCTTGGCTAAAAATACTAAGGGGAAACCATCGGGTTCCCTTGCCAAGCATTGCTCGGTTTCAGGAAACAATAAGCCAAACAGGCGGAAATGGCGTAATTCCTCAAATGTCTGAACAGAATAACCCGAAAGCAATAATTTGATCACTTCATCAAACAAACGGGCCGAAGGAATGCCTTCCAACAGATGCGCCAATTTGGGGATAGGATCGGCGCAACTGGGATGAATGGTGAAGCCAAGTTTCACCGCAAAGCGTATCGCACGCAACATACGCACAGGGTCTTCACGGAAGCGTTGCTCGGGTTCACCAATTAGGCGAAGAATGCCCGCCTTGTGATCGTCCATGCCGCCGACAAAATCCAACACAGAAAAATCGTTGATGTTGTAGTAAAGTGCATTGACGGTAAAGTCGCGTCGCCAAGCGTCTTCCTCAATGCTGCCATAGATATTGTCGCGCAATATGCGGCCATCGCGTCCGTGCTGACGGTCGCCTTCGCCATCATCGTTCAGCGCCCTGAATGTGGCCACTTCCACAATCTCGTCGCCAAAGTGGATATGAGCTAGCCGGAAGCGCCTGCCGATTAATCGGCAATTGCGGAAGACCGCCCGAATCTCGTCGGGATGGGCGTCCGTTACCACATCAAAATCCTTAGGTTCGCGCCCTAATAGCAAGTCCCGTACACAACCTCCCACCAGATACGCCTGATAGTTGGCTTTGCGCAAGCGATACAATACCTTTAACGCATGGTCGCTGATAAGTGCGCGCGAAATCACATGCTCAGACCGAGCGTAAACCCTAGCCGACGCGATGGCGGTTTCCGTATTCTCTATGGACGGCGTTTGCCGGGGACGAAATAAATTGTGGATAAAATCGAAGATAGGCAGCGGAGTCTACTGTGGTTAGTTGATGAAAAGATAAAATATTACCTTAGCTGGGCGATAGTCTCAAATCTACATGATGATTTCATCCATATTATCATCTGCCGAATAAACCAACAAAGCGCGAATTCATTCGCGCTTTGTCTTAAAAACTGCTGTTACGCAGTACCCTAGAATTGGAGCGTCAAAGCAGGCCCTTCGGCTTCGCTCAGGACAGGCTTTGACGCTCCCTTTTTGCTAGAGAATAAGCAACAGTTGCATCCGTGCGTAACACCCGTTAATCAATCTTTTTCCCCCAATAGATGCTGTGCCTGCGATTTAAGTCCTGCCTTGGGGTCTGCATGACACTAGTGCCGATGATCACGGCCTCACGCGGTGCGCCATTCAGCACGACAACGGCGGCAACCGGTGAAGGCGCATAACCGCCTCCGGGTTGGATTTGAAAACGATCCGACGTGGTGAGGGTGGTGCTGCCCGTCGTGGAAGTCGACACCGTGCCACTCGAAGTGACGGTCTTGTCCAAATCAAGTACTGCCCCCCCTGTTTGGAATGCCAGCGCATACAATCGGGATTCTCCCAAATTACTGCTGCAAGCATTGGTTGAACCCAGAGAAATTTGCGGTGTGTTGGTTGCAAAGTAAGTGGCCCCTCCCACGCTCACGGAGCCACCCACGACTTTTTCCCCTATGGCATCATAAGCACCTGTGCTGCTGTTATATTTGCCCAAGGTTACATACCAGCCACTCTTACTGGTCAAACTGCTGGCAGCCGTGGTTTTCTGGATGGATGTGCCGACTTGGACTAAATTCGCAGTGGCATCATACAAATCCACTTCAGTGATGTAAGAATAGGTATTGCCTCCATTCGGGAAAATAGGTCCGCTTGCGTTCAAGCTGTGACTGTCCTTGAACATATAGTATCGGTTCAAGGCGGTGACATTCGTGGGGTGTTCCCGGTCCCCCGAACCAATCAGAATCGCATCGTAGCCAGTGGCATAAACCACATCCGGCGGGTAGAGGAACTTACGGTTATTGGCTACGGTTCCGCCGATTGATGCAACCTTATAGACCGTCCAATGTTCTGGATCTGAATCATGAATGTTTGCCCGCCAAACATTGCCGCCGGTATCCGCCACGTAAATCCGGTCAACATAGCCGTCGTTATTGGTGTCCAACACGACGGGGTCCGCAGAAATGCTGTAGATCATACCTGACACGGTTAAATTGTCATGAGCCCCCGTAGGGTTCGGGCCAGCCTGCCAAATCGCTGAACCCGTCGCGGCATCGGCCACCATGATTCCTCGACCCATAGTAGCTGTCGTCGGCGGGTTCGC
>CAIWDB010000479.1 GCA_903911305.1 uncultured Methylococcaceae bacterium | reverse complement strand
TTTGCGGGTAGCGGGGTCGGGCCGATCTTTGGGGGTGTTGGGGCAATGCTGAACGAGGTTTTGCGGTCCGCGCTCGGTGGCAATGCCCGACCCGGACTGGAGCAAGGATGCGGCGACCACGCCGGGGCTGAGGATTTCTGCGCAAGCGCTCAAACCGGCATACCCCGGCGTTCACGTTCGGGCAGGGTGCGCTCCAACAAGCCGACCCAAAAGGCAGGGGGCGCAATGCGCTGGAATTCCAGCATGATTGCCTCGGGATTGGGGGAAGTCTCCCGGCATTTGGCGATCATGTCCGACAGCTTTGGCAAGTTGCGAAAGCCCGGAAAACCCACAATGTCGAGAAAGCAGAAACTCAAGCGGTCTTGCGTGGAAGCAAGGCCCAACTCGTCGCAACGCAATAAGCAAGCCTTGATTTCACCCGACAAAAACGGATCGTCGAGCGCAGTCAACACTGACCCGTAGGCATTTTTCAGTTCTTTGAGTATCCAGCCGTGCTCCATTTCCTTAATACTGGCATCGGCAAATCGTTTCATGAATTCTGGGGTTAGTTTAAGCATGGCCTTGGTTGCTTAAATGAATTTTATGCGATAGATTTTAGCGGACTCTATATCGACTGACCACTAAAAAAAGCACTGGAACTGGTTGGATCGCGTCGTCTAAAGGCTTTGGCGTAAAGGGCAAGAATTACCGATGCGCTTAAATGGGTTATGGCCCTAAAAATGAATTTACCTTGAAAGTCATAACGGCTCAATTGGGCTATGCCGATGTCAGCCATTTCAGCAATGCCTTCTTCAAGAGGTTTGGTTGTCGTCCGGGCAGTTTGCGGCGAGGGCGATAGGGCTTGACGCACACCATGGCTCACAGTGATGAATAATCAATGTTGACACGCCTCATCAATTGAATTAGATTCGCTAAGTGGTGGATGTGCGCACTGTAAGGTGAGCGTATCGTTATTCAATCGTTACTTGCCAGTGCAGAGACCACGGGCGTGGCTTTGGCGGATCAAGTCAAGAACTTGGACTGGCAGACCCGCCGAGTCGAACGAAAAGGACGGGAGACGGTTGGGTAAATGAGTCAAATTCTTGCGTAGATTAAGACCTTATGAGCATTCCTGAATGACAGACCCCACAGCCCCAACCACTCCGTTCCGTTTCAACTTGGACATAGAAGGCTATGTCTGCGCTGCCGAGGCGGAATTGCCCAATCAAGCGATTAGCCTGACGGAGTTCCTGCCTTTGGTTTGGAAGTTGCAAGATGCCTTGCTCGGCATTTGGACCCAGTTGAACGAATCCGAGGGCAATACTGTTTCTTGTCGGGCGGGTTGCGGGGCGTGTTGCCGGCAACTTGTGCCGATTAGCGAAATAGAAGCCTTGCACATCAAGGAAGTGATTCAAGCTTTGCCCGAAACGGATCGCGAGCGGGTGCTTGGCCGGTTTGCCCAAGCTCAAGACCGATTGGCTGAAGCGGGGATATTGGAGGCTTTGGGGAATTTGACCGATATGAGTTTGGATCAAAAACGTCAAATTGGTTTCGATTACTTTGCAGTGAAAGTGCCTTGTCCGTTTTTGGAAGCGGAAAGCTGTTCCATCCATTCTGTCAGGCCATCGGCCTGCCGCGAATATCTAGTCTCCTCGCCCCCTGCCCATTGTGCCAGTTTGAATGGTGACAGTATTGCAATGTTGCGCCATTCGGCGAAGTTTTCGAGTATTCTATTTTCTTTCTTCGATGGGGAAGGCAATGCGAAGCCAAAGATCGTTCCTTTAATAACGGCGTCGATTCCAACAGACGGCAATCCACAGTTGAGCCAACATTATTATGCCCCGACATTATTTCAGAATTTCCTTAATCGGTTGGCTGTGCTTTTTTCTCAAGTAACTTAAGGATAGCGCCATGATCCCTTATCGTGACACCATACCTTGTCTGAACACCCCTTGGGTGACTTGGTCTTTGATCCTGCTGAATTTTGGCATTTTCCTGTTAGTTTGGTTCTTGCCGGAAAACTCCTTGATGTACTTGTTTCATTTTTATGGGCTAGTCCCCGCCCGTTACACGTATCCCGAGTGGGCGGCATGGGCTGGTTTGCCCGCCGATGATTACGCACCGTTCATTACGCATATGTTTCTTCACGGCAGTTGGCTGCATGTTATCTTTAACATGTGGATGCTGTGGATTTTTGGCGATAATGTCGAAGACCGGATGGGGGCTTTGCGCTTCACTGCCTTTTTCCTGTTTTGCGGACTGGTGGCCGGCGGTATGCAAATACTTGCCAACCCTGAAGCCACCATACCCGTCGTCGGTGCTTCCGGCGCACTGGCGGGGATCATGGGTGCTTATTATTTTATGTACCCTTATTCACGGATTGTCATTTGGGTTTTCTTCATGCCCTTGTTTTTCGAGGTGCCTGCCATTGCCTTTTTAGGTGTATGGGTCATCATTCAACTCTATAAAACCACGAATGGCATGGCGGGTGGCAGCGGGGTGGCTGACGTGGCTTGGTGGGGGCATCTGGGTGGGTTTATCGCGGGCATGTTGTTCTACCGATTATTTCTACTGCCAGAACGTGGTAGCCCGCCGGGTTTCGACGCCAATCAACTGCATTCAAAATGAGTTACCGGGTTCATCCCTCCGAGCGCATCCAACACCGCATGGATAAGGCTGCTTTTTTGCGGATGCTCGGCGAATATTTAAAACCGGATTCGCTGTTGTCCGACTTGGAAGATTTGAGACCGTTTGAGTGCGATGGGCTATCGGCTTACAGAACACTGCCTTGGATAGTTGCCCTACCGGAAACGATTGAACAAGCCCAAGCCGTGTTGAAGCTATGTCATCAATTCGGTGTCCCGGTGGTGGCCCGTGGCGCAGGAACCGGGCTTTCCGGCGGTGCTTTGCCGGTGGATAACGGTGTGTTGTTAACTATGGCCAAGTTCAATCGCATTTTGCACCTAGACCCGATCAACCGTGTGGCCCGAGTTCAACCCGGTGTGCGCAATGCTGCTGTTTCCGAGTCAGCTGCCGCTTACGGGCTATATTACGCCCCCGACCCTTCCTCGCAGATCGCCTGCACGATAGGCGGTAACATTGCTGAGAATGCCGGCGGCTTGCATTGCCTCAAGTACGGTTTGACTGTCCATAATGTGTTGGGCTTGAAGATTCTGACTGTGGACGGTGAGTTGATTGAACTGGGCGGGAGCGGCTTGGATAGCCCAGGCTATGACCTGCTCGCGTTGATTACGGGTTCGGAAGGGTTGTTTGCCGTGATTGTCGAAGCCACTCTCAGGCTGCTGCCCGTTCCGGAAACGGCCAGAGTGCTGCTAGCTGCATTTGCTAGCGTGGAACAAGCCGGGCTGGCTGTGGCTGAAATCATCGGCGCGGGGTTGCTACCGGCGGGCTTGGAGATGATGGATAACCTCATCATTCGTGCGGCGGAAGCTTTTGTCCATGCGGGTTATCCAGTGGATGCCGAAGCCATTGTCTTGTGTGAAATGGATGGCATGACGGAACAGGTGGCGACCGATTTGGTGAAGGCGCAGGAAATCTTTGTCCGCATGGGGGCGTTTGAAGTCCGGCTGGCGAAAAACGAGGCGGAACGGAAAAAGTTCTGGGCGGGCCGCAAGGCGGCTTTCACCGCCGTGGGTCGAATTAGCCCTGATTATTACTGTATGGACGGCACCATTCCCCGCCGCCGTCTTGCCGAGGTGCTGCAACGCATCGCCGAACTCTCGGCAGACTATGGCATTGGCGTAGCCAATGTTTTCCATGCCGGCGACGGTAATCTCCATCCGTTGATTCTTTACGATGCCAACCAGCCGGGTCAGTTGGATAAGGCCGAGGAATTAGGCGGCAAAATTTTAGAACTGTGCGTGGCGGTGGGCGGTACGGTGACGGGGGAGCATGGCGTGGGGATGGAAAAAATCAACCAAATGTGCATTCAGTTCACCTCCGCCGAACTTGCCCAATTCCATGCGGTCAAGTCGGCATTTGACCCAAAAGGCTTGTTAAACCCCGGCAAGGCCGTGCCTACTTTGCATCGTTGTGCCGAATTCGGTGCCATGCATGTACACCAAGGCGTACTTCCCCATGCTGATCTGGAGCGATTTTGATGGACTTGAAATGTTTAGACAACTTAGTCCCCTTGAATGGCTTGACCGCGCACAATCTTGCCGTGTTGGTTAAAGAGGCGCGTCAGGAACAGCTTGTGGCGGGAACCCATTTGTTTTCCCAAGGCGATGAGGATGGCGACTCTGTTTATCTGATTTCTGGTGAAGTCACGCTTTCCGCTTCTGACCACCATCAGCCCAGACATATTGTGGGGGGAACCCCTTCGGCCCGATATCCGCTCTCCCAAATCAAGCCGCGCCTATATTCCGGGATTGCCATCACCCCGGTGACTATCTTACGTTTAAACAGCGCCTTGATAGATCGTTTATTGACGTGGGATCAAGTCGCCTCCTATCAAATCACCGAATTTGAATCCAGCGAGGATTTGGAGTGGATGCTGAATGTGTTGGGTAGTGAAACCTTTAAACAGTTGCCCGTCGCCAACGCCAATACGCTATTTCAGCGGTTTCATCCGATTCGAGTTAAAGCAGGCCAGATCATCATTCGCCAAGGGGAACCCGGCGACTATTACTATTTGATCAAAAGCGGCAAAGCCGATGTGTTGCGGAAAATTGAGAAAGCCCATAAGGTTTCTGTCATCGACCAAATCAAGGAAGGGGAAGGTTTTGGCGAAGATGCCTTGCTGACCGACTCGCCCCGCAATGCCACCGTTGTGATGTCAACCGATGGTATTTTAATGCGCTTGGGGCGTGATGATTTTAACGAATTGTTGAGCGAACCCTTGGTCGTTTGGCTGGAGTTGGATGAAGTCCGGGAGAAGGTGAAAAACGGAGCCGGTTTGCTGGATGTCCGTCTCGAAGATGAATTTCTCCATGGCACTATCAAGGGTAGCGTCAATCTGCCGCTCTATCAGTTGCGGCATAAGTTTGCAGACTTGGATACCCATCGTCCTTACATCGTCTTTTGCCAAACAGGGAGTCGCAGTGGCTCGGCGGCTTTTTTGCTGACTCAAAGAGGCTTTCAAGTTTCCGCACTGCGGGCTGGATTGGACGGATTGCGAAACAATCCATCATAAATTGCTGATGTTTACTTTGCGGTTTAATATTGGAGCGTCAAAGCCTGTCCTGAGCGAAGCCGAAGGGCTTGCTTTGACAGGCTTTAACGCTCCAATTATTGGTTTTTGGTCAAAGAAGGTTTCTCCACCCTTGACCAGACGACCAAAAAAGCGAGCAGGTTCAATCCGGCGGCTACACTGAACAAAAGACTGGGTCCTAGGCTGACCCACAGTTCTCCGCTGGCATAGCTGCCTATCATTCCGCCTAGGCCAAAACTCAAACTCCCATATAAGGCTTGCCCCTTGCTTTGATGGGGCCAAGCAAAATGCTTATGGATAAATTGAATGGCCGCCACATGGTTTGCGCCGAAACTTGCCGCGTGCATCAGTTGGGCGAAGGCCAGCAGGGCGATAGTATCCACCCACCATCCGATCAAGAGCCAACGCAATAGGCTTAAGCCAATGGCAACCAACACAATGCCCCTTAAGCTAAAACGCTTGAAAATGAGGTTTGAAAATCCAAAAAAAATGATTTCCGCCACAATTCCCAATGACCAAAGCAAGCCAGTTTGTTCGGCACTATAGCCATGCTGTTTGAGATAGACCGAGAAAAAAGTGTAATAAGGACCGTGTGCCGCTTGAATCAAAAAACAAGCCAAAAAAAAGGCAATCACACCTTTCCGTTTGATAATGGTCGATAAAGAGCCTTTCTCCACGCCCGCAACCCGGACTGAACGTCTGGGCAGCAGCAACGAAACCAATCCCATGCTGATGAACAGAACTAGCAACAACGAAGGCAGGCATTCGATGACTAGCACTTTGTCCAATGCCCAACCGGTGCCAAACACGGAAACAACGAACCCCAGCGAACCCCAAACCCGAATACGGCTGTAGTGGTGCGCTTTGTCCCTGAGCCAACTCATGGTCATGGCTTCGAACAAGGGCATGGGTGCATTCCAGAAAAACCCAAGCAGGGCCAAGGTCAACGCCAGCCAAGCGAAACCATTTCCCCAATAAATCAACACAAAACTGACTGCTGTCAGGCAAGAAGAAATGCGTATTAACGGGACACTGCGGTCGGTGTGATCCGCCAGCCATCCCCACAAATTGGGCGAGATGATCTTGGTGGCGGGCATGATCGCCATCAATTGACCGATTTCGGCGTAGCTGTAGCCTAAGGATTGAAGATACAAGGCCCAATAAGGCATGAAACAACCCAAGGCGGCGAAGTAAAAAAGATAAAAACTGGAAAGCCGCCAGTAGGGGAGCTTGGAATGAATGGTCATTAAGGCGGTTCGTCGTCTACTATCCAGTGTAAATCCGACACTTTGCCGCTGTTGAGTAGGATGGATTCAAGCGCACTGGCTAGACGGGAAACAACGAGTGTCGTCTCGATTTTGGGTAACCACTTGCGAATAAATGGCTTGGCTGGCTCAATGAAGCAGTGAAAGCCATTGTCTTCATCGTCATAGTTACCGCAACCGATCCATAAGGGGAAAGTCTTGTTTTCAATTTCAATCCGCAATCCCCAGTCTTCAAAATCAACTAAATTGACCGTGAAGCCGTGCTTGGGAAGTTCGGCTGCAATAAAATCGGCTAAGTTTTTGCCAAAACGTCCTGGATTTATCTTTTCCTCTTCCCCCGGCAATGGCGGGAAAGCCTCCGATTTGAACTCTAGTTGGGTTTTCATTGGATTATCAAATAAAATGAGTGACTGACTGATGTTGCGTAGTGGTCTAGGACTGGAGCGTCAAAGCCTGTCCTGAGCGAAGTCGAAGGGCTTGCTTTGACGCTCCCCTCATACAGATAAAACACATGATTTGCGTCCGTGCGTAACATCAGCAACTAATAAAAGGGCGAGCTTGGAACTCGCCCCAACCTAGGTTTTCCTGCGATCAAGCTAAGGTACTTCCCGGAATCGGCTCCAACTCCGTCACCACATCCCCATTTTGCGCCCTGTGCCGTAGGTAGTGATCCATCAACACAATCGCCACCATTGCCTCGGCGATGGGTGTGGCGCGGATGCCTACACAAGGATCATGGCGACCCTTGGTGACGACTTCCACCGGCTCGCCTCGCACATTCACCGAACGGCCCGGCAGGTGCAAGCTGGAGGTGGGTTTAAGCGCAATACTGGCGATGATGTCTTGGCCTGAGGAAATTCCGCCTAGAATGCCGCCGGCGTGATTGCTCAAAAAACCCTCAGGGGTGATTTCATCGCGGAATTGAGTGCCTTTGGCCTCCACACAATTGAAACCGCCGCCGATTTCAACCCCTTTCACCGCATTAATACTCATCAAAGCGTAGGCCAGTTCGGCATCCAGACGGTCGAAGATAGGCTCCCCCAAACCCGGCGGAACGCCCGTCGCCACGACATTGATACGCGCCCCGACGGAATCGCCTTCTTTGCGCAATGCATCCATATAGGCTTCCATTTCCGGCACTTTGTCCGGGTCCGGGCAGAAAAATGGATTATTGCCGACCTCTTCCCAAACTAACTTTTCGGCTTTGATCGGGCCTAATTGCGACAAATAGCCGCGAATCTCAATTCCCAAACGCTCTTTTAGATATTTCTTGGCGATACCTCCGGCGGCGACGCGCATCGCCGTTTCCCGCGCTGAAGAACGTCCCCCTCCCCGGTAATCGCGGAAGCCATATTTCATGTGATAAGTGTAATCGGCATGACCGGGGCGGAATCGTTCGCTGATATTGGTGTAATCTTTTGAGCGTTGGTCGGTGTTTTCGATCAACAAACCAATCGGCGTACCCGTGGTCTTGCCTTCAAACACACCGGAGAGGATTTTCACCTGATCCTCCTCTCGTCGTTGCGTGGTATATCTCGAAGTGCCGGGTTTGCGCCGGTCCAAATCATTTTGTAAATCCGCCCCGCTGAGTGCCAACCCCGGTGGGCAGCCATCGACGATGCAGCCTAATGCGGGACCGTGGCTTTCGCCGAAGGTGGTGACAGTGAAGAGTTTGCCTATTGAGTTGCCTGACATAAGTATTTAATTTTTCGATTTAGAGTTAAATATTTGAGCGATTTGGCTCAACTAAGCCGCTCGCAAATCCCATTGCTTTGCCCGTTCTTTCCATGCTTGTTCATAAACAGGCCAATCATGCAAGGTATCGGGGTCGAAATCTGCACCATTCGGCCACACAAGGGTATTCACTTCAGGGTCAATCCTGACTTGGTTGAAAACATTTAAATCGCGCAAAGGCCCATACAGTTCCCCTGACAATATCGGATAAAAATCGATAACCTGTTCGCTACTGTCATCGAACATAATACTTAGTACAAAGTCATCAATCGCTTTGAATGATTTAATCTGATGAATTGGGTGCATAAAGTTTTTTTCATTAATTGAACCGAATTACATAGCCCGAAGATTCGTTGAATCCCGATTGCTCTTTCCAGCGTTACATTCCGAACACAAGGTTTGATAATTATCCAGCGTATCCG
>CAIWDB010000478.1 GCA_903911305.1 uncultured Methylococcaceae bacterium | reverse complement strand
GAGGTTTGGGGCGTGGGCGGTCGCATCGCCGCTCGCTTGAATCGACGCGGTATCGCCCACGTGTTGGCGCTGCGCGAGTCCGACCCGAAAATACTGCGCCGGGAATTCGGCGTGACTTTGGAGCGCACACTACGCGAACTGCGAGGGGAATCTTGCTTGGCATTGGAAGAGGTCAACCCGCCCAAGCAGCAAATCATGTGTTCGCGGTCTTTTGGCAAGCTGGTTCTCAGAGTGGAAGAATTGCGTGAGTCCGTCATGGCTTACACGGCGCGGGCTGCCGAGAAACTGCGTGTGCAGCATTCGGTTGCCGGTGCCATTCATGTATTTCTGAATACTAACCACTTCAAAACCAACGAACCCCAATACCAAGCCGGGTTGACCGTGCCGTTGTTATCACCCACTAGCGATACGTTAGCTTTGGTGAATGCCGCCTTATTCGGGCTGGAACAGCTTTATCGGCCCGGCTACCGCTATCAAAAAGCCGGTGTCATATTGTTGGAATTGGATTCCGCCAGAAGCCGCCAATTGCAATTGTTCGACGAACCGGAAACCGAAGCGGTGGAAAGGCGCAAGCGCTTGATGAAAACCTTGGACGAGGTCAATCAGCGTATGGGCAAGGGCGCTTTGCGCTTGGTGGGTGAGGGTTTGCAGCAACGCTGGAAGCTTAAGGCCGATTACAAGTCGCCTTGCTATACCACACGCTGGGATGAATTGCCCGTGGTTTCCGCATAATGTGAAACAGAGGTAATCCAAAGTTGGAGCGTCAAAGCAAGCCCTTCGGCTTCGCTCAGGACAGGCTTTGACGCTCCGTCATTTATTGCGGAAGTCGGATTTTACAAGGTTTGCCTGAAAGTGGAATAAATACATCCAACGGCAAATCGGCACCTGCCCCGCAATACTTGGATAAGGTTTTGAACAAGGCAAAGTCTAGCCAATATCCCTTCTTATCGCGGTTAAGTTGCAGTATGTCTCCGGTTTCCATGGCGGTCACGGTGAGTCCTAAGTCATTATCTTGCCAAGCATAAGCCTTGTCGCCACGTTTTATGTCGATGTGACAAACAAATCCTAATTGTCCCATTCCTCCGGGAAAGTAACTGTTAAACCAAATTCGTTGGATTGTCTTATTCTTCAAGCTCAGTTTTGCCTCGCCGCTCACCATGGGGTTCTTTTGTCCATAGTTGCAAGAAACCGTCTTGTCGATGCCTGTGTGAGTATTCCCTCGGGCAACACAAGGCAGCATGAGCAAACTGGCTATACTCAAGCCAATTCCAAACAATGCAAGGTTTTTCATGATCGAATCCTTTATAAATAGAAAACGATAAAAAGTCATCATTCAGAGGGAAGGGCTTTCTGCTGGCCGCTAAAACTTTGCATAAAAGAATTGGCGCGGTCGATGGATCGCTCCATGGCCGTGATCAATCCCGACACGCCGATCGTCATGGTGACCAATTCGCTTTCCAAATGGGAGATGGCTTGGGCATTGAGGTTGTGCTTAAGGAACAAAACTTGGTCTTGGAACACGCCAAGCACTGGCCCTATCTTATTTTCGGCCCTACGCATGGCAGTTAATAATTGCCCATACATTTGTTGAGTCTGTTTCAGTTTCATTCGGCTAGTGTTGCGGAGACTGCGGTTAGTATACTGCTCCAATTCGTCTTCCCATTCGGCAAACAGCGCCTCGGCCACTTCCTGCACGGCATCAATGCGGTCGGACACCGCCAAAGCCTTGGATTTGCTGTAATCAAATTCGACTTTAAGTTGGCGATAGACGTCTTCCAACGAGCCGCCATCAAATTCAGTCAGCGCACTGAATTTTTCCAATGCGGTCTGGAATTGAACCTTGGCCTCCTCTAAGCCGTCGCGAGCGGTTTCCACCCGCGTCACCAATATATCACGCTTGTGGTGACCCACGGATTCAACGGCGCGGAAGTAAAATCGTTGAAACCGAGCGCTCAGCATTCGGATAAGCGGGGCGAGCAATCCGTTGGAATTATCACGTTTGAAATCTTGCTTGGGCATGGTTGGCATAATCGTGAATGAAGTTTTGCAGTCTATTCTACGCGAAGTGTTAGGTTTCTGAATCAGCCAATATCTTGAATTGGGTTACAATAGAAGGTCAAGTGCGGAGTCGGCAATGAAAAGGTGCGAACCGCCGTATTATTATTCCCGAATTTAGAGCGGAGATTTGATTAGTGAATAAAGAGTTTTTCGGCACTGACGGCGTGAGAGGACGGGTGGGCGAGTATCCAATCACCCCCGATTTCATGTTGAAACTGGGATGGGCCGCAGGCAGGGTTTTCGCACAAGTTGGCTCGAATCACAATGTGTTGATCGGCAAAGATACGCGGATTTCCGGTTATATGTTTGAGTCGGCATTGGAGGCGGGGCTTTCCGCTGCCGGGGTGAATACGCAATTATTAGGGCCTATGCCAACGCCGGCCATCGCTTATCTTACCCGCACCTTTCGCGCCCGCGCTGGCATCGTCATCAGCGCCTCGCATAATCCATACTACGACAACGGGATAAAGTTTTTTTCCCAAGACGGCATGAAGTTACCCGATGAAATCGAATGCAAAATCGAGGAACAACTTGGTATGCCGATGACGACGGTGGAATCGTCGCGTCTAGGCAAGGCTACCCGCATTGAAGACGCGGCAGGGCGATATATTGAATTTTGCAAATCCACCGTCCCCACAAACATGGACTTTAACGGTTATAAGATCGTTGTGGATTGTGCCCACGGCTCCACGTACCATGTCGCGCCACCCGTGTTCCGTGAGTTGGGTGCGGATGTGATCAAAATTGGAGTGCAACCTGATGGGCTGAATATCAATGAAGGCGTGGGTGCCACCAAACCGGAAAAATTAAGGCAAGCCGTGTTGGTTGAACGGGCCGATTTTGGCATCGCACTGGACGGTGACGGCGACCGGTTGATCATGGTGGATGAGCATGGCGAGATTGTGGACGGCGACGAGTTGGTCTATATCATTGCGCGTTCTCGATTGAATATGGGGCATTTGAGAGGGCCTGTGATCGGTACGCTGATGAGCAATCTGGGCATGGAGCATGCCTTGGAAGATTTGGGCGTGGTGCTGAAACGTGCCGCTGTCGGCGACCGCTATGTCATGGAAATGATGCTGCAATATGAAAGTGTATTGGGTGGTGAAAGTTCCGGCCACATTATTTGCCGGGATCGCACCAGCACAGGCGATGGCATTGTTGCCGCCCTTCAGGTGATGACGGAAATGAGGCAATCCGGCAAAACCTTAAGCGAACTAAAGCAGGGCATGGAAAAATACCCGCAGAAACTGATTAATGTGAAAATTCGGGAAAAAGTCAATATTGATGAAATTACATCTATCATGATGGCTAAATCCGAGGTCGAGCATGAATTAGGGGAGTCTGGCCGGGTACTGCTGCGTTCGTCCGGCACCGAGCCGTTAATTCGAGTGATGGTGGAAGGCAGGGAAACCGAACAAGTGGAAAATTTGGCGAAGCGGTTGGCGAATGCGGTCAGCGAGGCCCTTGCAGGTTGATGTTAAACAGCTTATTCAATTATTTGAGGTTAAAACCAATGCGAATTCTTCATACCATGTTGCGTGTGGGCAATCTTGACCAGTCCATCGCATTTTACACCGAGGTGCTGGGCATGAAGCTGCTGCGCCGCGATGACTACCCTGACGGTAAGTTTACCTTGGCTTTCGTAGGCTATCAAGATGAAAAGGACGGAGCCGTGTTGGAACTGACCCATAACTGGGATGTGGAGAGGTATGACCTAGGCAAGGGTTTCGGGCATGTTGCCTTGGAAGTGGATGATGCCTACCAAGCCTGCGAAATGGTCAAGCAATGCGGCGGCAAAGTCACCCGCGAGGCTGGCCCGATGATGCATGGAACCACGGTCATTGCGTTCGTGGAAGACCCGGATGGCTACAAGATTGAATTTATCCAGAAGGGAACTTGGTAACACTGGCTGATGTTAAGCTGTGTCAGTGATGCAGCGTCAAAGCCTTTCTTGAGCGAAGCCGAAGGGCTAGCTTTGACGCTCGACAGTTGGCGATCAACGCATAACTTCAGTCAATTAGTTTTTAAGTCTGTTTTAAGTAAAGTGCGGCAAAGTCTATCGGCTGAACTTTCACACCCGTTGATTTAGTTGCTATATGGAGAAACTCATATGCTCAGAAAACTTATTGTACTCGGCTCTATTCTCTCTGCGGTCATTGTTGCCGGCGGCTGTGCAACTTACGGAGGCTATCAGCCGGTAGTAGACCCTTACAATGACCCGAATATCGGTCGCCTCGAACAAGACAAGAGCGAGTGCGCCAGCCTTGCCAATCAGGCTGGGAGTTTCGGCTCGGAAACGATGAAAGGGGCAGGCGTGGGTGCGCTGATAGGCGCGGCTGGCGGCGCGGCCATGGGTGCCATCTACGGAAATCCGGCAACCGGTGCGGCAACAGGCGCGGCCATTGGCGGCATTGGCGGCGGCGCCACCCAAGGCATTGATGCTGACAACCAATACAAGCGTGCATTTAACAATTGCATGCGCGGTCGCGGACACAACGTGATCAACTAACGCTTAGCCGTAAAAAATACGGCTAAGAACCAGCGATCCATCAGTGAGGCACTGTCATGCAATCACTTGCCCAAGCATTTAAGACGTCCGCAAGGCAGTACGCCGAGCAGATCGCGATCATTTCAGGCAACGATACACTGGATTACCAAGCTTTAGACTTACAATCCAGCCAATTTGCCGCTGCATTGGCAAAGCTAGGTGTGATCAAAGGGGATAGGATTGGGCTGTATTGTATGAATTGCCCTCATTTTGTAATCGCCTATTTAGGGATTATTAAGGCAGGGGCAATTGTGGTTCCGATCAACCTACTCATCAACGCCCACGAAATGGCTTTCATTTTGAAGGATGCAGATGCCAAAGGCTTGATTTTCCATGCAGTATTTGCAGAACAGGCTACACAGTTGAAAAGTTCAGTTGAGAACTTGGCGTTCACCGTGAGCATGGGCGGTCATGTAGACG
>CAIWDB010000477.1 GCA_903911305.1 uncultured Methylococcaceae bacterium | reverse complement strand
CCCCGCCTGTCGGGACGTAGGTGATGTCCGTGTGCCAAACCTCATTTGGCCCTTGGGCGGTGAAGCCCTGCCCCAACAGGTTGTCCGCCACCGGAAACTCATGGTTCGAGTTCGTGGTCGCCTTGAACTTGCGCTTCTGGCGGCAGCGAACCCCCATGTCGCGCCGCAGCCGGGCGACCCGGTCCCGCCCAACGGCAAAGCCTTGTTCGTTGAGTTCCGCCTGCAACCGCCTTGCCCCGTAAGCCTCGCGGGTTTTCACATGCGATGGGCGTTATGCACCAGACGGTCTAGGATGGCATCGGCGAGCGTGGGGTCCCCGATGGACTCGTGCCAATGACACTCATAGAATCAGTGGCCGAATGGCTGTGGAATTCGCAGCCAGGCAGCCACCCATCCAGGTAGTTCCGCTCCCGGCATGGGGTTGGCGATGACATAACCCTGCGCCAAGTTGCAACCCAGCGTCAGCAGCCGCTCGCCTTGGCTTGCCGTTTCCACGCCTTCGGCGATTACTTGGCGGTGGAAGGACTTGGCCAACCCGATCACGCCCTCGATGATGGACAGGTCTTCAGGATCGTTCAGCATGTCGCATACGAAACTCTGGTCGATCTTCAAGATGTCCACGGGCAGGCGCTTGAGGTAAGTCAGCGAGGAATAGCCGGTGCCGAAGTCATCCAAGGCGAAATGCACGCCCATCTCGCAACAGGCTCTCATGATCTTGGAGGCATTGCCTAAGTCCTCCAAGGCGGACGATTCCAAAACTTCCATTTCAAACTGTTCGGGTCGTACTGTAGGGTGGGCGGAAAACCGTTCGCGCAGTTGCGGAACGAAGCCGTCGCGTTGCAAATGATAGGCGGCGATGTTCACGCTGACGGGCATGTCAAAATTCTGTCCGTGCCATACTGCCATTTGAGTGAAAGCCGCATCGATGACCCATTCGCCTAGTTCAATGCCGTAAGCATGGTTTTCAACGTTAGGCATGAAATCTGCCGGGAGCAACATGCCCCGCTGCGGGTGTTGCCAGCGGATCAGTGCCTCGACACCCATCACAGCCCCGGTTTTCATGTTGACCTTGGGTTGGTAATGCAACACGAACTCATGCCGGTCCAAGGCACGGCGGATATCCGCTAAATTTTCTTGTTCGGCTTTTAGCGCCGTGTCCTGCTTCACGCCGAACAGAGAGTAGCGGTTCCTGCCCGACTGCTTGGCCACATACATGGCTTGGTCGGCATGGCGTAACAACTGACCGGCATTAGCGTTGGCTTCGTCCTGCGGGTAGATCGTCACCCCAATGCTGGCAGAAATGTGCAACATCGCTTGGCCTACCATCACCGGATCGGCGGCGGCTCGCAACAGGCGTTCAATTAGCGGTTCACAGCTCGTCGGATGTTCCAAATCGACCAGCGCCGCGACAAACTCGTCGCCACCGATACGCGCCAAGGTGTCAACTTCCCGCAACACTGCCTTCATGCGCCCCGCAATGGCAACCAGCAGGGCATCGCCGACGCTGTGTCCGTGTTCGTCATTGATGGCCTTGAAGCCGTCCAAATCGAGGTAGGCCACCGCCAGCGAACCACCGTGGCGTTGTGTTTGGGCCATGGCTTGCTCAAGACGGTCAGACAATAACAGGCGATTAGGAAGGCCGGTCAGCCCGTCATAATGAGCGATGTGTTCAAGCTGCTGTTGGTGCATCTTCATGGGGGTGATGTCGGAAAACAAAGCGACATAGTGCTTGGTCTGCCCATCGGCATCCCGTACCGCGCTGATGGTGATCATTTCGGCATACACCTCACCGTTTTTGCGCCGGTTCCAGATTTCGCCGTACCAGTGCCCTTTGCTGGTGAGGTCGTGCCATAGTGCTGCATAAAATGCCGGATCATGCCGCCCAGATTTGAGGATGCTTGATTTACGGCCTAGGGCTTCTTCACGCGGATAGCCAGTAATGTAGGTGAAGGCATAATTGACCTCGATGATGGTGCCTACGGCATCGGTGATGATGATGCCTTCGCGGGAGTGGGTGAACACGCTGGCAGCGAGTTGCAAACGCATTTCGGCTTGTTTGCTTTCGGTGATGTCCAGTGTCGCGCCCACATACCGGACCAGGTTTCCTTTCTCATCGAAATACGGGTGTGCCCGGTCATACACGATTCGCGCACTGCCATCGGGAAGCACGATCCGGTGCTCCAGTTCGTAAATCGAGTTGCTTTGTATCGCTGCGGTGAAGGTCTCATTCAACAGGTCGGCATCGTCCGGATGGATAAACTTCGCAAGCAGGTCGTCATAGGCAGGCGAAGGCGCCCCAGGAGTAAGGCCGTAAATACGGAACTCCTCGTCGGACCACACGGTCGTTTTCGTCTCGGCCATGTACTCAAAGCTGCCGACGTGCGCAATTCGCTGAGCCTCGGAAAGGGTGAACTGGATGTTTTCCAACTTCAATTTCGTCAGTTTTTGCTCGGTGATGTCCACGACTGCCCCGCGCATGTGCCAGGGCATTTTGTCGTATCCGATGGCGAATTCGCCCCAAACGGCTATCCAGTGCTGGCTGCCGTCAGGCCATACCACCCGAAATTCTAAGGAGAAGGGTTTCATGTTTGCGATGCAACAGGCTAGTTTGTCATTGACTCCCGGCAGGTCGTTCGGGTGGACACGGCTGGCAAAGGATTCGTAGGTTCCGCCGAACTCCCCCGGTTGAAATCCCCACAATTTTTCGTGGTGTCGTGTCCAAATTATCTTTCCGGTTTTGATGTCCCAGTCGAAAATACCCATCTGTGACGCATCCAAGGCGAGCCGCAGCCTTTCCTCACTCTGATGTATGGCCTGTGTCGCCCGCTCTCGTTCTGCGGCGATGGCGAGTTGCCGTTCGGCTTCTTGAATAGTTCTGATGTCGGTGAAGACCACGCTCACCCCAGGCTTGCCAGCCATGTCAATGGCGGCGCAGGAAAATACCACGGGCAGACGGCCTTCTGTCGCAGTCTTCAGGGTGATTTCATTTCTGCCCCGACCATCCGTGTTCGCCAAGTGATAGGCCAACGTAGCGAGGTCTTCGGCTGCCACATAAGCACTCAACGGCGAGCCGACGAGCTTTTCCATCGGCACTTTTAGCATGTTCGCCAATTGCCGGTTGCAATACACGATGATACCGTCCGTGTCGAGGAAAGTCGCCCCCTCGTTCATGGTCTCCACTAAGACGCGATAAGGATGCTCGGCCCCTTGCAAGCTGAAAACTTGGCTCTCACCTGACACGGAGGAAATGACAAGCGCGTCCACTTCGCCGCTTTGGATGGCATAAAGGGTTTCCTCGGCTTCTTCAAGGCGAAGCCTAAGTGTCTCGTTCTCGCTTAAGAGTTCTTCAAGTGAGCGGTTGTCGGTTGGCATTCAATTTTCTTCCATGGATAACCAGCGAAGAATAGTGTTGTAAAGTTCTTTCGGGTCGAACGGTTTGCCAATGAAATCATTCATGCCTGCCTCTTTACAGTTTATACGGTCTTTCTCATAGACATTGGCGGTCATGGCGAGGATAGGCACAGTTTGGAATTCAGGCAACTTCCTGATGATGCGAGTTGCCTCAAAGCCGTCCATGACAGGCATTTGCACATCCATGAGAATCAGGTTGTAGCGCCCGAGGCTCGCCTTTTCGACGGCTTCCCCGCCATGGTTCGCAACTTCGACAATGAAACCGTAATCTTCCAAAATTTCCTTGGCTATATCTTGGTTGATCTCATTGTCTTCAACCAACAGAATGCGAGCACGGTCAGGATTTGGGCCTTTCGCCTTGGGTTCATCTTCCCGCTTAAAATTATCGGCATTTCCCCGTTCAAACGAAGCGGTAAACCAGAATAGGCTGCCCTTGCCGATCTCGCTGTCAACCCCGATTTCCCCTCCCATCATAGTAATAATTGCCTTGGAAATCGCCAGCCCAAGTCCGGTGCCTCCATATTTGCGGGTGGTCGAGGATTCCGCCTGTTCAAAGGCATTAAACAATTTATGCTGTTGAGTTTTATCGATGCCTATGCCAGTGTCGCGCACCTCGAATCGCAGGCTTACCCGTTCGCTGTCTTCGGAAATGGCCTGGACATTGAGGGTGATGCTGCCATGCTCGGTAAACTTGATCGCGTTAACCATAAGGTTGATTATCACCTGTGCCAAGCGCAGCGGATCGCCCAGCAATGGCAAATTGGCTAAACAAGGCTCAATCTCTTCAATTAGCTCGAGTCCCTTCTGTTCGGCTTGTTCGGCGATCATGCCGTGGATAAGGACTATCGCTTCGGGAAGTAGAAATGCAGTTTGTTCAAGGTTAAGCCATCCCGCCTCAATTTTGGAGAAATCCAGAATGTTGTTGATGATTCCAAGAAGATGCTTGCTGGATGAAGCGATCTTGTCGATCTTGTCCACATGGTCGGCTCGCTCGGTTTGCGTCCGCAATAAATGGGCGATGCCTAGGATGGCATTCATCGGCGTGCGGATTTCATGGCTCATGTTGGCGAGAAATGCGCTTTTGGCCTGGTTGGCCGAATCGGCGGCACGCCGGGCGGATTTCAGTTCGGTCTCGACTTGTTTGCGGGCGGTGATATTGGTGACCACCACGCCCAACCCCTTTTTGCCAGCCAATTCGACGGTAGCGTAGGAAAGCAATACCGGTAAGCTAGTTTCTGACAAACTTTTCAGGATGATTTCATGCTGATCGCCCTCGCGCGTAGGGTTGTCAATTCGCTCTTCCACCAAGGCTTGGTCTGGGGATGCCATGTAAGAGACAAAACGCGAACCGATGAGCTTTTCCATCGGGACTTCCAGCAGTTCTGACAGTTGCCGGTTGCAATAAACAATCATACCGTGCGCATCGATGAAAGCGGCTCCCTCGCTCATGTTTTCAACTAACTTGCGATAGGGGTAGTCGGCCCCCTTCAACGTAAAAACCTGCTCCCCTTCCGGCATGGAAACGACGATGGCGTCCACTTCTCCACCTTGAATGGCTTGGATGACTGCTTCTGCTTCTTCAAGGCGAAAACGCAACGCCTCGTTTTCAGTTAGGAGTTCTTCTTGTGATCGGTTGTCGGTTGCCATTCAAGTGCATTCATAAAAATTTTGATGGCCCTGTCTGATAGGGTGACAAAGCTTGCTTTGCCACTACCCTCTAATCCTTTTTGCGCAAATCCAACCCGGCCAGTATCCGCTCGGTTTGCGACAGGTCGCCAATGAATTTGCGTAGCGGCGGTGGGAGTTCCTTGACCAGCGTGGGGGCGGCGACGATGTTCCCCTCTTTGGCGAAGATCGGCTGCTGGTAGATGTCGATGATTTCCAACTCGAAGCGCCCTTGCATGTGTTCTTCGCAAATCTTTTGCACATTTTCAATGGCGCGTTGCGAATTGGGGGTCATGCCCGCCACATAAAGCCTAAGCACGTAATGCCCTTGGCCCGATTCACTCAGCGCCAGTTCAAATGCCGCTGTAGCATCTTGAACCGGTTCGGTTTCGGCATCGGTTTTCTGGTTCATGTTTCCCTCCACAATAATTCATTTCAGAATTGGAGCGTCAAAGCTTGCTTTGACTGGCAAGGCTTGCCTTGCCCTGCCCGTCTGCGAAGGGCGGTAGCTTTGACGCTCCAAAACTAACATCAGTTAAATGATAGGCCGAATGTCCAATCCCACCAGCACCCGTTCGGTGTTGGAAAGGTCGCCAATGATTTTCTTTACCGGCTCAGGTAGTTTTCGCACTAACGTTGGAAGTGCGAGTATCTGGTCATCTTTGGCCAAGGTTGGATTTACCAGCAGGTCGATCACTTCAATTTGGTATTTTCCCTGTAGGTGCTCCTCACAAATCCTTTTCAAATTGGCAAAGGCGGTGAGGGCTTTGGGTGTCTGCCCGGCGACATACAGCCTGAGCATCCATTTGTTCTCGTTTTCCCCGCCCGCTTTTGGCGTTTTGGCGGTGGCGTGGCTTTCTACACGGGTCATTTGCGGCCTCCTTTGCCGGTTTTCTCTATGCGGGTTTGTTTGGCAGGCAGTTCGTCCGCCTGCCGCACCTTGGACATGGCCTGGTTGTCCAAGACCAGCGTTTCATCTCGTTGCTTTTCCTTGGAAATGAGCCTTTCCAATTGATCCTTCTCATCCTCGAATTGGGTGCGCAATGCGGAAATTTGCGCTTCGATAGCCGTCTTTTTCCGTTCGATCTCGCGTTGCTTGCGTTCGATTTCCTGTTTGCAATTAAGGGATTCAAACTTGTCACTCGCTTCTTGGGCAAGCCTGGCCGAGCCGGTCAACACACCGCCAGGGCCGACATACACATCCCGCAGTTGGGCACCCTTGTCGCTGAGGATGAACTCCCTAATCTGATTGGAATGCGCCATGCCGCGTGACTTGAGGATATACAGGCCACGGTTGCGTTCGCCGCTGCCTTCCATGGCTTGCAATAGCAGCCACGTGTCCATCAGCGACGAAATGCCGACTTCGGTCCGTTCCAGGCTGCCGTTGGTCGAGGTCAGGTCGGTGCAGAAGGCGGTGATCTGCTTCATCTTCAGGTAATCGATCATGCGCGAGAGCATCGACTTGACTTCGGCCTCGCTGGCCGCCGCCACCAGGTTGGAAATCGGGTCGACGACGACGATGGCTGGCTTGAATTGATCAATTGCCTTGTGCATGACGACCAGGTGCATCTCCAAACCGTATAGGCTGGGCCGGGCGTTCTGGAATTGCAGCAAGCCTTGGTCAACCCACCGCCCCAGATCGATGCCGATGGAATGCATGTTGCGGATGATCTGGTTTTGCGACTCCTCGAAGGCGAAATACAGGCTGCGCTCGCCGCGCCTACAGGCGGCATCGACAAAATGCGCGGCCATGCTGGACTTACCGGTGCCAGCCGTGCCAGTGACAAGAATGCTGCTGCCCCGGTAGTAGCCTTTGCCCCCCAGCATGGTGTCCAAGCGAGGGATGCCGGTGGGGATGCGTTCGGTGGATGCCGGGTGGTCAAGGCCGATGGAGGAGATCGGCATGACCGAGAAGCCTTGGCTGTCGATCAAAAACGGGTATTCGTTGGTGCCGTGGGCGGAACCCCGGTATTTGACGATGCGCAGGCGGCGGGTGGCAATCTGCTGGCTGACGGCATGGTTGAGGAAAATCACGCAGTCGGCGACGTATTCTTCCAGCCCAAAGCGGGTGAAGGTCCGCTCCCCCTGTTCGCCGGTGACGATGGCGGTGACGCCCTTGTCTTTCAGGAAGCGGAACAATCGGCGCAGTTCCGAACGCAGGATGGCTTCATTCGACAGCCCGGAAAACAATGCCTCGATGGTGTCGAGCGCCACCCGCTTTGCGCCTAGCGTGTCGATGGCGTGGCCGATGCGGATGATCAGCCCTTCCAAGTCATATTCGCCGGTTTCTTCAATTTCCCTCGGTTCCAGATGCACATAGTCAATGGACAGCTTGTTCTGGCTGACCAATTCATTCAGATCGAAGCCCAAGGAGATGAAGTTTTTAGTCAACTCATCGGACTTTTCCTCAAACGATATGAACACGCCTGGTTCGTCAAACTGCACCGCCCCGCGCACAAGGAATTCCATGGCAAGGAGGGTCTTGCCGCAGCCCGTGCCGCCGCAAACCAAGGTCGGGCGGCCCTGTGGCAGTCCGCCGCCGGTAATCTCGTCCAGACCCTTGATTCCAGTTTGGATTTTTAACAGTTCATCAACGGCTGGCTTGGATTTTTTGTCTGGTTTTGCCATGGGTTTTCCTGTTTGAGATCATATCATTTACGCACTATACACCAAAATGATTTTACAGTTGTGTATGAGTGTGATTATAAAGTGATGCGGGTATAGAATTCCATGTCAATTTCTGCCATCCAAATCCTATGAAGCCCACCATGCCTACCCTTGATGAACAAGACATCGCCTTATTGCAACGGATCAAACGCCATCCACTGTTGCGCGCCCGCGTGGAAAGCCTGCTGGGCGTGGTGGAGGATGCTGAGGGCGACTTGGAAAAGGCCGACGCGGCCGAGCGGCGGGGCTGCTTTGGATGACTATGCATATCTTTGCATACCTTTTCCCAACGCCTCAAACATGCGGAACACAGCCTATTCGAGGTGTTGGGTAAAACAGCCAAAGTAACGCCCGGCCCAGAAAAAGACTCGAGGTTCGATGTCCCTTGAGGTCTTCGAGAATGGCTACTGAATAGCACACAGCAATCAACCCTCGCTCGTTAATCCCGATGTATTGCACTTCACTTTTGAATCCGCCAAAATAAATCGACAGACGATACCAAACCACAATCCAACCCATCAAAGGAAAAAATCTTGAAACAAAATCGACTTAGTGATGTGCTGATTGTTTTGTCAGTGCTGACATTTGTATTCATTACACCCCAGGCGCTTGCGGAAACAACCCAAAGCAAAACTGACAAGACCATCGCCCATAAAGACCCTAAACAAACGGGCCAATTACAAGTGACTGGCACACCGGGTTCGCCCAACGCCACCACAACAATAGAGGGTAGCCAGCTTCCGGCACCCGATCCGAAATTCGGCGGCGTGATCAAAGACGATGCCTTGCAATCGAAACCGTGGTGGGCACCGCGCATCGTGCCGCCCAAGGAAGCTCCCAACGTGCTGCTCATCATCACGGATGATGCCGGATTTGGCGTGCCGAGCACTTTCGGTGGTGTCATCCCGACACCTACGATGGATCGCATCGCGAATAACGGCCTGCGCTATAACAATATTCACTCCACCGCGCTGTGCTCGCCTACGCGGGCCGCGCTCATCACCGGACGGAACCATCACTCAGCCGGTTTTGGCGTGATATCCGAGCAGTCCACGGGTTTCCCCGGCTACAACAGCATCATCACCAAGGACAAAGCGACCATCGGTCGGATGCTGCTGGAAAATGGCTACGCGACCGCCTGGTTCGGCAAGGATCACAACACCCCTGCCTTCGCCGCCAGCCAGGTCGGGCCATTCGACCAGTGGCCGACCGGCATGGGCTTCGACTATTTTTATGGCTTCGTCGGCGGTGATGCGAACCAGTGGCAGCCGAATCTATTCCGCAACACCACGCAAATTTTTCCGTTTCAGGGTAAGCCACAATGGAATCTGGTGACTGGAATGGCCGACGACGCCATCGATTACCTCAATCGTGTTAACCAGACGATGCCCAGCAAGCCGTTCTTCGTCAAGTACGCGCCGGGTGCCACCCATGCGCCGCATCATCCGACCAAAGAATGGGTGGATAAGATCAGCAAGATGCACCTCTTTGATCAGGGCTGGAACAAGCTGCGCGAGCAGATTTTTGAAAACCAGAAGAAACTTGGCGTGATCCCACTGGACACAAAATTGGAGCCTTGGCCGACGAATGTCCTCAAAAACTGGGATGATTTGACACCTGAAGAGAAGAAGCTCTACATTAAGCAGGTGGAAGTGTTTGCCGCCTACGCGGCCTACAACGACAGCGAAATTGGGCGAGTCATTCAAACCATCGAGGATATGGGCAAGCTCGACAACACACTCATCATCTACATCAACGGCGACAACGGTACTAGCGCCGAGGGCGGACCATTTGGCACCCCTAACGAAGTTGCATTCTTTAATGGTGTCGCTGTGCCTGTTGCAGATCAAATGAAATGGTATGAAGTCTGGGGCACTGA
This sequence comes from uncultured Methylococcaceae bacterium, assembly GCA_903911305.1. GTDB lineage: Bacteria > Pseudomonadota > Gammaproteobacteria > Methylococcales > Methylococcaceae > Methylumidiphilus. Next base: position 15,733 of record CAIWDB010000477.1, on the reverse strand, counting down.
GCAGACTTACAACCACATGTCGGCAGGCTGGTCTTGGGCCTTTGACACGCCGTTTACCTGGTTCAAGCAGAACGCCTCGAAACTCGGAGGCATTCGCCAGAACATGGCCATTTCTTGGCCTGCCCGCATCAAAGACAAGGGTGGCCTGCGTGAGCAGTTCAGCCATGTGATTGACATCGTGCCAACCATCCTCGAAGCCACCGGCATCCCGGCACCCGCAACGGTAGACGGCATCAAGCAGGCGCCGATTGAGGGTACTAGCCTCGCCTATACGTTCGATGCAAAAAATTCCAAGGAACCTTCGCACCACAAGACCCAATACTTCGAGATGTTTGGCCAATGGGCTCTGTACCACGAAGGCTGGCTGCTCAGCACCCAGGTCAACCGTGCGCCGTGGGAAGCCTTCGGCGCTGCCAATCCCGACCCGCTTAACAATCAAGTGCTTGAACTCTACGACCTCAACGCCGACTTCAGCCAGTCGCAGAACATCGCTGATAAGCATCCTGATAAAGTGAAAGAGATGAAGCAGATGTTCATTGCCGAAGCGAAGAAGCATCAGGTCTTCCCGATGGATGCCTCGGTGGCCGCCCGCATCGTCGCCCCGCGTCCGAACATCACCGCTGGCCGCACCGAGTTCGTCTATACCAAACCGATGGTGGGCCTGCCACAGGGTGATTCACCGTCTCTGCTCAACAGCTCCTACACCATCACAGCAGACCTTGATGTGCCCGAAGGCGGGGCAGAAGGCATAATCCTGACCTCCGGCGGGCGCTTCGCCGGCTATGGCTTCTATCTGCTCAAGGGCAAACCGGTGTTTCTTTGGAACCTGATTGACCTCAAGCGCATCAAGTGGGAAGGCCCAGTCGCGCTCACGCCCGGTAAACACACCTTGGAGTTCGACTTCAAGTATGACGGCCTCGGAATCGGCACGCTGGCGTTTAATAACATGAGCGGTCTCGGTCGCTCCGGCACGGGTACGCTCAAGGTGGACGGCAAAGAAGCCCAAACCATTAACCTACCGCATACGCTGCCCATGACCCTGCAATGGGACGAGAGCTTCGATGTCGGCTCTGACACCCTGACCGGCGTGAACGATGCCGACTACCAACCGCCATTCACGCTGACCGCCAAACTAAACAAGCTGACGATCAAGGTTGATAGGCCGCAGTTGTCGCCCGAGGACATCAAGAAGCTTGAGACGGCTGAATCAACCGCAGTCGATGGCACGCCGCTGCGTCGCGGTCAGCCTGGGCCGCATTAGGCATCCAGAGCAGAGCAACGCAAGCATTCTTGATGATGGTGCTGATCACTACGTGGCATCCCGTGAGTTTGTGGTTGCGGTTGGGACAAGCCGGTCAAAGCCGGCTTAATCGTCGTCCAACGAACTCAATGCCTTGATGCGAAGCCGGGAGGGAACGATGCCAGCCAACACGTAAAGGATCGCCACGAACACATACAAAATGAAGCTGACGTGCGGCTTGTAAAAGGCAACGCCAATACCTAACAGATAAATGGGCGGCCCGAGCAATAAACGAACATGGGCCTGTTTTATTGCCAATGCACTCAAGTCAGGACTGACTAGGCGATGCCCTTGGACGGCATAGCGCCAACTGACATGCAGAGTTAGGCTGGCGAAAATCATGTTGCAACCGTAGACAATGGCAGCCACGGCATATTGATGGTGTTCGCCTAACAAGGCTGCTGAGAAGGGTAAGAGCGACACCCAGAACAGAAATAAAATGTTAATCCAAAGGAATCGGTTGTCTGTGTGGGTCAGATGATGCAGATCGGCAAGTTGGGCCACCCAGAAAACGCCCGCCACCACAAAGCTGATGACGTAGCTGAGCACTTTTGGCCAAAGATCGAGCAATGCTTTGTGCAATTCGGGGGCCGAAGCAGCCCCGGTGACATCGTTGGAAATGATTTCAAGCACCAACAACGTCATGACGATGGAAAAAACACCGTCACTTAGGGACTGCAAACGGCTTTTTTCGAAGCCTCGATTATTGTTGAATTCAGGCATTGCAATTCTGCTCCAATTTTTTATCGTAAAACTCGGGTATGTGAGTGACTGTTTCTGCGGTAAAGAGATACTCACCCACCCGTGGTCCTTTTTCGATCCGGGCGATTCTTATCTCCGTGCCTGGAATTGACCAACGCTTGAACTCGGCTGAAACCATCGCCTGTGCGTCAGGGATGGATTCGAGCGGAGGGAGGTCGATGCGATCAAGTATCTCCTTCAGTTGTATGGTGCGCCGCCGTGAGGATTCGCGGGCCATGGAGGGTGATAGATCACTCAAGTCCAAAGCCCGTTCAGCCGTGACCAAACCGTGGCGGTATTCCTGCACGGTTGAAACCTCCTCCGGCGAGAGGTAAAGCCTCGAAGATGCCAGATACGTCTGCATTAACCCAATGCCTTTCGGGTAACTCTCGTTCATGACTTCAAGGAACCCTAGAAGGGTGGACCGAGGGCTTGAGGTGTCTATCGGTTTCAACGGGGAGATTTCATTTGCGCTGGCAGGACAGGCCACCAACCACAAGGCAATGAGTGCCGGGGCTAGATGGGGCTTAAGGGCGAAAAATAATCGACTGGCTTGGTTGGTCATAAACATACATATGGAATATTTGGTTGGTGGCAACGCTTATATGCCACGGATAACGAAATCATATTATGCAATCAGTGCATTTCTTATCCCAATTCCATCGCGTTTTCTTCTGCAATAAGTTCAGACTCTACGCAGCGCATTTCTTCCATTAAGGCCAATTCAGCAGGGGATCGGAATCGAAAATGTCGCAAGGCATTCCCTGCATCGTTAGCGTTTGGACCCCCCGGTTCTTCCCGTAGGACTGGTAAGCATGTTTGGTTTCAAGCGGCACCCCTGATTCCCGCAAAGCGGGTTGGGACAAGAGGGCGTTGGTTTGAGGTAACAAGCAATTCGGGCAAGTTCCTCGGCGGGACCGGCGTTGCTCTTAAGGGGCGGCATCTCGCCGCACGATTTGCATTTCAACAGCGGAAAGCCCTTTCCACTGCCGGATAGCGTGTAAAAGTCATGGTCCGACATTTTCCTCTTAAGCTTAGGCTCAATACCGTAATTCACGCATGCCGGGTTTTTGCAAAAATTGTACTGGATGCCCGAGACAGCGGGTGGAATGCGCGGCGGCTTTGGTCTCAGCGGTGGCTTGTCACCATCCGATAAAAGCTTTGATGTCCCTTTGCAATCCGCCTTCCAAATGCCGGTAGGCGGGGCGAGGGCGAAATTGGAGGTCGGCAAAATAAATCCTCAGATCGTCCAATCGGGACATGCGGGCTTGTTCTAAAATGTCCTCAGCGTTTTCCTTTCTGGATTGGATGAACTGCAACGCTGCCGGGATGTTTAATACCGTCTGGGGCGTAATACGGGTCCCAACCGCTAACGACGATGCCGTTTTCAGCATTAATTTGCTGATGTTACGCAAGGATGTAATAGTTGCTTATATACTGGCGTGACAGGATCGTCAAAGCTTGCTTTGAAAAGAGCATTGGAGATGCGAAGCGTCCTTCGCCTGTCAAAGCAAGCATTGACGCTCCAATACCAGATCGCCGCGTAACATCAGTTAATTTGGTTAATCTTACCCGTCCGGTAGTTTGGTTGCATGAATTTTACAGAACGAGTTTGTGGCGCAATGCTTGATTCAGCAAAAGGTAATGCCAAGCTTGATGTAAAATCCAGAATTTACCATTCCACTTGTAATGGACTTTGCATCCATGGCAGTTTCACCCAGTCAAACTGCCAAGGGAAATGCTCCAATACCACGTCGTAAGTTTCACGTTCAACCCGCAATAACCAACCATAATTTCCCGGCAGTAAAATGCCGGTACGGATTATAAAGTTGCCGCGAAATCCATTAATGCTCATGTTTTCCAGAATAGGAATTTGTTCTATCACCGAAGTAATGAGGCTATCGCAAGCGTTGGTTTCTTCTTGAGTTAACGGGTCATTATGTTCAAAAACGGTCGTAAGTTCCATGCCGCATAATACCTTGTTGAGTGGCAATAGATATTCATGAATAGATGCATTCCCAGTGCAGAGATAGTGAAGTAAAGCCACGGCTCGTTGTCTGGCAGTTTCATTGACAATGGTTTTTTCCTTGGCAAATCCAAGCCGTTCAAACAGTTCGCCAATAAACGGCCAAAGAATCACTAAACCGGCATTGCCTAGAATGATCCCTTCCTGATCATTCTCACGATTATCCAAAGGAAGATAGGTAGTGTTAATAAACTCGTTATGAGATTCATTGCTTGACTTTCGAGCGAATTGATTTGTCTCTTGCTCTGCTAGATCGTGGGATGGTTTTTCGAGATATTGAAAATCTCGATGGGCTTGGTTTGCTGTCTTCCCACCAAATTCATGTAACTCCTGATTGTCCGGGGTTTGGTCATGGCGCATGGCATCAAGCTCATGCATTAAATCATCGGCGATTGCTTGGGCTTGATTCTGCAATGACCCGGAAGCGATACTGAAGGCTTGCACCACCGCCGGATAGGAAACCCCTTGCAGGTGAGCCAAACGCATCAACACCCCTCGCGCAAAATCGGTGCGGTCGGCTGGGGTGAGTTCAGGCAATAAAGCATTTTGTAAGATACTTTGCCAAACATTGACCCTAAAACCTGATGACTGACTGGCAGAAAGGAGGGGGATATGATTTTGGGAATGGGTCATGCTTTGGAACAGTGACCAGCCAAACTCTCCCAACGCCGGGATTTGCAGGCTGACAAGGAAAGCCAACTGCCGGTCTTGCAATTGGCGGATCATGCGCCGCAAACCGCGCAGATCCAATGCTAGAATTGGCAAGCCTTGTCGAATCAATTCGGGGGCTTCACTCAGCAAATAATCAATGCTGTCTTCGACTTGATGAGGCTTTGTCAAATCCGCCCACCAAGGTAGGGTACCTTCCCGTATAAACTGGGTGAACAACTCCCATTGCGAGGCGACCTTGCTAGGCAAACCGGACGGGTCAGGCTGGGCGACTGCCTTCCCCAGCGCTCGTTTGAATGCTTCGTCAAACAAAGCGGGTAGTTGTTTCGACAAATTGTTTGCATCCACAAACCCCAAATCCAATTCCAAGCGCTCAATCCGGTGCAGACAGTCGGGTGTGCTGAGGCTGTCGCAAGCGCGTTCAATCAGCGGTTTGATCTTGGTGCGCAAAATCTTGCTAATCTGCTCCTGCAAAGGCCAAGCCTGCTCGGAAGACGGAACGGTAACCTCCACCTTCTGCTTCAAGATCATGTGGCGTTGGTTGGTCATTGGTAATTACACCCCCTGCCACCACGAAGGTAAAAAAGGAGGATTTTCTGGTGGCATATCCTTAGATTGGGCTTTGGCTTGGGATTTAACTTGGACTTCTACAGATTGATTTAACATCACTGATTTGCCAGTCGGTTTGGAAGCTTGTAAGGTGAAGGTGGTATCGCTGCTGATGTTAGGAGTAATTAAAATTAAATCGCCGCCATTGCCCTTCCCTTGGATGGCTAATGGAACCTCGTTTTTATCGCATAATTCATAGACCACGCCCTTTTGGCTTAAGGCCAAAACAATGTTAGCGGTTGTGGCAAATCCTTCAATAGCCTGAACTGTAATCGTACAAATACCTGCATTCCATTGACCATTAATAGCCAAATCCGCCAAGGGATAAGTTTGACCGATGCCTAACAAATTAATCAGCCGATCCCTCGCATCCCGCAATTGAAAGCAGATGGCGTGATAGTTCGTCGCTGTGGGGTCGGGATGCGGTCCCAAGTCCATGGACAGTTGCCGATACTGGCTTTGGAAATTCTGCCAATCTTGGTATGCGCTTTGGAAGTTGCCCATATCGGCAGCGTCAAGCCAAACCTGATACACACTGAGATGGGCAGGGCATTCCTCGCTGACGGTTTTTTCCACAAACTGACGGAATACCAGGTCATCAAAAGGAGCTTGCTCACTAGGGAAAACCAAACTGATTTGCAGCGAGTAAGGGTCGGCACTGCGGGCGTTCGCCATCAAAGGCCAAGGGCTTTGCGCCTGATCTGCGTCTATCGGGCGCAACAAAGCATGTTCGACCAGATAAATCGGCCATTCCTGCGAGTTCAAGGACAGGGAGGGGTAGGCATTGGATTCTGCGTTAGTCGTTAAAAACACGCCCAGTTTGATGACTAGGTTTTTCAGTAATCCGGCCAAGTTGCTGGACTTGAGCAAGGGGTCTGGCTCGTTTGGGTCGATGGCTTGGGTAATGTCGCTTCCCGTGCCGCGCCCTCGACTGAGTTCCGGGTAAGACTGCAACCAAGCCCGTTTGATCGCCGCCAGCCTGGCCGGCGTGGTGGCTGCATCAGGTGGGGTGGGTTCGAACTGAGCGTAATCTTGAAATTGCTCGGCGAAACGGGCCAGCAGATGGTCAAGCAAGCGGTTGCGCCGTTGCCAATCTACTGGCGAGGTTTGGTCGTCACGGGTCGCATTTGGATTTTCGACGATTTGAGTCAAACGTTGCTGAAGATTCTTGTCATCTTTCCAAAGTGCTTCCAAGTTCAAATTTTCGTTATTGAAACTTTTTTCATTGATAGGGACGGCAAAATAAGTGCTAGGGTCATTATCGGCAAAGCCCAATAAATTTCCTACATGGGCTAGTTGAGCGAATTCGTTTGCCAATAATTGTTCGCACAATAATAGGTAAGCTTTCAATTGCTTGGCTTGTGCGCGGCGTTTTGCATCCGCTTGCGGCGGCAGGCCAAACGCCCCTATCCCGTAGACCTGCGGGAACTGATGTTGCACCGAATAATAACGTTCCACTTGACGGTTTCTGCCCGGTGGAGTGCTGAAATCAATACCCCCCGGATTGGCGATTTGATATTCCAAAGTTTGGCGGGCTTGTAGGTAACGGTTTTGTGCCAGCGTAGGGTCTACGCTGACCGGTATTTGCATCCGCTCCAAATTAATGACGGTATTGGCGTAGTCTAAACTGGGTGATTTGGTGTTGTCCAAATCCAGCGACCAATTCTGCCATGTTACCCCGTCACCTTTCAAAGCAATGTATTTGACCATCACCACGCCCTCCACATCCATGATTTCACGGATAAAATCGGCCACCCGCAAAGCTGTTTTGCGTTTCAGGCTTGACAATTGCCGAATGTCAAGGAAACCTTGGTTTAAGTTAGGCCCGTCAAAAATTTGGTCGATCCGTTGACCCGCAGCCAGTTGCTCTGAACAAGAATTAAACTGAATGTTTGGCGCAATGAAATTAGCCAATCGCAGCAAGATGGCAGCATAAATGTCATTGGCATCGCCCTCTTTGCTGATCTCGATGCTGGCCTTTACTTGGATTTTTTGCCTAGCCATCACTTCCACCGATTCGAAATCCATGCTTAATGGACGATGGGAATGAATACGTTTGGCCACATTCTGGACAATATCAAGGCTGTCCACATTCAAACTCTCGAATTTTTCCACCCAAACCCGGTAAAGCCCATTCGGGTTGAGTGCTTCATCGTTTGGGTCGGAACCCATCACGATAAACTGCTGGCTGGTATCATTCTTCAGATCAGTCAAACCACCGGCGTGATAATGGGCCGAAGGGCTAAATTTCCCGACCTTTTCAAACCAAGCATTGTTCACGCCGTAGACATCCATAACCCACTTTCGCAGATCAAGCAGAGTGACTGGCTCAGTCGTCAAAATTTGAGCGGGAGTGTACAAGCTGGAGTAAGGGTCATCGTCACAGCTACTCAACAGGTCAGGTAAAGAATAGCCACTACGGTAGACCAAATCGGTCAGCGCATAACAAAGATTCTCCAACAAGGTAATGCCGGGGTCATGTTCGTTAAAATCCGTCCATTTATCACCGACCCACGTTTGCAACAGGTCGATGCCTACCTGCCGCAAGCTGGCATAGTCTATGGGGAGGCTTGGAGTTGATTGGGTGTTTGTTGTGTTCATGGGCTTACCGATTTCATTAGGATATTCGTTTTCTCGTACCAGAGTTTCAGCTTGGTTACGCGGTTATAGATATTCCGGCTTCCGTAAGCTAGTCATTAAGGTTCCCAAGCTAGAAATGGAGAACAAGTCTTAAGCTAGGGCGATTTTTATTGCTTTTAATAAGTTGTCCAATTCATAGTATGGCAAGACCACTAGAATGGAAACTCGATTATAGTAATATTCAAGTAATCATTTAGATCAGTCGTTGTCTCCGGCATGCATGTCAGAGTGATATTATGAGTATTATTTGAGTAGTCAGCTCTATTTATGCAAATAGTAATAGGGATAAAACTACAATGAAGCCCTTGTATATTCGTTCCAACTTTCATATGATATGATGAGAAATTACCAATTTGAATTTCTACACCAATTTCCTGAAAATGATCCGATGTGTCAAAACTGCTTGATGTACCTGACCAATAACCTGACCCAGACACAAAAATTAACAAACTTCCTCCATTGCTTTTGAAAGAAGTAGTTATAGGCATATTGCTCATACTTTCATTGCCATATAAGTGGGTATAGCTCCACATTGTGTTGTTTATTGTTCCATTTATGGTCAATGTTTTGTTAAACGTCGTCGGAGCATTCACTGTGAGGGCGTTGTTGGAACTTGGAACACCTATGGTCAAGGCATTGTTAAACGTCGCGGCAGCGTTCACCGTAAGAGCGTTATTGAAAGTAGCCGAACCACCCACAGTAAGGGCGTTATTGACTTTAACCCCCCCATTAATATCCAGAGTGGCAGATGGGTTGGTAGTGCCTATGCCTACATTATTAGTGACATTATCAATATACAAACGACTATTACCGATACCAGTGCCATTGCTTATGGATAAGCCGGGGTTGGCTGTTATCGTGCCACTTGGGTTGCTAGGTGGAATGAGTTGCAGCATCCATGCCGGATTGGGAGAGGAATTGCTAGGTGGGCTGGCGTAAATATTGAGTACGTTTTGTGTGGGGGCAGTTCTAGCCGCTACGATGCTGAGTGGGTTACCCTGTTGCTTGAATAGGCCATCATCAGCTTGGTTGATCATGCCATCAATCAAATCATAAAATTGGCTTTCGGTTGGAACGCAATTCGTCGTGAAATAGGTTTTTAGTGTTTGGCGGTTGGCGGTTGGATTATTCATGGTCAATCTCCTGTATTGAGCGATAAAAAGTAAAATTATGTAAAATTGTTCAGTTGTATTCTATGCGGCTGTTGCCGTTACCGGGTTGGGTGCAACGATAAAATCCAACCCAATTTCCATGTAACCGATACCCATTAAATCCGAATCCTCGAATGGATGGTCTTCGGTGATTAAATCAATCACATGTTGCTGGGCCGATACCAGTACTCCGCTGGGGTCGATAGTGGTTACGCAATACCCTGAATCCCTATCTATAGGTGGCGGCACGAGCGAATAGGTCAAACCATTTTCGCATTTAAAGAGTTCCATGCCAGCCACATAATCCACATAGGTTCGGTTTTCTAAAAAATTTATAATGTTATTGGCATAAATATTCCCGCCTATGACCACCTCGCTGCTATTGTCATAGGCCCAAGGGGATAGGAATTGGCGCAACTCATTATTAAGCTTGGCGGTGTAAAAGCCGGGGTCGCAACCCGGCATGAAGCTCACTTCAAATCGAACTTTCACCGGAACATAAGTAGGATTTTTGACTGTCACCTTAGCTAAAGGCGGTAGGCAATCGGCCAGATAGTTTTGAATTTGTTCGAGTAACCCGGAAGACACTTTAGGTGCAAACGGGTTGGATGGCTTCTTATTGCGTATATCTGGTATTACAACCACCGTCACTTGGCCTGAGCCAACCGCGCCCGTGGAGGCTTGGGGAATGCATTTGGCGGTGTAAATTTCAGGAAACTGATTCAGGATCAAGTGTTCATAATCCCAAAATGTCAGGGCGCGCTGCTTGTGGCGCAAGCGTTCACTGACCCGAATGTAGAATGCGCCATAATCCTCTTCCGGCTTGCCGCCGAAAGAAGAATAAGGTTGACTGATGGAAGCGATGCCCGGCAACGAATCCACTGTTTGGTTGATGGTTTGTACGGGCAATGCTTGATTCAAGTGATCCGTCTGGTTGCCTTGATCCACCCAAGTAGCGCAAACCGCTTGGGTGTCGATGCTGATGGTGTCGCACAGGCTGTCGCAATTTTGGATCACGGCGGCACGTAGCCAATACAGATCGGCTGGCAACAGGGTGTTGGGCTGGGCCTGTGGCAATTGGAATTGCATAATACCAGTCACGTTCAAGCCTTGGGTGCTGTCGGACTGAAGTTGCCCTTTCTGCAAAGTCAACCATTGGTTGCCGCTGAGGTAACTCCATTGTACCGGTTGCGGTGGCAAATCGGGGTTGGCGCTGCCGTCCGCCAGTTGAAACAGTAGCGACACGCTCTGTTTGTCGGACTCAATGCCCTCTAGCCCAAGGTAAAGCTCCCCCTCATAGTCATAAGCCGGCAATAAGCGGAATGCGCCATTGTCGTCTTGGCTAATTTCCGCATACCCAAAGGGATGCTGGTGATAAATTCTTTCCAGTGCGTTGGCATCTGGGTATTGGCTCATCAGGATTTCCTTGCTTGCGGTGTAATCCACGGTAAATGTTTTTAATGTGGGGGTGTAAGGGGGGTTGATTTGATAATCATCCGCTGAGGGCGTTTTACCCTCGGCATTTTTTCCTGCGGCAATATCAGCCGCAAATTGCAATGACATCTTTGAGGCAAGAGACGGGTAAACATCTTGTTGGAAGCCAATCGGGTTCAATTCCAATCGCCAGTAACGCCGCCAAGCGGAATGGTCGGAATAGTCGCTAAGTGAGGTATCCGGCTCATAGAGACTGGCGGGGGCGAAAGCCGAACCCACTGGAATTGAGACACTAGAAGGTGTACCCACATTGTTTGGGGTAAACAAAGGAATTTGATTTGTAGACAGCGGTATCGGTAAAGAAAGGTTCAGCAATGTCATCGCGAAGGTGAACTTGCCATTGTCCGTGGCATCCTTCAAAGCGGGATAATTTTTATAATAAGTCCCTAAGTTTATGTCTGGGAATTTCATCCATTCAAAATTGAGAGTCATCGTGTCTAAGCACTTGACCGCTAATTCCTGATGGGCAAAACTGAAACTGGAGCCGACCGCAGGGGCGTTGCCGAAAGGCTCAAAAGGTTTGGATGAACTCAAGGAGGCTTCGTCGTTTTGCATCGGCAGGTCTTTCAAGCCTTTGACACTGACATTCAGCCATACCCGTTCTAGCGCCAAACTGCTGAATAAGGGATAAGGAGTGACATAATGACCGCCTTGGTCTTCGCTGGTGCTTTCTTTCCAATACGACTGGAGTAATAACCGTAACATCGGCCATGTGCTTGGCGAATCAGCCAGTCCGTTGACTGCCGGGGATGAGGCATCCAACGTGAACTGGAATTGCAAGGCGTTGAGCTTTGTAGAGTTCCCGGAAGTATCCGAGTCCGTGTCAGACCCAGTTTTGGTGGCGGTGTCGTAGTTCAACATCGTGATCAATGGGTTGTTGGCAGAAATCCAACCAGTCTGACTGCTGATTTCAACGATAAACGCGCACTGCCCGGTGTCGGACAAATATGCGGTTAGTTTGCTTGGGTCGAAACTTGCTGAATCAAATTTAATGACCAAGCTGACTTCCCTAATGCCTTGGCTTAGGCACAGCACCGGCGAGGCGATAATCAAACCTAATTGGGGCGTTGGCATCTGGCTTTGAGCGGGGGCCACCTGTTGACCGAAGGTACGCCAATGGACAATATCACTCGTCGTCGTGGGTAGCACGGTTTTCGCATCGGGATTCGCGTTTAGGCATACCCATTCCTCTTTCTGCGGCACCGGGTCACTACCTAGGCGGTTATTCCAAGCCAACATGAACGTTTTGATGACCCCATCCCACCCATTATCATCCAAGGTTTGAGCGTTTACCCCCATGGCTTGCTGGATTTGTGATAGGGCATTTGTCGAGCTAGGCGGTAGATAAGTAGAGAGCTTGGATAATAAGTCGTCGTCGGTTGTATTTTCAGGGGGGTTCAAAGCCAGCTTCAACATTTGCTCTAGTGCGGTTTGCTGAGTAATGATGGGTTGCAACTGGGTTTGTTGTGAAATGTCCTTCAATTGCTGTTTTTGTTGCGCTTGTATTTTTTTAACATAAGCAGTTTGCAGATTGGCGTATACTTGATCCCAGTCATCCTCGGTAGCGTTAGTATTTTTATAGGTTTGCATAAGCAACTGGAATTGTTCCGCCGGGCAATAAAAATATTGCACCAGTAATTGCAAAGCGACGTTGAATTGATCCAACGTGGTAAATCCACCTATGCCCATATTGGCTAATGCTGAATAATTAAATGAACCTACTGCATTGGCAACATAAGCGTCGATACTGGATAACTGCTCGGATTCAGAAGGTGTCCAAGTGGGATTGAAATTCGCACGCTGGGCTGCCCGTGCCAACAAGTTATTGATGGTCAGCCAGTTGGGGGTAGTGCTGTCCACTTGTTTCATCAATAGCCTGAACTCGTCAAACTCCATGTGTAGCGTACTTGAAACAAAGTCTGTGAGCGTGAGCAAGTTTTTCAATAATGCATCATCGACAGTAATGCCTTTTGACGTGTCAATGGAGTTCATATCACCTGCAGCCCAATTGGCAGGGTAGGTTGGCACTGGGTAAGGTGGCAGCGGGTCTCCCGGATTCGGTGAGCCATAAGGGATGGCGAGCATATCCATCAACCCATTATCCAAAGTTCTTGTGGCTAATTCCCTTGCTTGCTTGATCCCGATGATAGTCTTGTTGACGAACACCGAACTGAGTTGCTTGACTTGGGCCAGATTAACCAGCAAATCATTGCCAGTGGCATAACTCATATCATTTCCTGCACCATCCTTGCCTGCCGCCAACAAGGTACCGGCTGGCAGCAAAGTTTCCGTCGTACCTGCAGCGAGGGACACCAAAACATTGACCGAATCGGGAACCGCCTTGAGTTTGGTCAAGCGCAGATAGTCCCGATAGTAGAAATCAAGATGCCTTTGGGTGAGTTGGTTAAGCTGCTGCTGGCCCATTTGCAGCAATTTCAAATAGGCCATGAATAGCAATAGGTGCGGACGCTGGAAAGAATCATTTTCTGACCGATTTTCCGAGTTATCCAAATACTGTAATAGCGCATCCCGCGTCGTCTGCCAATCTGCCCCGTCAGGATTTAAAAATCCACTCCAATCGCCAGTGGCTTGATTATCTTGGTCGTAATACTTGAGTTCCTTGGAGTAGGCATAAGTAAAATCCAATAAATCCGCCAAGCTGCGCTCGTCAATATTGACCGATTGCGGGTCTAGATTGGCATTTTTCCGACCTTCTTGGTTGGAGCCGTTGCTTGATAAGCAAATCGGAGTTGTTGGGACAATGCTTACCGTGGCGGCTGTCGTTGTGGACGATGGAGTCTGTGTATTCATGAGAGATGCCTTAGTTTTTCAAGTCGCCTGATAATTGGTATTAAACGTAATGAATGACCCTAGCCCGGAATAGCTGGACATGGAATCGGGTATCGGCGGTCCCGGGTCAGGTGGCGGTTGTTGCGCCGGCGTTTGCACCTCGAATTTAGCCGTGAACAGATTCCCTTTTAGCAAGACCACCTTGCCACCTGCATGAGTGATTTTTGCTTTTTGATTGGCGGCTAGATTGGCAATCTTCAACGTGCCCACCCCCGGAATTGAATAAACTGGAGTGATATAAGGGCAGCCGGGAACCGCAAGCTGCTTTTCATCCCCGTCCACACAGTAATTTTTTCCGTTCCAAGAACCCGGCCCGGAGCCTTGCATTCGTCCGGGCCTCACCACCACCGTCGCAGCGCCGAAACTAGGCATAAACATCGCCAAATCCCCTTCAATCAATACATAATCAGCCATGGTCGCACCTTACAGGGGAGAGCCTTCGTTGATATAAAATGGATAAACCATGTTATAGCGAGAATTGGTCATCCTGACCCGATAGGTGATATTGATCATCAGCAAACCAGCCGTCTCATTACTTTCAGTCACGTCCACGTTTTCAACATCAATCCGTGCTTCATATTTCAACAATCCGTCCTTGACCTCTTCGGCAATTCCATTAGCCAAGTTTTGATCTAGCTCTTCAAAGAGGTAATGATTCAAATTGCATCCAAAATCACTCAACATCACCCGTTCACCCGCAGTGGTGGACAAAATGATTTGCAAACTTTGCTGAATATCCATTTCATTGCTAACCATGTCCACGATGTTACCGTTGGCGTGGAAACTAGGCGGGAAGGACCAACCCGTACCTAAGAACGAAGACGGCTGTGAGTCCATGGCTTTAGCCCCCAGTTTCCGCCACTGCATGAGGCTCAGGCGCAGCAGAAGAAGCAGCCAATTGCGCAGATGCCTGAGACTGAATCTTGCCAATTAAGGTATATACCTTTATAAATGGCAGTGTGCCTAGAGCCTCAAGCAGGAGATTAGTTTCTTCTGTGGTTAGTTGCAGTTGAATGGTGTCGATGGTCATGGGTTACCTCTTATGTTATTTAAGTTTTGTTTATTGGTAGTGGAGTTGAAGTTTCATTTTACAGTTAAGGTTGATAACAACTAATTGAATAGCCAGTTGATTTAGTAAAACTCAAAACACCGTCATTCCGGCAGGGATCGCCGGAATCCAGGCTCCATGGACGGCTAAGATTTAGGCCCCTCTACGATCTGGATTAAGGCGATCCATTAAATCTGGTGGAAGGAAGGAATAACTAAAATATCTTGCTAATTATGATTGTTTATTATTCCAACTACTTTTAAGTAGTGATAACTTTTTTCCCTTTTAAGTTTATGTTATCTGTTGCTTGAAGCGTAATATCTTTTTCAGATTTAATAGTAATACCATTCTGATTCATAATAATAATGTTATTGTTTTGATCCTGTATAGTGATTCCATTTTGGTTATCACTCAAGGAAATTGAATTATTTTTGGGAGTGGTTAATTTTATTTCTTTTGTTTGATCATCAAAACAAATCGATAAACCCGATCTTGTCACCCATGCTTTTTTATAATTATTTGCGTCCGGTTGATCAATTACTTTTGGAATTGGATGATGATTGTTACTGTATAACGAACCAATAATAACGGGCTGGCGGGGGTCTTCATTGAAAAACCCTAATACCACTTCGTCACCGGGTTCTGGTCGAATATAGACTCCTCTTTGTTTACCTGCATCGAGCGATGCCAAGCGTGCCCACACGGAATAAGGAGGTTGCTGTCCACCCTCATTAACAGGCTGCTGAAAAGCAGGAATTTGGACTTTTACAAAATATTGATCATTATATTGTTTAGCAATTTCGCTATTATCAAATTTATCCACAATCCCAATTTGCAAACCACTGATGGGCGGTATCAAGCCAGCCGCTGGCGGGGAGGCGACATCCGGGCGGGAAGACAGCCATTCATCTGATAAGCCTATTTGTATATCAGTGACCCAACCGAGTTGTTCGGTGACACGATGGCGGATACCGGTCACCAAGGCTTTGCTATTGTCTTGTCCAGCGGGTTCTGAATCTCCAAAGCGTTTACCCACTCGCTTGATTTCTATAGTGTCCAAAAGCTTGATGTCAGTAGTACCCTTGATGCTGATGCGTCCTCGAATCAAACCTAAACGACTCCGCGCCAAGGTGGCATAAGACCATGATTCTAATTCTGATTCTGATAATGGAGCAGGACTGGTTAGCGTATGACCCTGATTCAGT
>CAIWDB010000476.1 GCA_903911305.1 uncultured Methylococcaceae bacterium | reverse complement strand
TTATCATTTTCTAGCCATTACTCGATCAACCATGTAAAGCCACCTCCCTAAAAAAATCCACGCCGCTGCGCGGAGGGTGGGGGCGAAAGTTACTAACAGTCCGCCCGATCCGATTGAGCAAAACTCAAGAAGGGGTAATAAAAGATGAAACCAAAACTACACGAAAACCGAGAAAATTGTTGCGATCAATGGGAGGAAGACCGTATCGAAAATAGCAGGATGCGTAACCCGAATCATTATTCCATGTCCCCCCCCGAACGATTCGACTGACATTATTTCCAGCTGTCAGATTTTCTCGCTTGTTATCCTCTACTAGGTAAGGATATCTAAAATCAAGATTCCAGTTTTTCCCCCAAAGACTTCGTGTCCACTCCCATACATTGCCAACCATATCTAGGCAGCCCACTTCGCTTTGGCCTTGAGGAAACATTCCGACGGTACAAGCCTCACCAAGACCCAATTCAGCAGTGTTGGCATAGCTGTCTTGCCACTCATTTCCCCATGGGTAAAGCCGTCCTTCTGTCCCTGCTGCACCCCGTTCCCATTCCGCTTCGCTAGGTAAAGTGTAATAGTGATCCGGGCCGATCATGTTGGCCTGCCGGTGTTGTTCCGTCAGCCACTGGCAATAAGCCAGCGCATCATGCCAACTGACTTGGGTAGCAGGATGATTACGCCTATCAGGTTGATCTGCTTCTCGGGAAGTCCATAGTAGACCAGTAGCTTGTGTAAAGCGGCGATATTGGGCGTTGGTTACAGGGTAAAGGCTAATTTGGAAAGCTGGCAGATTGACTTGATGGCGAGGTTTGGCATCGTTGTTTTCATTATTTCCCATGCAAAACTCCCCTGCCGGGATTGAAACGAGTTCATCAAAATCCCTCTCATCACCTAACACGCTAAGCATGCGCCCGGCTATGGCTCGGTCGGGGGGTGGTAGCCAGCCATGCAATACAATGGCAAGAAGCCAGCGACGTAATCTTTCTCGCTTGGGTTTATGGCAGGGATTTGGTTCATCTTCTGCTAGTCCTGTTTCCCACAAGGCTTGGGCGGCGAGCAGCGCTCCCCAACAGTCGGTTTCCAAACTCTCACTCACCTCTCTACCAACTGGAAAGGACTTTACATCGTTGAAACACAAGGCATCAACTAGACTCCACACTGCCTCTGGAGTGCCGCGGCAGACCTTGGCTGCGGCTAGAAGGGTTACTTCCCGCCAGCGGTTTGGGTCTTTACGTAATAGCATAGCTAAGTTATGGGGAAAGCCTTCAACTGTGAGATGGCAAGCGGCGAGGTATTCTTGGAAGGTGCGGTGGGGGAATTGGTAAAGCCCCGGACCATGGGCGACAAGAAGGCCTGCCCGGTCGGTAAGATGGGCTTTCAACTGGCCCAAGGCCACTATCTTATTGGTGGCGGCATTAAACAGGGCATGGATCAGCCGTTCTTCGCGGATGTCCGCCGTGCCTTTCAAGTCCGCTTGGTCGCGGTGGGCCTCGAAGGCGAGTTTGTCTAATTCCAGCCGGATATTGTGAGGGTTGGCACTAAGCCATTCGCTAAGACTGGAGGTGTTGGTTTTGGAGCCATCGGGCATAGAGCTGACTTTCAGGCTTTCCCATTGATCCAGCAGCAAACCCACAGTCTCGTCATAAAGCTGTTCCCGCTTCTCCGGTAGTCTGCCGCCGCGATAGGTGTGGATTTGTGCGATTAAGGATAGAAGCAAGGGATTTCCTGATAATTCCGCCAGCTGAGGACTTCGAGTTATCGCACGATTTAACGATTCCGCCCTTGCTTCGGCATCAAATGAAGTCAGCTTAGCTTGTTCTACCATATGCGCGAACCATGCAGCGATGAACCTCTCTATCTGGCTTGAAGAAAATGGACACAATACCGCTTCGTTAAAACCTTCCAGCTTCCAGTCATGGCGGGTATAGGCATAACTGCGGCAGGTGACTAGGAAGCGGCATCGGCTGAAGGTATGTGCAAAATCTTGCAAGATACTTTTAATTTGCCCACGCTGTCTTTCCGGCTCTGGCAATTCATCTAGTCCGTCAATCAGAATCAAACCGCCCTGCATGAGCAATTCTTCATACAAATGCACTGAAAAGTCACCCAAACTGGTTTTTTCTAACCAATTTTGAATATGTCGCCAAAGGGTTTCTGCTGTAGTATTCCCTTTGCTGGTGGACAAATCGTGAACAAAATCCCTGACTATTATCGGTACAGGTATTAGGACTCCTAAATCCCATTTTTGGGGTTTTGCATAAGTATTCTGTTGGTCGGATGGTAAGGGAGCGGTAAGTGTGCGAAGGTTTGCCCAATCTGCGCCAAGCATATCACCAGCCATACATAGCGTCAGATATTTAATGAAGGTACTTTTACCGCTCCCAGGACCGCCTAAGAGAACTAGTCTTGCAGTTCTGTTCATACGTTCCAAAACTGAACTGCGGACAGATTGACGGATATAGCTAATTTTACTCGGCTGACCTTTCCAATCTGTCTCACCTTCTGATTCCTGGATCATTATTGCAGTGTAAATGGCAGCTAGCCGAATTTGGCTGCTTAGACTTTTACCAGCAAACAAGGGCAATTGGTTAGCCTGTCTAAGCATACGAGCTAGATAAGCCATTCTCAGTTCTGCACGTCCAGCCCCTGGTTTAGGTTGGAACTGATGAATAATAGTGCCGAGATTGATATCCCCTAGGTTATCCCGCCCAACTGCCACCGCTTGGGCAGCATGGCGCTGAGACTTAAGAGTTTGGATAATCAGGTCGAATACCGCATCAGGCAATTGCCCACGCAAGTTTTCTTGTGCAGCGATAGCGGCATCCAATTGGCTTAGAAGGTTGTCTGAATCTGGCATCGGGGTTCCTGTTTGTTAGTTAAAAAATAGATTTTACTTGGTTAGTGAGAGAAAGCGGTCAACAAGGGCTGCTCGGCCAGTTCTTGGATCTGGTCATTGCGGGCTATCGTGCATTTCAGCAACGCCGCCTTGCCCGCCAACTCGCTGGCAAAATCCCGCAACATCACCGGCACGGGCAGCAAGGCACCGTGTTGCCAATGCTGGGGTTTGGGTGGGTCATCGCTGCTATCGGGTTCGGGCGGGATGGGTGCGGTGAGGGTTTGCAGATTGGCCGCTGCGTCCCCTAGCCATGCCCCGGCCATGCACACCGACAGAAAATTGATAAACGTGCTTTTGCCGCTGCCGGGTCC
>CAIWDB010000475.1 GCA_903911305.1 uncultured Methylococcaceae bacterium | reverse complement strand
GCCCGCACCATTCGCGACATCATACCCCGCGAAGCGTGGGAACAGATTAACGAGTTGCATCTAAAA
This sequence comes from uncultured Methylococcaceae bacterium, assembly GCA_903911305.1. GTDB lineage: Bacteria > Pseudomonadota > Gammaproteobacteria > Methylococcales > Methylococcaceae > Methylumidiphilus. The sequence continues at coordinate 3,495 of CAIWDB010000475.1, read as the reverse complement.
GCCAGGGAAAACTTGGCGAGCGGCTTGTCGCCAAAGTGGCGTTATGCCTTTCTGAGCGAGGTCATACTGAGTATCCAGATGATTTCAGGCATTTTGAATGGCGGCATGAGCCATGATGCAGGCTATGAGTTCATGAGCATAGGCTGCAACTTGGAACGCGCCGATATGACCACCCGCATTATTGACGTGCGTTCATTGAACCTCAGCCAAAAAGACCAAGCCGAGGCACTGAAACCCTTCGAGAACATTTTGTGGATGAGCGTATTGAAATCCCTGACGGCTTGGCAGATGTACCGCCGCCATATGCAGGCTTCGGTTCGAAGGGATGCCGTGTTGAAGTTTTTATTGCAAGACCACCAATTTCCCCGCGCATTTCGATTTTGCCTAGACAAAGTGGAAACTTGCCTTAACCTGCTTCCTCGCAACGAAGCGGTACAAAAGACATTGCTGCCTTTAAAACAGCAAATCGTGGCAACCAACCCTGAAAAACTAGGCCAAGCCGAGTTGATGGACTATATAGACGAGTTGCAGATAAAGCTAGGTGACATTCATGTCGCCATTGGCAAAACCTATTTCGGTGAGGTCGAAGCGGAAAGCCAGAGTCAGTCCCAATAGGTAATTGACTACTTGGAGGTTGAACTGGCGAAGCGGTTGCTTGCCTAATTGCTTTGCGAAGCCCGCAGACATCCTTTTCAGGGATGGCTGCGGGTTTTTTTGCTTTGGGTGAGCAGAGCGAAGGATTAAAGCCGGGCTATAGGCGTCCAGTCAGCAAGCGAAGGGAGCGTCGAAAACCTTTGTGGCAGTGCTGGACGAACAACCTAAGCGGATTTTCGGTTACTACGCCCTGACGCTCACCGAAGTCGATACCAGAGCCTTATCAGAAGGAAACAGCAACAAACTGCCGCGTATGATCCCCGGTTTCCGCCTAGGCAGGCTGGCTGTCGATGTCCAGTACCAAGGCAAGCGACTCGGTGAACTGCTGTTGATGGATGCCGTGCGGCGTGTCCGGTCAATTCAGGAACATGCCAGGGTTGTTGGGTTGTTCGTGGACGCCATCGACAAAAAAGCGGCCTATTTCTATTCCCATTTTAGTTTTGAAGCTTTTAAGAATGAGCCTTTGAAGCTGTTTTTCCCGGTGCGTTGAGGGAAGGGCAGTATGGCAAGGTTTAAACCTCTGGCGCGATTGTATTGGATTGTGTCTTACGCACTATTGGAAACCTAGCGCACTTGGGTTTGCTGCTGGCTGTTTCATGCTTCGATTTTATGAGCGGCTTGTGCTGGTCGTGGCGATGAAGACAGACCGAAAGTCTCCATGGCGACTTGTAAGAGTGTGCCAATTACGGCACAATTCTCCGCAATGATTGATCGAACCAAAAAACTGCCCGCACGCTTTTATGTGACCCCTGCTGGCCGCAATCCTGTCCGCGAATGGATTTTGGGATTGCCCGAAGCCGACCGACACACGGTCGGCAAGGACATTCAGAAAGTCGAATTTGGCTGGCCTATCGGCAGGCCCCATTGTGCGCCGCTGGGCCACGGTCTGTGGGAAGTGCGCAGCGAGCTTGGCAGCAATCAGATTGCCCGCGTGATTTTCTGCATGGGTGAAGGTTACATGATCTTGCTGCACGGCTTCATCAAAAAGACGCAGAAAACACCCCAGGCGGATATTGAATTAGCCTTGAAACGCAAACGAGAGGTGATGTGATGTCACAACACGAAAATGGTAGTGTGAGCGAAGAGACGTTTGACGACTTCCTCGCCGAACAAGGCTTGCTGCAAGCCTGTGAAAACCACGCAATCAAAGAAATCATCGCCGACCAGATCGCTGCCGCAATGAAAGAAAGTGGGCTGACCAAGGCCGCGATGGCAGAGCGAATGCACACCAGCCGCCGCCAGCTTGACCGGCTGTTCGACCCCACCGTCCAATCCGTAACGCTGGACACCCTGCGCCGAGCCGCCAGTGCGGTGGGCCGCACCTTGCGCGTCGAGCTTGTTTGAGCCTTCTGGCCCTAAGTCATTTACCTTGCGTCGGCAAAGGCCGGCGGCGCACACCGTTATCGTCATAAACAATAAACCCTCCCTCGATTTCCAAATCCGATTCCCAAAGCTCAGCCACAAGATGCCCCGGTTCATCTGGCAAATAAGATTTCAGCCGAAACAGAAAAACTGCCGGGGGAGCAGGCAAACCATGCCGGTAGATGAGTTCGCCATAATCCCGGTCAAATGTCACAATCCAACGGTTTTCTGCGACCGCTCTAGCCAGCACTTCGTGGTCGGCAATACCTCCGGTGCTTTCAGCGATGGAAAACACATCGAAGCCAGCTTGCCTAAGCACGGCGACGGATGGTGCTGGAAAGTTTTCATTGGCAAGCAGTTTCGGTTTCATGCTGCCGATTTCCTAGCCGCGACAAAATCTTCTTCTTTCATGATTTCAGCGGTGAACGCGAAAACGGCCTGTAATGCCTCCGGCGTAAGTCGCGGATACGCTGCAAACAACGCTTGCGCTGTCCAGCCATCGGCCAAGCGATCTAGGATCAGTTCGACGGATAAGCGCGTCCCTTTGATAACCGGCTTTCCAAGCAATATTTCCGGGTCAGCGACGATATAGTCTTTCCAATTCATGTTATTTATTACCTTTTAGACTGGCGCGGCAATCCAATTGGGTGTCAGTTCGTTTTTGTGTTCTAGGAATTGAATGAATGAATCCAGTATCCCCTGTAAAGCTTTTATAAAATCTTGCTGAGTTCCACCTTTGCACAATGACTTTGATTTAATAAAGATTTCCTTTTGATTCCACTCCACAATATTTTGTATATCGTCGCCTCGTGCTTCATTCAGTTGCCTACGAATACTAGCCGTCTCCCCACCCATAGCGATAACCACGTATGAATTTGTTTCCTCATAGATATATCCAATTAGCAAATATATGCCCTTCCTATCAATCTTATAATAACTATGCGCTACCCATAACTTCAGTTTTTGTAGAGTTGTATTTTGAGCTTGCACCTGTCCTTTATGATTTGAGATAAATTCGGCCCTTTCCAATCGTTGCCCACTCAAAGCAGCAATCAAGCGATTTTTGCGTACATCATCAAACGCATCAGTAATAGCTTGAACGATTAAAAGTTCAAAATGACGGGCAGCAAACACTGCCTCAGCATAATGCGCCAAACCCTCTCGATACAGGTTGTCTATATTCGTGGTATCTAACTGTTCCATTTTTCGTTCCTCTATGACAGATGTTTAAGTTGCGCGATGGAATCTTTTTGAATCCCAAGCAACTGTTGTTCAAGAAGGCCACAAAATAGCATGGCTACGCTCGCGGATAGAATCGGCATGTCTGTGTCCAGCACAATTTGGCGCAAACGCTGGCACACATCAGCCCAAAGCAAGGCTTTGAAGTCGTAATTAACATTGCCAGATGGATAAGATTTATGCACCGAATTGGTCACAAGAAGAATATGTCGAATGTTTCGCTCATCGAACCCGGAAAAG
>CAIWDB010000474.1 GCA_903911305.1 uncultured Methylococcaceae bacterium | reverse complement strand
TGATCCGTAGGAGCGGGCCATGCCCGCGATTGTTTGGGCCAAGTCTTCAAAAATAGGCTATTTATCGCGGGCGTGGCCCGCTCCTACATGTTGCATATATTCATTATTAAGTAACTATTTGGTATTGAAAACGCTGTAAATGTTCATTTGTTTGTAATATAACCGTAATAAAATCCAAATCTTCTGGTTTAATTATCAACTATTACATTGCTATGTGTCAATACCATAATTGAGTAATTTATTGGTAATGTTTCAATCTAGTAAATGGATTAACGCCTAGAAAAAATTTTTGAATTAAAAACTCTGATTAGCGATTTTTGATATGCAACCATTTTTGCGAATATTTTTGTTATGTATTCTAGTTTTATTCTCGTTAACATCAGTTAAAGTGAACGCCAGTGTGGCTGAGCCTGCCCCGCGGGAAGAAGACGAACACGACGTAATGAATTGGCTTTCTCACGAAGGTTTGCATGATTTGAAAGAAGAAAAATGGAATGCTTATGGGCAATTCACTTATATATCCAGTTGGAAAAGCGCATTCCCCGCTTTATACACTAACTTAAATGGTAGCACCAACTCCTTATTGCCATCTGCCGAACGAAGCTATACCGGAACTGCCACCCTATATTTAGCGGTTAAACCATGGCATGGAACAGAAATTTATGTGGTGCCTGAGCTGATAGCAGCCGAACCCTTATCGGGTTTATTAGGTTTGGGTGGGGTCATCCAAAATTTTGAATTACAAAAAAATGGATCTAAAGATCCTCGGGTCTATTTATCACGAGCTTATATAAGACAAATATTTGAATTTGGAGGTAGTCGGGTGCAATTGGAATCAGACCCCATGCAATTAGGAGGTGCGTTCGACAGCAGACGATTAATTGTAACTGTAGGTAATTTCAGTATTCTGGATTTTTTTGATAAAAATACCTATTCTGGCGATTTGCGTAGGCAGTTCAATAATATGGCATTTTTGACCTATGCTGCCTATGATTTTGCAGCAGACGCAAGAGGTTACACGATTGGTCTCTTGGCAGAATATTACCAAGATGACTGGGCTTTTCGAGTTGGACACATACTTCCTCCAGCCGACCCTAACCAGCTAACTTTGTCATTTAAGCCGTTTACTTATTATGGAGACCAGATTGAGTTGGAGCATAAGCATTTCTTATATGGACAGCCTGGTGCAGTCCGTGTTTTAGGGTATAGAAATCGTGAAAACATGGGTAGATGGGATGATGCCATCAATGCCTATCAGTTAAATAATAACCTGAATGCCACAACTTGTTTAGGATTTAATTATGGATCAGAAAATTCCACCGCGCCTGATCTCTGTTGGGCTAGGAAACCAAATATTAAAATGGGCATTGGTATTAATTTTGAACAACAATTGACGGATGATATTGGCCTCTTTTTTAGAGGCATGTATTCGGATGGTAAAACTGAAGTTTACTCATTTACTTCCACTGACCAATCCATTTCATTAGGGGGATTAATGAAAGGTATCCGATGGGGCAGGGGTGATGATTTGTTGGGGATTGGTTATGCACAAGGCTGGATTTCAACAGAACATGCAAAATATCTCAACTATGGGGGTATTGATGGTTTTATCGGTGACGGTAGGTTGAATCAAAGCTCTGAAAAAGTGGTAGACCTTTTCTACAGTCTTTATGTGTATGATTCGCTTTGGTTTACCGCCGATTATCAGCATATCGAAAACCCAGGCTATAACGCAGATCGTGGGCCTGTGAATGTCTACGCCGTTAGAGGACATTTTGAATTTTGATGGTTTCGACTAAAATCAATCAATATTTTCTGCTACATTTGAAAGCAACATAATAGCGAACATTCATTCAGTTCCATGGAAATATACAGAGAAAGATGACGATAATAAAAGCTATAGTTCTGAGTCTGGCACTCCTAAGTTTTTCTTCATGGGCAGATACGCCTGACGCAAACCTTGTAAAGCTAACCGAAGAACAGGCCATTGCATTGTTTTATCAGCGTAACCTTACCCTGATTGCAGCGGAATTCAATTTAGACCAGTCGCGGGCAGAGGAAATAATCGCCTCGGCGATTCCCAACCCGGTATTCAGCTTCTGGGTCAACGAGCTGAGCAACCAGATGAGTAAAAATGGCAATACCCGGTTCCTTCCGGGGTTTACGCCTATGATTCAACAACTGATTGAAACCTTTGGCAAGCGCGAATTGCGCATGGAAAGTGCTGGGCTTGGAACAGAAGCCATGGAGTTTGACCTGAAGAACGTCACGCGGGTTCTGACCAATGCCGTGCGCCACGCCTTTTATGGCTTGTTGCTCGCACAAAAGTCACGTGATGTTGCACGTGACAATCTTGAACGCTATAGCCAGATCAAGGATGCCAATGCCATACGCCTTCGCGTTGGGGATATTTCAGAAACCGATTTTACTCGCATTGAAGTGGAAAGCCTGAAGGCGCAGGGCGACGTAGACCGGTCACAGACTGCTGTGAACCAAGCACGAACTGACTTATTGTTATTGCTGGGATGGCCGGAAAACAGTCTAAACATAGTTGCGGATGACGCTTGGCCCAAGTCCAACCTGACTGACGAGCGTTCAAGGGAAGAGACTTTAACCCGTAAGGCATTGGAAAACAGGCCAGACCTTAAAGCCGCCCAAATCCGTATTCATCAATCAGAAAAAAAATTGGAATTGGCCAGGCGGCTTGCCTACCCTGACGTGACCATCACGGGTGCTTATGCCCGAGACCCCGGAAACTATTTCAGCAATACAGGGCAGCTCGGCATCAGTTTGCCCTTGCCGATTTTTTATCGGCAAGAAGGTGAAATCGCCAAGGCCGGTGTGGAAATGAACACGGCTGAATTAAACCTGCGCCAAGCCGAAAAGAGCGTCCGGGCCGATGTGGTGAAGGCGTTGTCGGCTTGGAAGAGTGCCGATGACATTGCCAAGCGCTTTGAACAATCCATTTTGGAACGCATCGAAAAAATGCGCAGTGCGCAAGAATTCGCCTACCAAAAAGGTGCGGCCGGCTTGCTCGACTTGATCGATGCCGAGCGCAATTATAAAGCGATGATGCTCGACTATTACACGGCCTTGGCCAATCGCAGCAATGCGTGGGCGGATTTGTTGATGGCCTTAGGCGAAGAAAGTAAATGATTGTATGCCGCTGGTTAAATTCTCCCATATTTTTAGGGCTGGTCTGTTTATTTCTGTTAGCGTGCCAACCCAAAACTGAAGAAAAAAAACTCAATGCTCCCGCGATCCCCAAAGATGAAGTGGTGCTTAGCCCGAATTCACCCAAGCGGGGTTACATCCAAGAAGCGATAGTCGGATTGAGTGTCAGGCCGTTGCTAGACCCGGTGACGGGTACTATCGTTTATGATGAAACTCGAACGGTCAGGGTTTCATCACCGATCAGTGGGCGCGTGACTGGTAGTATTTCTGCGGCAGTCGGTTTCATTGCACTTTTCGGCATAGCCGTGCAAAATGGAGTCATCTTGATTTCGCAAATCAATCAGTTTCGCCGCGAAGGGCAAAGTTTGCACGAAGCCATCGTCAATGGTTCTGTTAGTCGGTTGCGTCCAGTGGTGATGACGGCATTGATGGCCATGCTGGGTTTGATACCGGCGGCTATATCCACCAGTGTCGGCTCAGAAACTGCCAAACCTTTTGCCGTGGTCATCATTGGGGGGCTGATCAGCGCGACTCTGTTGACCTTGACAATGTTGCCCGCCCTGTAAAGGAACTTTGAAGACAACCCAACTGCTTAGGAAAATGCAATGAAAGAAATCCGCGCCTACATCCAGCCCTTTATGTTGCCAAAATTGACTCAGGCATTATCCGAAATTCCCCATTTTCCTGGCATGAGCATATCCAACTGTGAGGGATTTGGCCGGGAAAAAGTCGTTGGAAACCAAGATTACACGCCTTTCTTGGCAAAAAAGCGGATTGAGATTTTTGCAACGGATGACATGGTTGAGGTCATTTTCGATACAATCATGAAACACGCCAGCACACATCAGCACGGGGCAGGAAAAGTTTACGTCATCGAGGTGGCGGAAGGCGGTCGTATCAATACGGGCGAAAGAGGGCCGCAACTGGCATGACACGCCTATTAAATGTTCCAATATTTTTATGGCCTTGACCGATAATCTAACACCCAAGGATTTGCCAATAATGTTGGGCAAAGCAGCAAAATGATATTCCAAATACCCTCCTTCCTGCGTTTACCCCTATTACTGTGGATCGGGATATTTTTGGTCGCCTGCGCCAAGGAGGAACCGCCGCTTGCGAAGAAACCGCTGGCTCGGGTTGAGGGCGAGCGTATTGAATTTACCGACCCCAAAACCATACCTGGCTTGCTGACCTTGGTGCAAGCTCAGTCATTGACTGAGCGCAAGGCAAGGATTCCGGGGCGCATTGCTTGGGACGAGGAGCGCACCGTGCGTGTACGCAGTCCTTTTGGTGGCAAGGTGGCTGAGATTCACGTGCAACCCGGCACTAAAGTCAACCGGGGACAAAGTCTGGCGACAGTGTTGGCCCCTGAGTTCGGCGCCGCACAAGCCGATTTGCATCGGGATGAAGCCGAATTCGCCCGTAAACGAAAAAACCTAGAACGGGTTCGGGAGTTGTATGAGCATGGTGTCGTCCCGCATAAGGATCTGGACGAAGCAGAGGCCGATTATGATGAGGCGAGTTCTGATCTTGAGCGCGCTCAGGGTCGCTTGAAATTGTATGGCGTGGTCGCTGGTAAGGGTGTCAACGAACGTTTCGCTCTGAAAAGCCCGTTGAGCGGGGTGGTCGTGCTGAAAAACATTAATCCCGGTCAAGAGATTCAGGCTGATGCCAACGGTGCGCCACTGTTTGTCATCACTGATCCGTTAACCTTGTGGGTTATATTGGATGCCAGCGAAAGCGACCTCGAAGGCATTGACCCCGGTGAAGCTTTTGTTTTGACCACCAAGCTACCGGGGCAAAGCTTTAAAGGCGTGGTTGAGCATATAGCCGATAACGTAGACCCGGAAAGTCGGACAGTGAAAATACGCGGACGGGTGGCCAATCCGCAACAAAAACTCAAAGCGGATATGTTTGTCACGGCTGAGATCGACCTCCCGCCCTTGCATCATCCCTTGGTTCCGCCCAAAGCCGTGGTCATGGCGGGTGGTGAAAGCTATGTGTTCGTCGGAGAATCCGAGAATGTCTTCATACGCCGCAAAGTCCAAGCCGGCTTGGAGGAACGTGGCATGGTACCGGTCTTGTCAGGTTTGAAACCGGGCGAGAAAGTGGTGTTTGAGGGCGCAATCTACTTGCAACAATTGATTCAGACGGCACGACAAAAACCATGATTAAGCGTGTCGTCGCCTTTTCGTTAAACCAGCCATTGTTCATCTGGCTAGGCTTGGTGCTGTTTATCACTGCCGGGGTTATCGCGTTTAAAGCACTGCCCATTGAGGCATTCCCCGATGTCTCAGATACTCAAGTGACGGTGATCACCCTTTATCCGGGACGTGCTGCCGAAGAGGTGGAAAAACAGATTACCATTCCTTTGGAAATTGGCTTGGCGGGTTTGCCCAATTCAATTCGCATGTTTTCCCACACTCAGTTTGGCTTGTCTTTCATCATCATCACGTTTGACGATAAGCCCAACATTTATTTTGCCCGCCAACAGGTGATGGAACGCTTGCACGGGGTTGACTTGCCTGTAGGTGTGGCTCCCGAACTTGCCCCGGTGTCCACTGCGATAGGCGAAATCTACCGTTATAAAGTGGAAGCCGATCATCTGGATGCCCAAGAACTGCGAACCTTGCAGGATTGGGTGGTGCTGCGTCAGTTGAAGCAAGTGCCAGGGGTTGCCGATGTAGTGACCTTGGGCGGGCGCATCAAACAATATCAAGTGCATCCAGACCTTGCCAAACTACGAGATTACAACATCACTCTAGGCCAATTGTTTTCTGCCATCGAACGAGCCAATGCCAATGCTGGCGGGGGCGCGGTGGAGCAGGGGGGGCAGCGCTTCCTGCTGCGCGGCATCGGCTTACTGAGGTCCAGTGCGGATATAGCCGGCATCGTTGTGGACGAGCGCCAAGGCACACCCATCCTAGTGCGTGATGTGGCCGAAGTGGTGGTTGAAAGCGCCCCAAGGCAAGGCTTGGTCGGTCAGGATGGGCAGGATGATATTGTGTCCGGCATCGTGATGATGCGCAAAGGCGAAAACCCTTCCATTGTGTTGGATGGCATTAAAGCGAAAGTCAACCAGATGAATCGTCAAGGCTTGCCTAAAGGCGTCAGTATTGTGCCTTATTATGACCGCTCATGGTTGATCGGCAAAACTTTGCATACGGTGTTCCACAATCTTGCCGAAGGGGCATTGCTGGTGGCGGCGGTGCTGTATCTGTTTCTGGCTAATTTTCGTGCCGCCGCGATTGTCGCCTTAATCATCCCATTGGCTTTATTGTCCACATTCTTGGGGCTGACATGGGCGGGCATTCCGGCCAATCTGCTGTCTTTGGGGGCGATGGACTTTGGCATCATCGTGGATGGGGCGGTCATCGTGGTGGAAAACGTATTTCGCAAATTAGGCGATCACGTGGGCGAACCGCTTTCTTTGAAGCATCGTCGCGAGTTGATATTGAATGCCGTTGTGGAAGTGGGCCGGCCTACACTGTTCTCAATGCTCATCATTATTGCCGCCCATATTCCCATCTTCACCTTGCAACGCCACGAAGGGCGAATATTCTCGCCGATGGCCTATTCGGTGACATCCGCCTTGGTGGGGTCCTTGGTATTGTCTCTGACCTTAGTGCCTTTACTATGTTATTACCTCCTGCGGAAAAATCTACCGCATGAAGACAACCGCTTGGTGACGGTGTGTAAACAGGTCTATGAGCCGGTTTTGCGATGGGCTTTAAATCGGCGGAAACTCGTCGTGACTCTGGCTGTCATGGGCTTGGCTGCCAGCCTCGTGTTGGCAGGGCATTTGGGGGCTGAGTTTTTGCCTGAGTTGAATGAAGGCAATATCTGGATCAACGCCCCTCTGCCTGCCAGTGTGTCAGTCAGTGAAACTCAAGCCATGGTTGGCAAGATGCGGGCCGCGTTGAGGCAAATCCCCGAGATTGAAACCGTCATCTCCAAAGCTGGTCGGCCCGATGATGGCACTGACCCTAAGCTTATCAATAGCACGGAGTTCCTAGTCAATCTCAAACCCGAAGACACTTGGCGCAAGGGAGTGGTCAAACAAGACCTAATCAAAGAAATGGATCGCACCCTTTCCGCCCTGCCTGGCATTGAACCGTCGTTTTCCCAGCCTATCCGCGACAATGTGTTGGAAAGTATTTCCCAAATTGACGGTCAGATTGTCATCAAAGTGTTTGGCGAGGATTTGGGGGTGTTAAAGGAAGAAGCGAGAAAGATCATCCGTACTGTCGGCGACGTGCCCGGCGTGGTGCGTGCCTTCATTGACCGCGACGGCGAACTGCCTCAGTACCTGATGGAAATTGACCGCGAGATGGCGGCACGGCGACACGGGATTAACGTCAGGGACTTGCAAGACTTGGTGGAAATCGCCTTGGGCGGCAAAACCGCCACGGAACTGTGGGAAGGGGAGAAACATTTCAGTGTGGTCGTCAGGCTCAAAGAATCGGAACGTGCATTGGGGAAATTGGGGCATATATTGATCGACACCCCTCACGGGCCTCATGTCCCATTGGCGGAAGTGGTGAATATCCGTCCCAGTGCCGGGGCTATGAACATCAGCCGGGAAAACGGCCAGCGCGTGGTATCCATCGGCATATTCATCCGTGACCGCGACATGGGTAGCGTGGTGAAAGACATGCAAGCGCGGGTGGCTCCGTTGGACAAGCTACCGGAAGGCTATGCCATGACTTGGTCGGGCGAATTCGAAAACCAAGAACGAGCCATGAAGCGGCTGTTGATGGTGGTTCCGCTGTCTATATTGTTGATTTTCGTCTTGCTGTTCGATGCCTTCAAATCCGTGATGTCGGCGGCATTAATCATCGCCAATATTCCGTTCGCCATGATTGGCGGTATTTTAGCTTTATATATAACTGGCTTCCCGCTATCGGTATCTGCCGCGATTGGTTTCATTGCCTTGTTCGGTCAGGCCGTATTGAATGGCGTGGTCATGGTGACTTATTTCAACCAATTGCGGAACACAGGCTTAAAGCCCTTGCAAGCAGTGATTCAAGGCTCGCTGCTGCGCTTGCGCACCGTGCTGATGACGGCGCTACTGGCGATGTTGGGTTTGCTGCCGATGGCCTTGTCCACCGACATAGGCGCGGAAGTGCAACGGCCCTTGGCAATCGTGGTGATTGGCGGACTTGTTTCAGCCACCCTACTTACCCTGATCGTATTACCCACCTTATACCTGATCGTGAATACCCATCCGCGTATGGTTCGTTCTGCTCAAGAAGAAGGGAGTAATGCATCAATCTAAGCCTTTTCCATCAACTGCGGAGTTTA
>CAIWDB010000473.1 GCA_903911305.1 uncultured Methylococcaceae bacterium | reverse complement strand
TGATCCGTAGGAGCGGGCCATGCCCGCGATTGTTTGGGCCAAGTCTTCAAAAATAGGCTATTTATCGCGGGCGTGGCCCGCTCCTACATGTTGCATATATTCATTATTAAGTAACTATTTGGTATTGAAAACGCTGTAAATTCCAATTTTCGATAAGTCGGCAAGACCCAAAAGGTATTGGCTTGTAGTTGTGTTGGAATTGCCGCAAACGATGGTAAAGAGTGCTGGTCGATTCGTGATCCAGTGCCGGGGATAATATGTCCACATCGGCCAAAAGCGTTCGTGCTGCATAGAACAACTCCCCCACATGACCATTGCCAGCGGCCTCGCTTCCTAATTCCACTAAGCGACTTGCCATCCATATGCCGAAAGCACGGAGACGCTTGGGTCGCTCGAACCTTTTTTGAGCACCGTCAACCGGGTCATGCCGGCCTGCCCACGCTGGTCGATCTCTTCGATAATTTTTTGAAGCTTGAGGGGGCTTTGGTGCGCATGGATCATATTCCTCTGGCTAAAGACATTCGGTCGCGGCTTTACCGGAGAATGACCGCCCGAAGACGGCGAAGGTGGGGTTCGGAAAATTGAGGGCATGTCCGCCTTGCATATCAAACGCATCGTCAATTATCCGAATATCTGATTCTTTCAAGTTACCCATGCCTCACAAGCAGTAGTTTTTTGCCAATTATTACGCCACATAAAAGCGCATGCCTGAAGTCCTTGGCCTTCCACTTTATCAAACGTCATGTCATCGCGGGGGGCGGGTCTAAAATTCATGCCAGAAACCGGAGAATGTCCTTCATCAGCAGAAACAGGTGGTAGGGATCGGTCGGGCTAGGCCGGAAATCAAACCGTTCATAAAACGCCCGCGCATCATCGTCCTTGGCATGAACGAAAAGCGCACGAATACCGGCAATATTCGCGGCTTGGGCTGTGCGCCGCAAGGCATCTTTGAGCAGGGCTGCGCCGAAACCTTGGCGTTGCTCGCTTTGTGTCACGGCAAGCCTCGCCAATATCATCAACGGCACGGGATAACGCCCCGCACCTTCCACAATACGGCGCGGAGCGTCCTTGTGGTCGGCATGACCAACGGCAAGGCTGTAATAGCCGATGACAACCTTGTCTACGCAAAGAACATAAGTCTGGGCAAGATTGGCCCGTTGATTGACGAAAGCGAATTGGTTGAGAAAGCGGTTAAGCTCAGCCTGCCCGCAATCAAAGCTATCGGTTTCGTGGTCGAACCTTAGCTTTTCGATGCCGGGAATACTCATGAATGGGTCGCTTTTTCAAGAACGCTCGGTTCCATCAACAGTTTTTCAAGCCGTGGCATGGGGTGCGGCGGCGCGTCCAAAGCCGCCATGAAACTTTCCCACTGTTCATCATCCAGCAGGAATAATCGTCGATCTGCCAAAACCTCGGCGGCTTTGGTCAGCGCACTATCCAGCAGAAATTCGGAAACCGTCTTGCTTGAAACGGTCGCCGCGTCTTGCAAGGCGCGTTTTACGCGGGGTGTCGTGCGGATGTCAATCCGCTCGGTTTTTGGTTCCTGTTCAAGGTGCATAGATGACCCTCTCTTAGAAAATAAGACCCTTAATATATGACACACATTGTCAGTACAGTCAAGGCGTGGTGTTCCCCATTTGTTTAAAAATGGTTGCATGAAATACGATAACGCGATGGATATTTGACAAGCACAGCCTGTATTGGGGAAGATGTTTGGCTTTACCAGTCCTGAGCGACATAATGTTTATAAAAACCAAATGCCCGATCTGCAATAAATCCAAGGGCAAACGAAACTGCAAAATTCAAAATAATACATTGATATGCCCGCTTTGTTGCGCTTCAACCCGTACTGAGGCATGTCAAGGTTGTCCGCATTACGCGAAGACATATCACCATCCGGCGGCTCAGGCCCGCCCCAAGCCGTTTATCATTGTGCTTGATCCGGTCGTGGAAAGCGAGGTTCAGCATGCTGTGAATTTGATGAATCGCGGCGACATCCGCACAGGCAGGTCCATCATTTCTCGATTGATGAATGATCATCCAAACAACTATTTGGTTGCCTATGCAAACGGGTTATGCCACATCCACGAAGCTCAATTTGATGAGGCGATTGGCGCATTCGAGGCCGCCATTCAGATTTATCCCTATTGTGAAGAGGCTTACTACAATCTGGGTGTCACCTACAAACACAAGCTTAAGATCCCAAAAGCAATCGCCGCATTTCGGAAAACCATAGAAGTGGGCGATCCCCATGATGTGTTTGTGAAAAAAGCCATTACTGGCTTAAGGGATTTTGAACGGATCATATTCGAAACTTACCAGCTTCCTATAGACACTTACATAAAATCTCATGAATTGTTCAATCAAGGCTTTGATGCCATGCTGGAAAAGAGCCATGAGATGGCGATTAATTTGTTTACGGCCAGCCTTGCGATCTATGACAAAAACCCACAATGCCATGGCAACATCGGCATTTGCCATGCCCGTTTAGGCCGTAAAGAAGAGGCATTGAAGGCTTTCGATCGTGCATTGGAAGTCGACCCCTACTACGAACCGGCTATTGTGAATATGACGGTTGTCAAACGGCTAAATGAAGGGGAAGCCTTACCTTCGGATGAAATGCGCGTAGTGGAGTACTACAGGGAGTACTCCACGCAAAACAAGTCTTATATCCAATCGTTGATCAATGCACCAGAGGAAGGTGGGCAACATGAGACGAATCGCTAAAGGATTACCGACAACCCAATAAAATGAAATGTAGCGAACCAAGAACATCCGCTGTTTATAAGTATCAGAATTTTTGGTGACGGTTCATGGTTGTCTTGGGATGAATACCCCTTGCTGCGGTTCACTTCTGGCCTTATTTGTCGGATTATGACTGATAGCCAAAATAATATAAACCGGAATCGCCAACAAATTGGGCTTAATCCGCAATACTTCCTTTACGAGGGAGATGTGTCCGAAATTACACTAATTCTGAGTGACCGCTTTCGCATTAGGCTCAGTCGGTCACTTAAATTGGTAGCTGGCTCCTTTGAGTCGGGACCGGCCAGTCAATCACTGCCGCATCATGCTGGCCATGCATCGGGCAAGCGTTTTCGGGCTACGCAGGCAGGAAGATGGCGGGTCTTGTTCGCGTCCCTCTATTCAAATGACAGCAGCCGATTTGAAACTTATTCCTTATCACTGTTGTGGGTGGAGCCCACGCTTTTGTCACATAATTGCTTCATCATAGGACCCTGTTAAGGGGAATTCAAGCCACTTCGCTCTTGCGCTGGCCTACCTTCGCATCTAACAATAATCTGACACTTTTGCCGAAGTGGGCAACAGAAACCGATAAAACCTACAATTCTGTCAGCCGCCAAGGCGCGTTAAGCGAGGGAGCATGGCCCGTTACCTATCAATTGAGGACTTGGGTTTTGCAGGAGAGGGGTTAAGCCCGCGAAAATCAAACCTGATGACATCCTGCTCGCTGTATGGCCCCCCACCATGATGATCCGCAACTTATTGGTGGACAGAGATGCAGAGTAGGTTTTGTAGGTTTTATCGGTTTCCAACGGCGAGTGGCTGAAAAGTGTCAATTGGCATAGCAAAGGCTTTCATTGATCGTGTTGGCCTATTGAGGGTTAGTCGAGCAGGACAAAATGGGCTGACTTCGCGATTATCAATGCTTTGCGTCTCGTTTTCCTACATGCGAACCCCCCGGCCTTGTCGATTTCGTCAAGCAGGACGATCGGGTTCGCCGTGCGGGTTTCTTTGATGAGGGCGATGACACGGGACGGGTGGCCGGTGCCCCAGCCCCTTGCCGTCCCCGCCAAGTCGCGGTTGTCGGATTTTCCGGCAAGGCTCAAGGAGAGAAACGGCAGCTTGGACAGTTCGGCCAGACGCTGAAGGTACGAGGTCTTGCCGACGCAGGGCGAACCGAGCAGCAACAGCGGCGGGATTTTGAAGCCGAGCGTTCCGCTGCCGTGCACGGCAAGTTGGCGGAGAATCCAAACGGTGACATCGGCAAACCAAGGGAATTCAGACTCCAGCACTGCACTGATCGGCTTCAAGTCCGGCACGTGGGCCATCGGCGTGGGCAGGTCGCACAGCATCCGGTATTGATCCAGGATTGGCTTTGCTGAGCGGTCCGCCGATGGCATGACGCTGTCCAACACCCGCAAGGCCCCTTCCATCGGGCGCAGGAATTCGTCGCGCAGGGGGATGAGCGAGTCGGACAGCGGGTCGATCAGGGAGGCTTCGCCCAGCTTTTTCAATAGGGCACAAAACCAATCGGTTGCGGACTCCGGCGATTCATGCTGGCGCAAGCGGTATCCACGCCGATTCGCTGCCCCGCCGTTCGCCCCTTCCAAGCCCGTACAGCCGCGCATCGCGTTGGGCAAGCTCGAACCGGGAATCCACATCGCCCAGTTTGGCGGCGTATGCCAATCAATCTAGGGAAACGCAGCGGGATGATGGATAATTTACAAACAAATCCACCCTTGCGAACTGACCCGGAGGTTTCAACATGCCTAGACGATTCGTACCCACCCCAAAAAGGACGAAGCCAAGCGTTATACAACCCCTGCCCGACGATGACACGGCATGGAGACGATTGCCGTCCGTGCTGCACTTTTGCGGCATGGGGCATACCAAATTCTATCAACTGATAGGCAAGCAACTGATGCCCAAGCCTAAACTGATTTGCGGGAGGAGTTATTGGCAAGTGGGGGAGATTCGTGAGGCCGTCCAGAGGCTGGAAGGGGGTTTTGCCCGAACTTCGCATGACCGGAATGCGGAGAGCGCAAAAAAACACTGATTTTAGGGGGAGGGGGGGTCAATACTGTTGAAATAAGCCGTCATTCCGGCATGGATCGCCGGAATCCAGATTGCATGGATGCCCTAAATCCTCGCCGTCCATGGAGCCTAGGTTCCGGCGCTCCCTGCCGGAACGACAGAGAAATCCTTAATTCAACAGCATTGGGAGGGGGGGTAGGCGGAAAATGTCAAAGAATGGGAGGTTTGGGATTTTTTTGCGTATGCCAAGGCGTGGGTAAGACATTTCAATCGAAGAAATTGAGGGGGTTTGTGGATAACTTGACGATGCCAACGTAAAATAGCCCAAGTTTATGTCATTTGCCCAAACTTGCCCATCACCAACCGATAAGTAAACCATCATGGCCCGTCTGGAAGACAAGATCGCCGAAATCAAAGACCCCGCATTGCGGCAGATCATTGACGAGGAAGTTAAAGCCCTTAAAGAACACAAGACCTTTGGCCTAGTGTTTGAGGCCCATCAACCCGAAGTCGTGCCGTTGTCCAATGCCAAGGTAACAGCACGGGAGATCGTGGCAAAACGCGACAAGCTGACTGAAACTTACCGCGTGGAGCGGGTACGCGACGGCCTAGCGGAATTGGTGAGCCATGCCGACGATAGCCGGGAAACCGTGCCAGTGGAATCGCTGGTTGTGGTGCGGCGCATGGGCGACCCGATTTATCCGGCGCTGAACCCGATAGACAGCATTAAGAACACCGACCCGCAAACGCCTCACCACATCCTGATTGAAGCCGACAATTACCATGCCTTGCAACTCTTGGGTTATTTGTATGCGGGCAAGGTGGATTGCATTTACATCGACCCACCGTATAACACAGGGGCTAGGGATTGGAAGTATAACAACGACTATGTGGACAGCAACGACACTTGGCGGCATTCCAAATGGCTAACCTTCATTGAAAAACGCTTGATACTCGCCAAGCGTTTGCTTAAACCCGATACCGGGGTATTGATTGTCACGATCGACGAGCATGAAGTGCATCATTTGGGGATGTTGTTGGAGCGGGTGTTTCCTGATGCTTATGTTCAAATGGCTACCATTGTCATCAATCAGAAAGGCGTTTCTCAAGGACGATTGGCGAGGGCAGAGGAATATGCGTTGTTCGTATTTATGCCCAATGCTTACCTAAAGACCCATCATGACGATTTGCTTTCCCCGGATAGATCAAACCAGAAACGATTCCAAACGCCAAGATGGGAATGGTTGTTACGCGGTGGCTCAAACTCTCGCAGGGAAGATCGACCTAAGCTTTTTTACCCAATTTATGTTAACCCAATACGCAAAGCTCTAATGGGAGTTGGTGAGCCTTTGCCACTCGAACAAATACCCGATTTAGATGCGTTTCCTGAAGGTACTATCGCTTGGCCCATACGAACAGACGGAACCTACGGAAATTGGCAAGTGAACCCACCAAGCTTTAAGGAACTGATAGATCAAGGCTTTGCCAAACTCGGCGGTTACGATAAAAACAGAAAGACTTGGACAGTTTTATATTTGAATCGTGGAACCCGCAAACGAATTGAGAATGGTGAAATTAACATTGTTGGGCGTGATGAAACCACAGGTTCGGTGCAAATCGAGTATTCAAGTTCGGAATCTAGGCTCCGTAATATCAAGACCGTATGGCATCGAGGCACACACGATTCCGGCATTTATGGTTCCAGTGTGTTGCGTTCAATCCTAGGCGGCGAATCCAAATTCTCCTTCCCCAAGTCGATTTATGCTGTCCGCGATGCCATTGCATCCGTGGTGCGTGACCGGCAAAACGCGCTGATTGTCGATTTCTTCGCCGGTAGCGGAACCACGCTGAACGCGGTCAATCTGCT
>CAIWDB010000472.1 GCA_903911305.1 uncultured Methylococcaceae bacterium | reverse complement strand
TGATCCGTAGGAGCGGGCCATGCCCGCGATTGTTTGGGCCAAGTCTTCAAAAATAGGCTATTTATCGCGGGCGTGGCCCGCTCCTACATGTTGCATATATTCATTATTAAGTAACTATTTGGTATTGAAAACGCTGTAGGTCTTTGGGAAATTATACTGATACTTTTTCTTATTCTGATACCCCTGCTTCTTTTTCGCCCCATTGCCAAGAAAGCAGGCTACTCCGGCTGGTGGGCTATGACGATGATAATTCCATTGGTTAATGTCATCGTGATTTGGATATTTGCGTTTGCCAAGTGGCCCGTAGCCCGTAATATACAGTGAGGAAGGAAAGCCCATTATTCGCGAATGATGGGCCTCCTTTGTCGGCAAATCCTACGAAGTCAACGCGGTGCAATGGTTGCCCACACCATGTAAGCCTTGCAATCATCCGGCAATGACGTACAATATTCTCCATGCACACCGTCGCCGAAACCGAAGTATTCCAGCGTTACGCAGCCTCGATATGGTCGGATGCTGAGTGTGTCGAGTTCATCACTTGGATTGCAGCCAACCCGCTTGCGGGGGATGTGATTTCTGGTTCTGGCGGTTGCCGCAAGGTGCGATGGGTTCGATCCGGCATGGGCAAACGCGGCGGTGCGCGGGTCATTTATTTCAACGGCGAGGATGGTCGCGTATGGTTGTTGATTGCCTATGCCAAGGCAAAATTTGACAATCTGCCAACGGAATTTCTTGCCAAACTCAAAACAGAGGTGGAGCGTGGATAAGGAGATGGAACAGTTTCAGAACGATTTGCTGGCATCTGTCCGACAAATGAAGGCGGGCAAAGCAGCGCGAATAACGACTGTCAATATCCCTTCCATTGTCGCTGCTCGCAATGCCTTGGGGTTGTCGCAGTCCAAGTTCGCCGAACTTCTGGGTGTTTCCAAGCGCACCCTTCAAGAGTGGGAACAGGGGCGGCGTACTCCAAACGGGGCAGCCAAAACGCTTTTGCGTGTTGTTGAACGGCATCCAGAGGTGCTGCGTGAGCTTTCAGCGTGACATAATTATCCGTGTGGATTTAGGACGCAAGAAAGCGTAAACCTTATTGCGCCGAATGGATAAAAAGAGCAAAATCCATGAATCACCGGCCTTGCATCCCAGCCCACCCGCCTCTCTCAAGAAACACTTCCAACCACCTGATTCATAAGGCCCCTTTTAAGCTGTTTCGGGCATGGGGACGAGTTGGAAGCCGAGTTGCGAGGCTTTCCTAGACAGTGATTTGACGACCTTTTCCCGGTAGTGCTCCTCGTAGCGGGCTTGGCCTTGGTCGACATACTCCTCGCCCTTGGTCACCATCGTGTAGATCAGCCGGGCCAGCTTGTGGGCACAGGCCCAGCCACGAGGCGAAATGCTTGGCGCTCTTGAACCGCGAGAGGTCCGCGCCGACCTCGTCCAGCACCTTGAACGCCGTGGTGACGTCAATGCCGTCAATGCGGGTCAGGTCCACCCCGCATAGCTGGAACAGGTAGGTGCGCAGGTCAAAGGCCGGGGCGTTCTTCGCCCGGTCGCGATGCCGCTTGGGTTCCCTGGGCTGGCCCGCGTGCGTCGCC
>CAIWDB010000471.1 GCA_903911305.1 uncultured Methylococcaceae bacterium | reverse complement strand
TGATCCGTAGGAGCGGGCCATGCCCGCGATTGTTTGGGCCAAGTCTTCAAAAATAGGCTATTTATCGCGGGCGTGGCCCGCTCCTACATGTTGCATATATTCATTATTAAGTAACTATTTGGTATTGAAAACGCTGTAGGTTTCACTGGGGTAGTCAAAGCCGGGTTCCGGCCATTTTAAAGTTTGATTGAAAGCCGATTTCGGTGCTGGAAGAAAGTTGGCGCACATTTTGGTTTGATTGGCTATGCAAGTGGTGGAATCAGTTCAGATAAACTGTATCAGACTACACGCCGTTTTCCAAAGTCTCAGCGCCTATATCCAATCGCGCCGCCCTCTATCGCCGGCTGATAGTAGCCGATGAACTCCCTGCGCCAAATGTCCCCTGTGGCGTTTCTGTCCTGCCGATTGGTGAAGGTGTTACGGTACATCAATGCCCTCAAATACCTTGGCGGGAGATCGGGAAAAGGGTTACTCTCAAACAATGCCAGCACTGACGGCGAGCCTGTGAATAGCTTGTCGAAAACCCATAGCTACCACAGGTTTTGGCGCATGCCGCCCAATGCGGCAAACCACATCTGCCAGTCCAATCGCGGCTGGTGAGGAATAACCCATCGTAAGGGCTTATTCAAATCGCCGGGTTTGTAACTGATTGTTACGCACGGTCGTTGATAATGGCGACTGCCCGCATCTGAAATGATGTTCAACCAATCTGTTACATGCGCATGGACATTGGGAGCGTGAACAGCACGACATTGAGAAGCCCTAAGCAGCCCATCAAGACTGCGTAAGGCATAAAAGTCGCCCAGACGACATTGCCTTGGTAGTTGAAATTGGCCGTGCGATAGACAATGTACAGTGAGCCAAGGAAGCCCAGTCCAAGCAAGCCGAATTGCAGCGTCTGAATGGTCGCCATACCTGCCAATGCCGGTGAAGCGCCGTGCGAGTCAACCCCGAACATCGCCAACCCGGTATACAGAACGGATTTGCCTTCCGCGAGCAGGTGGAACAGGTTGTGGGCAATATGCGCTGCCAAGTCAAAAGCTATGATGGCATAGCCAAAACGGGTGAAGTTATCCACAAACGAGGCTTTGTTGCACTTGGCCGCGACGAAGGATGCCGAGGCCAACAGGGAGACTGGCAAGGCGATGGCGACCGCGAAAGTGATGGTGAAGTTCACATAGTAACTGGCCGTCCCGGTTGCTTTCTCCAGCCAGGAAAGCATGGAACCCCATATTTCGAGCATGGTCACGTTTTGGACAAACACTATGCCCATGATGACGGCCGCGAGGAAGGCTGCTTCCACTCTGGGCTTGTGTACAAGCCAAAGTCCTTTTGTCGGCGGTCGCACAGTTAATTGGATCGAGCCGTTCGGGCAGTTTTTGATGCAGTCGCCGCATAGCACACAGTTGGCGCTGGATTGCATCGTCTTAGGGAATTCAAAGATAGGGCAGCCGGGTGCTGTTTCCGTACCCTTGTAGCAAGATGCCGTGGTGCATTTGGCGCAAACCTCGGGGGTTCCGTGCAGGGAGACCATCCCGGCCTGGGCATAGTTGCCAGCCAACCCCCCCAAGAAGCAGAGATGCCGGCAAAACATGCGGCGCTCGAAGAATGCGCCAGAGGCCACTACGCCAGTGGTGAGCATCAGCAGCAATATGCCCGAGCCAACCGGGTTGTCCACAATACCCCAGACATGATCGGCCCAAGTGATAAAGATAAACAGTGCATCGATAATCCAGACGCCGTATTTCTTCAATAATTGCGGCACCGGGCGGTGGTTGCCCACGAAATTCTGCACGAGGTCATTGACCGTCGCAAACGGGCAAATGGCGCACCAGAAACGTCCCATGAACAGGAAAATAATCGGGATGACCGGCCACCACAGCACCCAGGTCAGGGCCGAGCCGAAGTTGTCATGCGTCACCGTGGGTCCTAGCATGAGGTCGAAAAGGATGACCACGAACACGGCCAGCGTTGGCCATTGAATAATGCCAGGGTACCAGCGAGAGCGGAAAAAACGGTATACCCACTTGTTGTTCAGCAGATTGACTTCCGCGACCCAGGAAGGTGCGGAGTTGGGGGAGGGAACGGTCATACTAATTCCACGGTTGGTTTAGGCAAAACGGGTTTGCGCTTGGTCAATGAGGCAAGCCAGATGATGAATGCATTCAGACCGATAAACGCGGCCAGAATGGCAAAGGCATAGGAAGATGAACCGCTCTCAACCGCCAGCGGGAAGTCAGCCATGAGCATCTGGTCGTTGATGCTGACATGTGTGTTCACCAACCAATGGCCTGCTGCGGATAATGCGATTACCCCGACATATCCCCCCTCTGTCTCATTGGCTGAGACTCGGACCGGGACAGCCACCGGAGCATGACTCATCCCGTGCATTCCGCCCGTTCCACCCATCTCATTTGCGCTGCCTTTCATACCCGCCATGCCCTCCATATCGGCCATCCCTTCCATGCTTCCTTGATGGGGTTGCGCACTTTCAGCCGACACGGCGCTGATTATCACCTGTGCGCCCCTACTGGGCATGCCCATTCCATCCAGAATTTGCACATGGAACAGGTTCTCGCCTGCCCTAGCCGGTTCCGTAAAAGCCAGGGTAACTTGGTACCCGCCGATGATTACCGTTCCCCCGCCTCCGCCATGCGCCAAGGCTGTGCCTGGCAGCATCAGCATCGGCAGGGAAATTGCCCATCCGCAGAGCAGCCATCTGAGTATTTTCGCTTGAGCCATCGTTCATTCCTGTCACAACCAAAGATGCCGTATTTTATCCGATTCGCGAAACCCGAAACTGATTCAAATTGGTTTAATCTCAAACAATGCAAGATTTCGCATCTGGTGCCCGTATTAAGTTGCACTTTGATAAGGACTGCTTGCCAGCCCCCTCCGATGCAATCTGTGTTGGCCAGCCTGCGACAGAAAGGCCGCCTGAGCGCAATGCATGGCAAGCGCAGTTGCCTAATCTTGCCAGCCCTCGGCGATTTTCCAAGCGCTAAGGCCAAGGATGCCAAAAGTCCTGTGAAGGTTTTTATCCATTGGGTCGCTATGTGTAGCTCTGCATACGACCCGTTGCGGACAATCGTGCCATTTGATTTAATGACGGAAACCTACTGCATTGCTGACGAATAGAATTTTCCGCAGATTTCCAACCAACTAGGGTTTTGCCAAGGCATGCCTTTCCAAGGTGAGGAACTGCCCATTTCCAACCAGATTTTGCAAATAGCCAAAAAACCACCATGACCGAAAGACAAGGCGTCATCCCCCTAAGATCATTGCGCAAACCAGATATTGCTTCTCTCCCGGATGTTTTTCCCAGCGGGGTGACTATTATCAAAGGCAATTACGCCCTTACTTTCGTCGAATCAATCAACAATATTGAGAATGGTCCAATCGTTGGCCGGGAGATTGTCGATTGTTGGGTTCTCGATAACGGCATACTCAAGGTAAAAGCCATCTTGATGGGCGGTAACCTTGTGTCAATCGAGAAGGACGGCCAAGAATATCTATGGCAGAACAGGGAAGGTGCCACCTATTACGGCAGAGGTTCCGATGCTTTTCCATTGAATCGAGGACTTATCCTTCATGGCGGCATTCGTGTGGCGGCAGTGACTGCCGAGCATGGGCTGTACTATGACACTGATTGGGACATAGATTTCATCGCCGACCAAACCGGATCGGCGATCATGCTCAAGATCAAGGATACCCAGGAAAACCGCAATCTCCTTTGCGATATCTTAAGCAAAGGCCAGTTCCTATCCCCAGGCTCCAATGTGCCAATGAGCAAATATCCGGTCACTGATGCGGAATTTATCTTCACCGTCAGCCTCAGACCCGGAGAGGCTTTCGTCCGCCTTAATGCGGCCTTAATCAATACCAAAGAAACCCCAGTGACCGCAGAAATTTGGCTGCCGCAGACCTATCCCGCCACCAAGAACTCCCAAATCATTTCCCACCAAAAGAAACGTCGCTGCAAGGATTTATGGGTTTATATGGGAATGTTGAAGGATAATTTTGTGGTTCAGGATATGCAACTGGACAAGGATAATGAATTGTCAGCCTACCAAGGAAAGAATGGCTTCATCGTGGGCTGTCCGCCTAACCCGGCGAGTTGGACGAATGCCGATTTGAACAAGCCGCTTGAATGGCCCACTCGCAGTGGCGGGATTCTATATGATTATCCTCGTCGGGATGGTTATTATCATGCGGTGAGTTATGGGGACGGCAGGGGTACGGCTTATGTTTCTATATCAAACGACAAAACTCCCCATTACACCAAAATGTGGTCATGGGGTAATCCCGATATTTTCAACCGCCCAGAAGCCTTGGCACAAAACCCGCCACTCGCTGCTAGACGACCAAAAGCGGAATATTACGAACCTTGGGGCAGCGGTTTTAACACCGGTTTTTTTGAGCCTAGTGAGTTTCCGCAAGGGGAAAGTTCATGGGATGCCTTCATCGTGCCAATCGAATCTGGCCTTGATAGCGGGAAAC
>CAIWDB010000470.1 GCA_903911305.1 uncultured Methylococcaceae bacterium | reverse complement strand
TGATCCGTAGGAGCGGGCCATGCCCGCGATTGTTTGGGCCAAGTCTTCAAAAATAGGCTATTTATCGCGGGCGTGGCCCGCTCCTACATGTTGCATATATTCATTATTAAGTAACTATTTGGTATTGAAAACGCTGTATATTCAACTTATTTATAATAAAACTGGCGAAACTGTGTACTACACAGGGATTCCAAAAATAATAGATTTCATGAAAGTAAAAGGCGAAACTTATTTCATGAGTGAAGGTAAGATGTATCAGATGGATAAGAGGCATTATGGATTTGATTGTGGATTTAGGCATCTAGCAAAAAAACAATTTTACTGTGTAGATAATCAATGGTATTGCAAGACTCATATTCATGGGGATGAATGGTCTGAAGAGCCCTGCGAATCACCAAATAAAAGAAAACGTAATATTGTAAATATTGATGTGTTTTCGTTGAAGAAAATTATTCAATTAGAGAAGCAATATTTATCTGAGTTATATATTAATGAGGTAAGTGTAGTAGGACATCCGACCACAAAGCAAGGAATTATTGGAATAGCTGATACACAAGAGGTAATCAAAGCAAACACAAGCCCAGTAACCTCACTAACCATGGGAGTGAAAGAAGCAGAGAACCGGCAAGAGGAAGGCGGGTGGAAAGATGCACGGCAAAATGTTGTTGAAATGACATTTAAAGCCAAACGAAGCGAAACTTTAAATGAGAAGAAACAAGCCATCCGTGAGAGGGAGTTAGCTCAATGGCTGGACATCAAAAAAGGCGAGTCTGGATCTTATGAACCTTGGCGCATAGGAATGACTAAGGCCGAGATTTGGGGGGAACTTGGTAAAACAAGTAAACACTTTAAAGCAAAGTCGAAAGAGACTATCAAAACGTTTTTTAGATTACAAAATCTTTGCGGCGGCTTTACGGATGAGGTAGGAAAGCCACCGAAAAATAAATAAGGTCAATATAGGTAATTTTAAAAATACCAATTTTACCCTATTTTACCAATTTTTTATTAAAAAAATATTCTGGATAATACTCCACAAGCTTACGGCTTTGACCGTGGGCGTTTTCTTGTTTACTGTGGAGTTTATATATGAACGCAACAATCAATCAATTGCCCACCGAAGGCTACTGCCGTCTGGCTCAAATCCTAGGTAATCCAAAAGCCAAACCTAACCCAATTCCTCCCCTTGTGCCGGTATCCAAGTCCACTTGGTACGATGGCATAAAATCCGGTAAATTTCCCGCACCTGTGTATATCGGGCGGTCTTCCTTATGGAAATGGGCCGACATAAGAAAGTTGCTGGAACGAATCGAGAAAGGGGAATTTGCCCATGAACAAGGATAATCAATCCATGGCAATTGAATTTATGGAAAACCACCTTGCCGATAAATCAAGGGCAGTGGATACTTTTGAAAATGCCAAAGAATTCGATCAATTTGAATTGTTTGAAAAGGTCGAATTAGACAATCTGCCAGATATTGAAACACTTTGGGCGGTGACTGCACCACCGGGTGTTTATGCTGTGACCAATGCCCCGAACCAGATGGCAAAATATTTCCCTGTCGTTGCAATTGCAATGGTAAAAGAAGGGAAACGGCAATATTTTGAAGGGTATACATTACCTCACGGATACCCGGCGACACGATTGCCAAATTTTCTTCACTTTGTTTCGGAGAAAAGGTATGGACGCTGAACAAGCAAAAGAAAAAGCCTACCCTTTCGATTGGCCCACCCCGAAGCGCAAGCAGCAACGGGGCAAACGGCGGCGTAAGCTTGCCAGTCAAAGCAGTTTGATGACCGATTTAAGCCAAGGCTTGACGCTTCAACACCCAAAGCCGCACAATGCCCCTGCCTTCGACACATCGAGGGCCGAGTGTGACAACTCGAATGATATAGGCGCACTTGCGCCATGTTGGGCGTTTTTTTACGCCCAAAAACCATCTATGGCGGCTTAGGCGGGGCAAGGTTCGTCCTTGGCCGGTTCCTATGTCCCGGTTTGTCACCCCCGTTTAAGTCGCCACCCTATCACCGTGACAAGTGACTGTGGCGGCTCCATTCAGCACATAGGAGCCATCCAATGATTACCCCTAACCAAGTCACGGGCGAAATCCGCCCAAAATCTGCCCAACAAGCAGAAGGTAAAACACTTCCAAACCCAACCGAAACCCTTGCAAGTTTGATCGTGAATCAACGGGGGGTGACTAAAAGGTTAACTTGCCTTGTTGATACGATTTACCTGATTGCCCAATTTCAGCCGGAAGATTACAGCAGCCTGAAGGGAGCGTTAAATCTCTGTAGCTATGCCTTGTTGGAAATCTACGAAAGCTCAATGAGCATTGAGGGGAGTATGAGGAGTTTACTGGAAGGGGGTTGTGATGAACACGAAACCCATTGAACATGAAAAACCCCGGAAAGCTTTAGGGGAGCGAACCGGGGTTAAGACATTTGATAACGGACGAATCCATTATGCCGACATTTCCGCACATTTGGAAGACTTTAAGGCGTATTTCCTCAGTGAATATGGCCTTGCCCTTGTCGGCGAGATTATCGCGGACGGCAAGACCCGATACCTTGGGACGGCTGAGGATAAGCGGGGACATAAGCCAATTCGTTATACCGTTCACTTGGACGAACCGGCCAATATTTACTTCAACGATCTAAAACGCGGTTTTCATGGCACATGGTATCCAGAAAGCCAGCAACCGCTAAGCCCTGCCGAGCGGGAAGCGCGGTGGCGGAAGATCGAGCAGCATAAGGCCGAGCGCGAAGCCGAGACCCAAGCCCGACACCTGAAACGAGCAGCGTGGGCTGTGAAGCTGTGGAACTCTGCCCTTCCTGCCGATGGTTTACATGCCTATCTAATCCGCAAGGGGGTAGGCGCGTATGGCTTGCGCTTGCTGACTTATTGGGAAAGGCGTGTTTATCAAGACAACGGCGACGGTAGCCAGTTCAAGGTTATCCCCATCGAAAACGTGCTAGTGGTTCCGATGAAGGACGAAACCCCCCTGTGTCAGGATAGATGTCGCCTCCCGCAAGGAGAATTTTTAGCCTATAGTGGGGGCGATCAAGAGGAAAACGATGACAACCTATCCAAAAGAATTCAAAGCCAAGATCATTGCACAGATGCTGCCGCCGCATGAT
>CAIWDB010000469.1 GCA_903911305.1 uncultured Methylococcaceae bacterium | reverse complement strand
TGATCCGTAGGAGCGGGCCATGCCCGCGATTGTTTGGGCCAAGTCTTCAAAAATAGGCTATTTATCGCGGGCGTGGCCCGCTCCTACATGTTGCATATATTCATTATTAAGTAACTATTTGGTATTGAAAACGCTGTATCTAATAACAAATTCAGTTTCTCCGAAACTTCGGCAGGAATAGATGTAGGCTCTGCATAAGCCACTAAGCGATGTAATTCACCCTTGCGTAATAGCATGGCATGTCCTAGTCGTTGTGCCAACCGCCGAAAAAACTCCTCGGCAAAGTCACTCATTTTTAAACGTTCAGTTTTGCTATTCCAAATCAAACAAAAAGGAAAAGAATAGAAAAGAATAGGGTCAGGTCTTGCCTTTTGCTTTTTAATACCGAGGTTATGCCAGCGGATAGAGATATATGATGTCCTCAATTCTTCGGTTTTGCGTTTTTTTTCCCATTCGGCGCAATATGGGGAATGCCGCTAATGCATCTGACAGAGCATTCAAAGGCAAAAGACAAGACCTGACCTATTTTTCACTCAAGCTCAGTCTAACCTATGAACCTACATGCTCCGGCCAACAGTCTTTATATTCCTTGATTTGAGAAACTTTAATGTAGCATCCGACCCAACCTTTACTAGCATCCGAAGGAGCCCAGTACACCGTATTTTCCTCGTTTATCATTGCGCCGTCGGTTTTGCCTTTTACAATCTTTTTCACAACTTTTTTCCAATTAGCAACATTCAAAACGTAAAAATCAGGTAATTCGTTCAAACCCTTGTCTTTAAAGTCAACAAAAATCAAAAGATCACCTTCAGCCCAGATTCCAGAAACTTTTGGCCATTGATCGCCAGTTTTCGCCTTGACAGATACCCTAAATAAATGCTCAGGCGTTTCTACAAGAATATCAGTCTTTTTGTGGTTTCCTAGCGTTAACTGGGCATAAAACCCTCGTCTGCACAGTTCGAATGCAACGGCATATTCTCCCGCCAAACCAATGGTTTCTTTGTTGTTCATCGTTTAATTCTCTGTGAAAGCCCCTAACGAAAAAGCTCACCCGCCCGCGCCCACTACGAAACTTTAAAACACCAACAGTTTGCGGGCGAGGGTCGGGAAGAGCGCAAAGTTTTGCTGTTAGCCAATTCAAGCCCTCGGTGTTATACACAAATGCTGGAGGCTCGTCATTTCGGCAGGGATGCCGAAATCCAGCGTCCAAGGATGGCAAACTATGGCGTACTTGATTGCCTAATGAAGCATTTGTAAAACGCGTCAAGTTACCGTCCATGGCCTGGATTTCGGCATCCGTGCCGAAATGACGGGTTATCTGGCTTTGCTGGATTGGTTTATAACGATGAAAGTTCAAGCTTGGGTGATAGCCGATCTAAAAGTTTTATTGATTATGTTACTCCGCCTCATACGCCAACACCGGACTCAACCATTTTTCCGCCTCCTTGACGCTCATGCCTTTGCGTTTTGCATAATCATCCACTTGGTCGCGGTTGAGTTTTCCCACATTAAAATACTTAGAGGCCGGATGGGAGAAATACCAGCCGCTGACCGAGGATGCCGGGTACATGGCGAAACTTTCGGTCAAAGAAATTCCTGCATTATCCAACGGATTCAATAAGGAGAATAACGTTGCTTTTTCAGTATGATCCGGGCAAGCTGGATAACCAGGGGCAGGGCGGATGCCTCGGTATTTCTCATGGATGAGCTGCTCATTGGATAGTTTTTCTTCCGGCACATACCCCCAGAATTCTTTGCGCACCCGCTTATGCAGGACTTCGGCGAAAGCTTCGGCGAGGCGGTCGGCGAGGGCTTTCAGCATGATGCTGCTATAGTCGTCATGATCTTTGGCAAACCGCGCCAAATGTTCTTCGATGCCTTGACCAGCCGTCACAGCAAAGCCGCCAACATAATCGGCCACGCCAGCGGGTCCGACAAAATCCGATAGGCAGTAATTCGGTTGACCGGGCGGTTTGATGTGTTGCTGGCGAAGATTGTGCAACGTCGTCAATACTTCGTTGCGGTTTTCGTCGGTATAGAGTGCCAAATCATCCCCCACTCGGTTGGCGGGGAAGAAGGAAATCACGGCGCGAGGTTTTAGCCAGTTTTCGGCGACGATCTGCTTGAGCATTTTCTTCGCATCTTCAAACAAATTACGCGCATGTTCGCCGACTTTCTCATCTTGTAAGATTTTCGGGTAACTGCCGGACAACTCCCAAGTATGGAAAAAAGGTGTCCAATCAATACATTCGGCTAGTTCAGCCAGTGGGTAGCCGTCAAACACTTTGATGCCAAGGAAAGCTGGTTTGGGCGGTGTGTAATCTTTCCAATCGCCATGGAATCCATTGGCGCGGGCGGTTTCCAAACTGTGCATGGGCGTTTGTTGCTTGCGCCCGGTGTGGCGAAGTCGAACTTCCCCGTATTCCTGCTTGATTTTCGCAGCGTATTCTACTCGCAGTTCTTCGCTTAACAAGCTTCCGGCCACGCCGACGGCACGTGACGCATCGGTGACATACACCACTGCGCCGGAGTAATTAGGCTCGATTTTGACGGCAGTATGGGCGCGGGAAGTCGTCGCGCCTCCGATCAACAAGGGCATGGTGAAGCCGAGTCGCTCCATTTCCTTGGCGACATGGACCATTTCATCCAGCGAAGGCGTAATCAGGCCGCTCAAACCGATCATATCGGCATTTTCGTCGCGGGCGGCTTGCAAGATTTTGTCGGCAGGAACCATGACACCCATATCGACGACATCAAAGCCATTGCATTGCAGCACCACGCCGACGATGTTTTTGCCGATGTCATGCACATCGCCTTTCACCGTGGCGAGGATGATTTTGCCATTGGATTGGACTTCGCCAATCAAGGCTTTTTCTTCCTCCATGTAGGGCATTAAATACGCCACGGCCTTTTTCATCACGCGGGCGGATTTGACCACTTGTGGCAGGAACATCTTGCCCGCGCCAAAGAGGTCGCCCACGACATTCATGCCGTCCATCAAGGGGCCTTCAATCACATGCAGGGGTCGCTCGACCGTTTGGCGGGCGGCTTCGGTGTCGGCTTCGATGAATTCGTCGATGCCTTTGACCAGCGCATGTTCCAGCCTTTTGCCGACCGGCCACTCCCGCCAAGCCAAGTCTTCTTTCTTTTCGGCCTGTCCACCGCCAGCCCGGTAATTATTCGCAATTGCCAATAAGCGTTCCGTGCCATCTGGTCGCCGGTTGAGGATGACATCTTCGACCGCTTCGCGCAGTTCGGGCGGGATTTCATCATAAATCGCCAATTGTCCTGCGTTGACAATGCCCATGGACATACCGGCTTTGATCGCATGGTAGAGGAAGACGGCATGAATCGCTTCGCGCACCGGGTCATTGCCTCGGAACGAAAACGATACATTCGACACGCCGCCCGAAATCAGCGCGTGGGGTAGGGTGGCGGTGATCCGCCGGGTGGCTTCGATAAAATCCACACCGTAGTTATTATGTTCCTCAATGCCGGTGGCGACCGCGAAGATGTTGGGGTCGAAGATGATGTCTTCTGCCGGGAAGCCAATGCCGGTTAGCAAATGATAGGCGCGGGTGCAGATTTCGACTTTACGGGCTTCGGTGTCGGCTTGGCCTTGCTCGTCGAAGGCCATCACGATCACTGCTGCGCCGTAACGGCGGGCCAGTTTGGCATGATGCAAGAAGGCTTCTTCGCCTTCCTTCATCGAAATGGAATTGACGATACCTTTGCCTTGGATGCACTCCAAACCGGCTTCAAGGATGTCCCACTTTGAGGAGTCCAGCATGACCGGAACACGGGCGATGTCGGGTTCGGCGGCAATCAGGTTAAGAAATCGCACCATAGCCGCTTTTGAGTCCAACATGCCTTCATCCATGTTGATGTCGATGACTTGCGCTCCATTTTCCACTTGCTGGCGGGCCACGTCCAAGGCTTGTTCGTATTGCTCTTCACGGATCAATCGGCGGAACAAGGCGGAACCTGTTACGTTGGTACGCTCTCCGATATTGACGAACAGCGAGTCTGGCCCGATGTTCATCGGCTCCAAGCCGGCCAAGCGGCATTGCGGTTGTATGTCCGGTATTTGGCGTGGAGGATAATGCTCGACGGCATCATGGATGGCCTTGATATGCTGAGGCGAGGAGCCGCAGCAACCACCGATGATGTTCAGAAATCCATTTTCTGCCCAATCGGCGACTTCCTTTGCCATGGCTTCCGGGGTCAGGTCGTATTCGCCAAATTCGTTGGGCAAGCCGGCGTTGGGATGGGCCGACACATAACAATTGGCAATCCGGGAAAGTTCTTCGACATATTGGCGCAGTTTGTCCGGGCCAAGTGCGCAGTTGAAGCCAAAGGAAATCGGTTCGACATGCCGCAGCGAGTTCCAAAAAGCTTCGGTGACTTGCCCGGACAGGGTGCGGCCTGAAGCATCGGTGATGGTGCCGGAAATCATCACCGGCAGTTTAAACCCGTGATCCTCGAAATATTTCTCCACCGCAAACACCGCCGCCTTGGCATTCAGCGTGTCGAAGATGGTTTCGATCATCAGGATATCCGCTCCCCCATCCACCAAGCCACGCGCGGCTTCATAATAGGCATCCACCAGTTCGGCAAAGCTGATGTTGCGAAAACCCGGATCGTTGACATCCGGCGACATGGACGCGGTGCGGTTGGTCGGGCCGATGACTCCGGCGACGAATCGTGGCTTGTCGGGGTTTTTCGCCTCAAATTCGTCGGCCACTTGGCGGGCCAGTTTTGCAGAGGCCACATTGATTTCATAGGCTAATGCTTCCATGCCGTAATCGGCCATTGCGATGCGGGTGGCATTAAACGTATTGGTTTCCAGAATGTCCGAACCGGCTTCCAGATAAGCCCGTTCAATGGCTTGGATGATATGAGGCTGGGTTAACGACAACAGATCATTGTTGCCCTTCAGGTCACGCGGCCAGTCGCTAAAGCGTTCGCCACGATAATCCTTTTCCTC
>CAIWDB010000468.1 GCA_903911305.1 uncultured Methylococcaceae bacterium | reverse complement strand
GCAACCGGGGCCGATTCAGCCGTGTGAACGTGCCCAAACAAACAGTTGCCGTAAACATTGGCGTGTTGCCGACAAGCTGACGCCCCGGCATGATAGCCGTGCAACACCGACAGCTTCCCCAGCGGCAAGATGCCCAATGCCGAATCGTAGGGCAGCATGGCAGCCTTAGACGCCCGACAAAGGGCTTCCACCCGCTTAATGCCGTCACTGGCATAGTCGCGCAGCAACCCGGTGGCACTCCGACGATACTGCCAGAGCCGGTCGTCATGGTTACCCAGCAGGAAATGGTTCTCCGTACCGCCCTTGAAAAAGTTGCGGAAGAACTCCGATCCCTCGCTCCAATCATCCTCCAAGCTGGACGCTTTCTCGTCGTCACTGGCCCCCCTGCGAAGGTTGCGGAAGTCCCAGCAGTCCCCGGCGTGCACTCTGACCGTGGGTTTGAAATCGCTCAAAAAGGCAGACAGCGCAGCACTAGCCTTTGCGTCCACCATGTCTCCGTGGTTATCACTAACCACGACAAATCGCCGGTGTTTCATGTGATGATGAGGGTGATGATCAACTGACTACTTTTGCAAGAACAGGTGTTCTATGGCCCAGAGTCCTAACGCCGCCCCGCCCATTGCAATATAAATGTGCTTCCACAAACCCTGCACGGCTCGCTTCACTTCGCTCATGTCGCCCCTTAGTCCCTCCCGCTCGGTTAGTCCAACATGGGTTTCAACTCGTGCAACACGGGTGTTAAGATCGTCGTCGTGAGACATGGCGGCGGCGGGGGGCATGGGGGTTATTTGTTCTTGGAGTAACGTGCCCCAAACCACCAATAAATGGCGGTAAAGGACGAAAACACGATTTCGGCACCCATCTGGTCTTGTGATGCAGTGTCCGATTTTAAGTAAACCGTTACAATGACGGCGATGCTCGCCCATGTCAGCAGGGGCCGGGTCAGTTGCTTGATGCCATCCACGCAGACATAGAACGAGGCCACCCATGCCGGGACGTTCGCCGGGATCGTCAGCGACTCGTTCCCGCCCTGGCTCGCCGCAAACGCCTTCCACGCCTCGGTCTTTTCCGCCGCAGCCACCTGCGCGTTCATCAGACTCACCTTGTTCTTCGTGTCGAAGTAGTCGGTAACAACGTGCAGGGCCGAGCCTAAGACGCCGCCACTAACCGCATTGAAAAGGATGTCTGTTAAAGCCATTGGCGAAGATAATTATACTTATTGACCGCCGGGTTTGCCGAAATTGGCGTCGTAACTAGGCGACCAACCTGGAACCACGTTCTGAACCGCTGGCATTGAAAACCGGGCAAACGCAGCCGGTGGCCCCTCTGGACCCGTCATAAAACGATTGCCGGAAGCCAAACGGTTCTGGAATTGGTCGCTCATTGCCCGCCCACGGATCATGTTTGGAAGGAAACCCATTGCCGCTTGAGTTGGGGTTCTTGGCTTGGCCAATTCAGCAAAGATGTTTGCGCCATCCTGTGCGGTATTACTAAACGTAAGTGGATTGCCATGCACCTTAAAGGCTTCTGCGAAATTGGCTAATTTCTCAGCGTTGCCATCAAGCATAAACCCAGCATTTCTAAGAGCGGCCAACTTCTTGGGATTAACCAACCCGGTGCTATCGGTTGCCATTTCGTAAGCATAACTCTTGGCAATTAAGCGCCTGCTTTCCCGCAAGGCTGGCAGCAATTTGGGATCACCAATTAAGATTGCCGCCTGCTCAATGTTATTTTCAAGAACGTCAACAGCCGCCTTTGCCGATTCGGCAGTAGCCTGCAACTGGGGGTCTCCCTTTGTGTCTTTCCAAACAGCATCGTACGCCTTCTTCATGGCGTTTCTGGCCAGCTTCAATTCCTCAATGTTTGCAGAGGCTTTGATAATAAGCGGGGACAATTCCTTTTTATTTACATCTCTGGAAACGGCTTCGGCAAACGGGGAAGAACGATCAAGAGCCTCCTCGGCCACCCTTAAATCCTTTGTTGCTTGCGTTGAGATTTCCTGAATCTTTTCGTAGGGGGCTACAATGGCATCGGATTCACGGAAATTGTGAAGATCCCCAGTAACCGTTTGCCTGTTGCCTTGTTTATCGGGGACACCGTTCACCGAAGGCTTAAACCTCTGGGGCGAATCCCCCTTTCCGGCCACAATGTTTCCCTTATCGTTCAAAAGGGTTAAGTCCTCATTGGCCATTCTGTTGAAGCCCACTTGATTTTCCTCATCAAGAACTGCCATCCGATTGGGAATTTTAGATACGTCCGTAAATGCCCCGCGTTCGCCAATGGATGCGGGTGCGACCTTAACATCATACGGACGAACGGCGGCAAACGCCTCGCGTTGCCCCTCTCTAACAATGTCAATCGGGCTTGGAGGAACTAGCATTGATCCGCGCAGCAGGAAAGAAGCTGGACCGGAGGCGGCACCCAAAGTTGCCGGAATGGCATAATCTTTAAGCTCTCCGAAATTACCCTTGTTCATCAGGTTGCTAATGCCCGTTGCCGCAACGCCACCACCGGCACCAAGCGCCGATTGTTTTGCCATTTGAATGGCAGCGTTTTCGCCGGGACCAACGCCGGGAATGGATGAGGCAACGGCACTTGCCCAAAACTCTCCCCAGTTAAAGTCTTTTTGATGTGACGGGGAATCATCGCCCGTTGCGTACATTCTGCGCCATTGGCCAAGCAAATCACCAGCGCCACCACCAACAAATCCGCCCGCAGCCATTCCAAGGGGGCCACCAAGGGAACCAATGGCTTGACCGCCAACGGCTCCACCAACTGCCATGCCCATATCCAAGCCCGTACCGGCAAGCTGTTGCCCCTCGTTGATCACATCTTGAGTTTGACCCTGGTTAAGCTGCATCCCCTGCGGGGGCATAAACGCCCTAGCCGCCATGCTCGCCATGTTGTTTGGGTCGGTGTTGCCGGGTCCGCTATTGGCAAACTGCTGCATCCCCGAGGGTGCCGCAACGGACGCCTGCTGGGGGGCTGGTGCAGCAGATGCCTTTAGGCGCAAATTGGCGTCCGCTATGGCTAATGCCTGCTGCTGTTCTTTTGTTAGGGTAGCCATTTGTTTATTTTGCCCAAAGTGCTTTTTGCTCGGGCGTCAAAACAGACCATTGGGCGGGGGTAACTCCATCCGGTACATTATTTTCCCCGCCAGAAACCTTAGCCTGGGAAGGCGGCGGAACCACAGGAATCACGGGACTTTTGTTCTTGGAAATGGAAAGAGATCCGCGGGCGCGTTTGTCTTGGGGGTTATCGCCCAATGGAAATGCGTTATCAAGGCGCTCGTTGTAATTATCAAGCGTTAGGGTTGCCGCCGCTTTTCCAATTTTAACAAGCCTTTCAATGGCGGGCTTATCCATTGTAATATCTCCACCAACAGCCTGTTGAGCAAAAAGTCTGTCTGAATCGGAAATGCCAGATCCCGAGCCAAAGTTTTTTAACATATTGGCAACGGGAACCGCAAAAAGTGACCGCAGGACTTGGGTGTTTGCTACGTCCACATTGTCTTGACCCAAAACGTTTCCAAGGCGTTTAGAGAAAAGTTCTGCATTGGCCCAAGCGCCAGAAATTACATTGCCCTCCTTACCGGACAAAAGCCCTTCAATTTCGCCATATTGATTAATGGCGTTTCTGGCGGGAACGGCCAAATTCTGACGTTCCTGAGAAAGATCCATATAAATCTTTTCCATCATTGGATTTGGAATTTCAGGCTGTGCTTGAACGGGTGCCCGTGGACTTACGGTAGGAACCGTAACGGTGCCATCGGGGTTTGTTACCATTGAATAATCGTAGGCATTTTTGGGGTATTTAGCCTCAAGCTCCGCCTCATTCTTAAACGTCATTACCGTCTTGGGGGGTTTAGCCGATTCAAAGGCTTGTCTGGCCTCATCCACCGCCACGGAACGACCCTGCAAGGCAACCCTCTGCTGCTCCATCGCCATCTTGGCGGCGGTATCAGCCTGTGTCTGCTGTTGCACCTTGTTCTTGGTGTAGAGGTCGGTAAACGATCCCAACTGCGCCGCCTCGGCAACGCTAAGATGCCCGCTGGATTGCAGCTTCTGGTAAATCTTGGAAACGCCTGGAGGTGCCTTTGTCGGGTCCGACAAAAACTGCACCAAAGCGGGATCGGTTTGAGCCGTTGAGTAAAACTTGCTGATGTCCGTCGAACGCATCAAATCGTTCTGCTGGAATTGACGGATGCCAGCGGCAACATCATTCCCGGTCTGGGCGATGTACTGGGCCGCGTTATTCTGATTGCCGGGTTCGTATGGCATAGTCGTAAGTTTTAATTAGGCTCCAAACAGGCTAAGGCCAGTTTTAACAAGGGCATTTCCAGCCGCCGCCTGATTGTTGGCGTTGGTGTTGTTTGCCGCCGCCTGCGCGTTGTAGTTGGTGTTGTAAATATCGTTCGCGTAGGCCGGGAACGGGTTAAACATCGAGGAAAGCTGGTTCTGCACCCCACCCGCCGAACTAAGCGCGGAAGGCACAAGATTCTGATTGGTCCCGGTCGTAAGGATGTTGCTGAACGGATCGAGGTACTTGGTGCTCGT
>CAIWDB010000467.1 GCA_903911305.1 uncultured Methylococcaceae bacterium | reverse complement strand
ATAAATTCCATGTGCATATTTATTTCATTAGCCCGTGCAGTGTCGCTACTGGTTCGGCTTCCGATCCTTCCGGCATTAATCCGTCCTGCCAATCCACTGATGACAATGGCAATCCAATACCTACTTTAAAGCGCCTTGAACTCACTTCAGTCAATGGTACTAGACAGTTTAAGTTGGTTCCATTGGTTGAAGGAATTGAAAATATCCAATTAGATTATGGATTTGATCGGGATTTTGATGGCTCGCCTGATAGTACATTTCTGACAGCACCTACTGCCACTGACTGGACTAACTTAGTCATAGTTAAAGTCAGTATACTTTCACGAAATGTTGAAAAAACATCATCATGCCCCAGTACAAGTCCTCCAGCTTATTGTACTAATGTTTATTACTTAGGTTTGAATGGAAAAGTTGGACCATTTACTGATGGTTACAAACGCCATGTTTATAATGAATCGGTCATTCTCGTCAACCCTGTCAAACGGAGGAGTCAATGAAGATATTTCATATTCAATCAGGTGGCGCATTGATTATTAGCTTAATTATGCTTCTAGTCGTTACGTTATTGGTCACATCGGCTATTCGTTCGAGCAACTCCAATTTAATTATTGCGGGCAATATGCAAATGCAGGTAGAAGCCACTGCTGCTGCTGAACAAGCTATTAATCAAGTATTAAGTAATTCGGCCAATTTTACCAATTCACCGTCTGGGAGTACTTATACTATCAATCAATGTGGCTTGAACTACACTATTTATGGTAACCAGATATTGATTGACAATAATAATGATGGAACAACTGATTACTGGGCTTACGTCACTGTTCCCAAGTGTTTAGGCATGATTCCGATTGGCGGGACTAGCGCCACGATTTCTAATTTACTTTCCACTAATGACACTTATTGGGATATTGAGGCGACTGTGATTGATTCCCGTACCTGCGCAGTTGTCACCCTGCACCAAGGTGTAAAAATCAGGCTAGGATTGACTTTTTGGTCTTGTTAAGTTTTGGAAACCTCTATATCTGTTCGCATAAATGGCTTGACTCGCTCAGGACAAGCTATGACGCTCCAATATTAGATCGCGGCGTAACATTAGGGAACCTCGATAAACTGCTTATGTTCATGCTTCGACAGGCTCAGCACGAACGGAAGAGTCTGATTTTACTGAAACCGTTCGCACTGAGCTTGTCGAAGTGCGAGGTTTGTCGAGATACCCATCAGTGATGATTTAAAATTTGTTTGCGATATACTTGTGGAATCAAGGTTTTTTAGACGTTATTGCATGGGAACTTCAAACCTCTGCTGTCATCCAATGGCGACAGTTTTTTCCAATCTCGTTTTGTTGCTTGTTACTTATTGATTTATCACTTAATCATTCATTCATATTTGTCGCTTAATAACGACAAGCCAGTTTAAATGGATGAACATGTTCATTCTACAATCTTGTTTTTTTCAAACTTAATCTTTATATTATATGCTTGATTTAGTTTGCTTGCTGAGTAATAAATAAAAAATATAAAATTCAATACCATAGCTAATTCTATCTATCTATCTACCAACATGGCACTAGCATTATATAAATAGATTAATTGGTGTATTTTATGCTTCACCTACATTATTATTTTCGATTTTATTTCAATTGTTATCACATAGAAATAATAGATTTT
>CAIWDB010000466.1 GCA_903911305.1 uncultured Methylococcaceae bacterium | reverse complement strand
GCGAACGGAATGTGATGGGATTAGGATAGGTCGGTTAGCAATCAGCGCCAATGACCCGTGGAGGAATATCAAAACGCAGTTTACAAGACTGTCCTGATTTGACTTTATAAACCCAATAACCACCGGGATGATCGTCGGTGGCTTCCAAGATTGAGGTTTGCGGTTTGCCAAATCTCGATTCCACTTCGTCCTTACTCATTCCAATAGTCGATTTGAGGTCAACTATTTCGGCTTCTTTGCCGCAACCTGACAAGCCCATCACTAAGATAAATGAAAAAAAACCGTAGACTATCTTCATTGTTACCCCCGAAATTTATAGTTATATGCGATTATTTGACGGCGATTTCGCACAGCCAATTTTAATTTAGAAAAAAACTGGGTGTCAAAATCAAACCCTTACAAACGTAGGACTGCCTACCCCAAATAATTGACAAATTTACTGCGAAATAGTTCTAAGGAATGGCATTCAACGGAGGCTCATCCATCAGAGCGATTTGTTCGCGCAATTCTAGAATACGATCCTGCCAATACCGGGCATTGTTGAACCAAGGGAATGCAGCGGGGAAGGCTGGGTCGTCCCAGCGCCTCGCTAGCCAAGCGGAGTAATGGATCAGGCGAAGAGTCCTTAATGCTTCGATAAGATGCAATTCGCGGCGGTCGAATTCATAAAAACACTCGTAGCCTGACAACAGGCCGGACAATTGCCGCTCCTTCTCATCACGCTCTCCCGCAAGCAGCATCCATAAATCTTGTATGGCCGGGCCAGTACGACTATCATCAAAATCGACAAAATGAGGCCCGTCGTTTGTCCACAGGATATTGCCGGGATAACAATCGCCATGTAATCGCAACATCCGGGGGCTACCTGAACGTTCAAAGCAGAGTCTTACCCTGTCCAATGCGTGAATAGCCACACTGCGGTAGGCTTCGAGTAAATCGGGCGGGACAAAGCCGTTTGCCAATAAGTAATCAAGCGGCTCCTCGCCAAAAGTGGATATATTGAGTGAGGGTCTTTCGCCGAAGCACCGCAAGGCACCGACTGCGTGAATGCGACCGATCAAGCGGCCCATGCGCTCAAAGGTTTCGCGTCCGTTTAACTCCGGGGCACGTCCAGCTTGCTTGGGATATACCGAAAAGCGAAAAGATTCAAATTTATAAAGTGTTTGACCGTCTCTGATGGGAAGAGGGGGTACGACCGGCAATTCATGGGAAGCCAATTCGTTCAGCAAACCATGCTCCTCCATAATGGCTGCATCGGTCCAGCGTCCGGGGCGATAAAATTTCGCCACCAAGGGTGGGCTGTCTTCAATGCCAACCTGATAAACTCGGTTCTCGTAACTGTTAAGAGCCAACAATCGACCGTCGCAACAAAACCCAAGGGTTTCCAGGGCGTTCATGACGCAGTCAGGCGTAAGGCCGGCAAATGGTTTAGTGTTGGGTGTGTTCATGGATTCCATTCTACAGCCCAATTCAATAAATTACAGGGTCGAAAATCCAAAATTAACCAAACATCGCTTAATAATACTATAAGCAGGGGGAGTTTCGGTCAATTTAACACTAATCACACTGGCATTTAGGCCGCATTTTGCGTCATAATGCCGTCTAAACGGACTGACAGTCAACGTCAATGCCGTGGCGTCAAACCACTTAACCTTAGGAGTCATTTATGCGGGCCGTTAGAATGCTTTCAATGGCGGTATTGCCTTTCATCGTCGCTTGCTCGGCAGTTGATGTACACACTGACTATGATGCTGGTGTCGATTTTTCTCGTTATAAAACCTATTACTGGTCCAAGACGCCTACAACCAAGAATCCTTTGATGGCACAAAGGATTGTTGCAGAAATTGATGGGCAACTATTTACAAAAGGCTGGCGAAAAGTTCCTGAAGATCAAGCGGAGGCAACAATCGCCGCACATGTCACCACACAAGAGCGGGAGCAGATCGACACCATGTACAATAATGTGGGCCCAGGCGGATGGTATGGTCCCGGGTTTGCAGGAGGATGGGCCGGCGCGGGCGTGTCCACGTCCACTGTATCTTATTTCACAGTAGGTACATTGCTGGTAGACATTTTGGATGCAAAAACCAAGAAAGGCATGTGGCACGCCACTGCCGAGGGCAATATTACAGACGACCCTCAGCAAAACGAAAAGGAAATAGCCGAAGGGGTCAGCAAAATGTTTAAGGCTTTCCCACCCGGAATAGCCGTAAGCAAATAGCCACTATCGGCAAACCACGACTACGATTTATTTTGTTAGCTTATGTTACGCATGGAAATAACAGTTGCTTATTTTCCAGCGAAACGGAAGCGTCAAAACCTACCCTGAGCGAAGCAGAATGGCTTGCTTTAACTTGAGATTACAAATGCGAAGCTTGCTTCGCCTGTCAAAGCAGGCTTTGACGCTCCAATACTAGGCCGCTGCGTAACATCAGTTAATTAAATCATCAAATTATTGGGCGGCCAGTTTTCGGCTGGCTGCTCAAGGCTGTGAAAGATGCCCGCTGGCGTGGTCGGCAATTGCGTTTGCGACATCCCTGCTGAATTGGGCCAAAACCCGATTCATGGCGGCCACCGTATCAGCATAGCCCTTGACTTCTGGATGTTCCGTGTAACGGGTTTCCCGCGCCAAAAACTCTGTGTTACCGTCCCCACTTAAAATATTCCAACGGGCGTGTAGAACCGTATCGCCACCCTCGGTATGGTCAAATCGGGTGATTTTTACGACGACTTGATAATCCAGACCGGCGGAGCGTTTCCATGGGTAAGTATGCACTTTCTTGCTCGGTAGCAAAACCGCCAAATTCTCGGCCAACACTTGTTTTGCATTGTCTTTTAGCGTCTCCCCCCACCGGTCAAATTCTGCCATGTTTAGTTCATTCTGACCGTTGCGGGTTACAATCTGCGGCCTGTCAAGATAATCTGGCAGATCCACCGGACCCACACCAACCCCGACATCTTGTGCTGCGCTTGTCGGCAGATGTGCCGAATGCGGCAAATTGGACAGCACGTAGAATCGCGTCGGCGGGCTGTTGGCGCAGCCGACGAGCATGGATAAGCTGATACCTAACACGATAAGCACAAGTGATTTTTTCATTTTTTGGCTCCTCCCTTGCCGTACAGCAAGGCATCCGGGTGACGTTCCAGATAATCTGTGAGTGAGCGGATCGAACGGGCGGAAGCTGCCAATTCTTCCAGCGCGTTGTTGATGTCCACTATCATTGGCGAACCTGGATCGATTTGCTCCAACACTTTCACCGCTGTGGACAAACTCTTATCTAGGCCGGCAGTCAATTTGACCAACTCTTTGTCAGTGGTCTGTGCAAGTTGGTGTACATCTTTGAGTGCTGTGTTCATGGAACGGATGGATTCTTTGACATCCTCAGAATTCATCAGGCGATTGGAGCCTTGCACTGTTCCCAGCAGTTCATTGCCAATCTTGTCCAAGGGAAGCTTTTTCAGCTTCGCCAAGATTTCCGAAACATCATTCTTGAATGCTTCAGCCACCGATGGTAAGGTTGGAAGTTCCGGGTACTCCCCTTTGTAAGACAGTTGCATAGTCGGGCCATCCTTATAAAAATCCAGATCGACAAAAAGCTGTCCAGTCAGCAAGTTGCCGGTTTTGAGTCTTGCCCTAAGACCCTGCGCAACGAGTGCTTCAATACCGGGATAACGCCTTGCCGTAACGGACTCTTTAAAAGCATTCTTCATTCTTGCGATTTCAGCTTGAGGCAAAATCCTATCAAGATCAATTTCGATAAAAACCGGTATCGACAACTTCTTGGATTCAAAATCGAAATTGAATTTTATATAGGTCACTTTGCCTACTTGAATCCCTCTGATTTCGACCGGGGCACCCACGGACAAGCCACGGACGGAGTCGTCGAAATTCATCATCAAGGCGATCTTATGGACATAGTAACCTTCGGCAATACTGGCAAAATCCTTGTGTAGCCAAAATTTTGCACCGGTTTTGCTGGCTGGGTTGTTGGTGTCGTTCAGATTTGGGGTGTCAAAGGTGATGCCGCCACCCAAAAGGCTCAATAAAGAACCAACCTTGACATCGACCCCTTGAGCGCCCATGGAAATGTCTATACCGCTGGTTTGCCAGAAACGAGTGCTTTCATGGATCAGTTGGTCGTAGGGGGTATCAATGAATATGTCCACTAGCACGTTACTACGATCATCGGCCAAATTGACATCGATAATGCTGCCAACCTGAATATCACGAAAATAGATTCTCGTCCCCTCACTCAGGGAACCCGCCCTATCAGCCAGCAAAGTGAAGCGTTTGCCAGGGGTGTCGGCGCTCACTCTAGGCGCATGTTCCAAGCCTACAAATTCTCGAGTATGTTTTCCATCGTTGAATTCCACCTCGATATAATGTCCTGCGATCAAGGTGTCCAAGCCGGATACACCGCTGAGTCCTAAGCGGGGTTCCACCACCCAAAACTTGGTGCCTTCGCCCAAATGGGATTCCACGCTTTTTTCCAGTTGGGCCGTCACGATGACCTTGGATAAATCATCACTGAGTTTGACAGTTTCAACAATGCCGACTTCCACATCCTTGAATTTGATTTTGGTCTTGCCTGCTTCCAAACTACCCGGATTGGTAAAGGTGATTGTGATAGTGGGACCTTCCTCGCTTATCGTTTTATAAGCAAGCCAAGCCCCAATCAGCAACGCCACCAAAGGGATTAGCCAGACCAGAGACAAGCCACGGGCCTGTTTGACTTCCAAGTCCGCCGCTTTATCAACCGGGTAAGTGGTTTTCTCTTGCTCGGGGGTTTCTTCATTCATGATTGTTTTCCAATGCGTCCCAAATTAAACGTGGATCGAAGCTCATAGCCGCAAACATGGTGATGACCACCACTCCTCCAAAAGCCACAGCCCCAGCGCCCGCCTCTATCGTGGCAAGGGAACCCAATTTGACCAAGGCGACTAGGATGGCGATGACAAAAATATCAATCATTGACCAACGGCCCACCGTCTCAGTGATCCGATACAGTGTGGTTCGCTCTTTCGGCCTCCAGCTTGACTTGAAGTGGACGGACAGTAGCAAATAAGTCAGGGTCAGCAATTTTAAGACCGGCACGGTGATACTGGCAAAAAAAATTAATAAAGCCAGAGGCCACATGCCGCCTGTCACCAATTCTTTCACCCCGCTGAAGATGGTGTCTGGTTCGCCTTTGCCGGACATGGTGACGGTCATAATCGGCAGCAAATTGGCTGGAATGTATAGGATATAGGCGGTCAGGGTCAGCGCCCAAGTGCGTGACAAGCTATTGGGTTTGCGGCTGTGCAAACGTGTGCCGCAACGTGAGCAATGGCTTGAATGTACGCCGATCCCTGCTTGGCTGAGCAAATGACAGGTGTGGCATAATAAATAGCCTTTGTGTGCTGCTGTGTTAGAGGGTGTTTTCAATCGGTCGGCTCCAGACTCTCCCAAATGTCATGGTCGTCCAAAGAGGCATCGGTGGCGGCCATGAAAGGGATCAGTGCGGCAAAAGAATACAGTGCGATACCGACGTTAATCGTGGCAAGATCGGCCAGTTTGACTAGGGCCACCAAAATACCGAGCATATACACTTCAGTCATTGACCACGGATTAAGCACTTCGTAAAAGCCAAATACTTCTTTGGCATAAGGTAGGCGAAAATTCAAGCGTAGAGGGACTAACACGTAAAAGATGCACAACAATTTCAGCAAAGGGGCCACAATACTGACGATGAGAA
This sequence comes from uncultured Methylococcaceae bacterium, assembly GCA_903911305.1. GTDB lineage: Bacteria > Pseudomonadota > Gammaproteobacteria > Methylococcales > Methylococcaceae > Methylumidiphilus. The sequence continues at coordinate 14,583 of CAIWDB010000466.1, read as the reverse complement.
CCAAAATTGCTATTTCCCAATAACCTTGCACATAAAGTTCATTGACCCCTGATATTATGTTTTCCGCTTGTGTGCGACCACCGACGTTCATGCGTAGCAGCACATTGACATTCGCCATGACGAACAGAATTAAGCTAGTCAATGCCAAAGCCAAGGAATAATCAAGGCTGTGGCCTTTACGTTCCATCACCAAAGCCCCGCAACGAGGACAATGCGCCTGTTCACCCTTCTTCAGATGAGGGATATGAAACAGAAGGTCGCAGTCATGGCAGGCTGTCAGATGTGTCCTGGATTCTGCTTGGGCATTGGTTTGTTGGGGCATTGTTTGACAAGGTTTAAGCAACTTCGGCAAGCCTGAAAGATTATCGTATGATGATGTGACGAGTGTTTGCAGCAACTAATCGGTGTTCAGATTGTGATTCAACCAAACATCTCGACACGTCTGCATATCTGTTTAAATTAAAGCACATTACGAAAATATCGCAACTTCTTCCGTGCGTTTGCTGTGTTGCATTTCATTTTATCACTTTCAAAGGCCCATCATGTTCCAACTTATCCTTGCTGCCAGTTTTTTTCTCGGACTTCATTTTGGCGTTGCCGGTACAAGGCTACGCCTAAGCTTAATCGATAAATTCGGAATGAAAACCTACCATGCCATATTTGGCGCCGTCTCTTTGCTAGGTTTGTTCTGGCTGTTTCACGCTTACCGAACTGCCGATTACATTGAAACCTGGGGGCAGTTGGCTTGGTTTAAACCCATTGCTGCGGTGATTATGCTGTTCGCATTTTTGTTCGTCGTGATAGGGCTATTCTCCCGCAATGTCGAAGCATCTAAGGGCAATGCCCCGGCCTTTGGCATTCAGCGCATCACCCGCCATCCGATTTTATTTGGCGGTGCATTACTGGCGTCGCCATATTGATATTTGCCCAAATGTTACTTCTGGCTTATATTTTTGTCGGATATAGTCATCTAGAATTGTAACTCCACTGCTATTTGCACTCTCATTTGGCTCATTGATATCATCCCATGTTGATTCTAGCCAAAGATAGCGGAGTTTGTTAACTTCAAACTCGTGAATCATTTCTGACTGTATATCAGCACTCGTCTGAAGACCGGGGTCAAAATGATACCATTTGGTTGCCGGTAGCCGTTGTGCTTGGAAATAACTCGAAACATCATTAATATATACTTTATCGTGCCGGGTCGCCCCAATAAAAACCCGATCTTCTGGATTCGTATGATTTATGATAAAACGAACCGCCGCCTCCCTGTCTGGATCGACAAAAAACGGGGGTCTTGATGTTAAATCAAGTGGCAATTCATTTTGCCCTGTATAATTTATCGTAGATATATCAACACCTGTTATCAGTTTATTATAAAAACCTGTAAAGTCTTGTATAACCAACGAATAGGTATAGCGTATTTTATATCCGTAGTGCATTGCTGATATAAATGCGAGTGTAGCTATCATTGCAATGGGTGCTTTTAGCCATCTTATATCTGTAATAGCCAACTCTATCAGCACCGCTAAAATCATCAATGCCGGTATTAGCGTTAGTTGCATATGTTCTGGACTTACTCGCACAGCACCTTTCAGATAAAAAATAACCGTTAGCACTGTAAAAACTATCAGAAATATGGCGCTATTACCGTGTATGAAAACATGGCTTTTGGTCTGTTTTGAATCACCAACGAATCGAATTTCTTTTTTAAAAAAAACTAATAAAACTATACCAACCACCAAGACAGGAGTATATACTGCCCCCGCTGCCCAAGAAATTAAACTTGGGAAAGGCAAGCCTCTTGTGCGAATATAATATTGACTGGGAAACAAGATGATATCATGAATAAATGAGTTGAGCGTTCCGCTTGACCAGTACCAAATTAGAGTAATGGCAACAGGAACCCCACTCGCTAGAATATATGCAGACAGTTTTTTATAATTAAAATAGTTAATGCTTTCCCGTTTAGATTTTGTTATATAATTAATTGTTAAAGCGGCAATAATGTTCGCAATAAATATATAAAAACCAGTGTCGTATCTAAATAACGCCGCTAATCCTGTGAGTAGCCCAGCGATAAGAGGATACCAAACATTCGTCTCTTCACTAAGAATTATAACCATCATCCTTGATGCAATAATAGCTAACAATAGCGCGGGATATAATGGATAGCCGTGATTGCCAATAGAGCCAAGCCAAAACCCACAAACTGTAATTATAAATAGTATCACTATTTTTCTACAGTAAGCAGTTAGTGTGGCATATACGACGCTCAATATTCCTGCACGCACCGTCAGGTCGAATAGTCGTTCAGCAATAATATTCTGACCAAATGCATCGAACAACCAAGACAAAATGTAGAATTCTGCTGGACCGTAATTGATATAAAAGTCCCTATGCAGGATATCTCCGGCACTAATTCGCATGGCAGCGGTAAGAACAATGCCTTCGTCATACACGTCTATTTTTCGAGTCATGCTCAAAAACAACAGAGCAAACGATAGAAAGAAAATGCCTATTGCCTCTATGGAAATCCTTGTTTTTGAACGGCTCATATACAATTAGCGATCGTATTTAATGTATTTAAACCGTTGATCGTCTGGAGTCCCTTCCAGCACACCGGCGGTTTCTTCTTTTGCATCCCACTGGATCACCGATTCGATTTTTTTCGCCAGTAGAAAATCCTTGTCGGTGACACCTTTGGCAGAATGGGTGATTAGCTTGACGATGACAAAGGCATAAGACACGGTCAAATCAGGATGATGCCAAGCGGACTCAGCCAAATGCCCGATGGTATTGACCACCATTAATGTTGCCTTCCAACCGCTGGTTCGATATTTGCGGCGAATCCAGCCATTTTCATAATACCAATGCGGCAATTCCTCGCTCAGTCTTTGGGCAATTTCCGTTTCGGTATAGACTCGTTCAATCTGTTCGCGCATCAAGCAGCCTGTACGGGGATGGCATGGCCTGTGCGAATAATCTTATTTTGCCCGTTCACATAAATCAGCGTAGGTTGGAAATTCGCCAACTCAGCTTGGTTCAATATCGCGTAGGCGCAAATAATGATAATGTCATTCACTGCCGCATGGCGGGCTGCCGCGCCATTGATTGATACAGTGCCTGACCCTTCTTGCGCACGAATGGCATAAGTGGTGAAGCGCGCGCCGTTGTTAACGTTGTAAATGTGGATTTGCTCGTATTCCCGAATGCCCGCTTTATCCAACAAGTAGCCGTCTATGGCGCAGGAACCTTCGTATTCAAGTTCCGAATGAGTGACTCGCGTCCTGTGTAGCTTGGCTTTCAGTAAAGTGGTTTGCATGAATTAACCTTGATTTCAGGCATAAAGAGTATTGAATTATGCCGCAAGTGCAAAAGCCTAGCAACGAAACAGGCAAGGTAATCCGTAAACGAATTATTTGATATGGGGTTATAAGTTTAGCCTTATATTGTCTATAAGCCTGGCCCGCCCTAACTTGGCGGCAACCAGAATGACAAAATTACGCTCATCTGACGCTGGCTCGCTCAAATCATTGGCGCGCCTAATGGCAAAATAATCCACACGGAAACCTTCCCCGCTTAATTTTTCAGTTTGGGTCTGCTCAATGGCAGTGTAATCACGGTTGCCGGCTTGCAAAGCGGATTCCGCTGACAACAAGCTTTGATAAATAATAGCCGCTTGCCGGGTTTCTTCAGCGCTCATGTAAGCATTTCTAGAACTCATCGCCAGCCCACTGGGTTCCCTGACTGTCGGTACTCCGATGATTTGCACCGGCATGTTCAAGTCCTCCGTCATACGACGGATGACTGTCAGTTGTTGCCAATCTTTTTCACCAAACAAGGCTACATCGGGTTGTACCATGTTGAACAGCTTACACACCACGGTTGCCACCCCGCGAAAGTGACCGGGGCGAAATTTGCCACAAAGTACGTCAGAAATGCCTGGAACTTCTACAAACGTGCTGGAACCTTCAGGATAAACCGCTTCAACGGATGGCATGAATAAACCATCAACCCCAGCCATTTCCAACTTTGCTGTATCGTTTTCCGGCGTGCGCGGATAGGCACCGAAATCCTCCCCCGGACTAAACTGAGTGGGGTTGACAAAAATGCTCACCACCACCCGGTCAGCGGATTTCTTGGCATTATTGACTAGGCATAAATGACCGTCATGAAGATTGCCCATCGTAGGTACGAAGGCGATTGTTTCACCTGACACTCGCCAATGCCGAACAGTTTCGCGCAGGCTTGAAATGGATTTTATGATTTGCATGGATTGTGCCGATGGAAGCGTTAGATGGTTACACTTCATTTTGCCTTTCCCCCTTTCTCCAACACCTTTTTCAAAAACCTCCCGGTATGTGAATGGGGTTCTGCCGCCACATGTTCCGGTGTGCCAGTGGCGATGATCCTTCCGCCGCCGTCCCCGCCTTCCGGTCCAATATCTATGATCCAGTCGGCGGTTTTGATCACATCCAGATTATGCTCGATAACAACAACCGTGTTGCCGTGGTCACGCAATTGGTGAAGCACCTTTAATAATTGTTTGATGTCGTGAAAATGCAGTCCCGTAGTCGGTTCATCAAGGATATACAAAGTGTTGCCGGTGTCGCGTTTGGATAGCTCCTTGGCGAGTTTGACCCGTTGAGCTTCGCCACCCGACAGGGTGACGGCATTTTGCCCCAAGGTGATGTAGCTCAAGCCAACCTCCATCAATGTTTGCAGCTTCCGATGCACATTGGGGATGGCTGAGAAAAATGCACAGGCTTCCTCAACCGTCATGCCCAATACTTCATCAATGGTCTTGCCACGGTAGCGGATTTCCAAGGTTTCCCGGTTGTAGCGCTTACCCTTGCAGATGTCGCAATGGACAAAAATATCTGGCAAAAAGTGCATCTCAACCTTGATGACCCCATCACCCGCACAGGCTTCGCAACGCCCACCTTTGACATTAAAGCTAAAGCGCCCCGGCGTGTAACCGCGTGAACGCGCTTCTGGCGTTGCGGCAAACAGTTCCCGAATGGGCGTGAACAGTCCGGTATAGGTGGCAGGATTGGATCGCGGGGTGCGCCCGATAGGGCTTTGGTCGATGTCCACCACCTTATCGAACAATTCCAAACCTTCGATTTTTTCGCAAGGGGCGGGGGCGGCGCTGGCACCGTTCAACTCACGGGCTGCGAATTTGTGCAAAGTGTCGTTGACCAGCGTGGATTTGCCCGAACCCGATACACCCGTCACACAGGTGAACAGCCCCACCGGGAAGGCAGCGTCAACTCCAGTTAAGTTATTGCCAGTGGCATTGACCAGCCGTAGTACTTTGCCATCCATGCCGTGGCTTCTTCGGGCTGGAATCTCGATCTCCAAACGACCTGATAGATATTGCCCGGTCAACGAATCGGCGTGTGCCAAAATGTCATTAGGCGTTCCTTCGGCGACAATCTGCCCGCCGTGGACACCCGCGCCGGGTCCGATGTCCACCACATGGTCGGCAATCATGATGGCTTCTTCGTCGTGTTCCACCACAATCACGGTATTGCCCAAGTCGCGCAAACGAATCAAGGTTTTCAGCAAACGCTCGTTGTCCCGCTGATGCAAGCCGATGGACGGCTCGTCCAGCACATACATCACACCCACCAAGCCGGCCCCGACTTGACTGGCTAGGCGGATGCGCTGCGCCTCGCCGCCGGATAAAGTGTCGGCGCTACGATCCAGCGTCAAATAATCCAAGCCCACATTGACAAGAAATCTCATGCGCTCGCGAATTTCCTTGACGATCTTGGCCGCCACTTCCCCGCGCTGACCGGATAATTGCAAGCCATCAAAGAATTCCAGCCCCCGATTCACCGGCAAGCCAGTCAAGTCCGGCAAGGCGCGATCAGCCACAAACACATTCCTAGCACCTTTATTCAAACGAGTACCCGCGCAATCCGGGCAAGGTTTGCTGCTCATATATTTGGTCAACTCCTCCCTGACTAAGCTGGAATCGGTTTCCCGATAGCGCCTCTCCATATTGTGGACAACCCCCTCGAATGGATGAAAGCGGATGTCAAAACCGCCTCGTGCGTTCAAATGCTTGAATGGGATTTCTTCCTTGCCGCTACCAAAGAAAATCACGTCTTTGATCGTTTGTGATAGTTTGTCGAAGGCTTGTTCCGGGTCAAAGCCATAATGATCCGCCAGCGAATTGATAATCTGGAAATAATAGGCGTTGCGCCTATCCCAACCACGCACTGCCCCGCCCGCCAAGCTAAGCTGGGGGCTGTGGACGATCAAGCGAGGGTCGATGTATTGCTTCACGCCCAGTCCATCGCATTTCTGGCAAGCCCCTTTGGGATTGTTGAATGAAAAAATACGTGGCTCCAACTCACTTAAGGAATAGCCGCAATGAGGGCAAGCATACTTGTCTGAAAACACCAAACTCTGTTTGGGTTCGTCTATCGACACCACCAAGGCCAGACCCTCGGCTAGGCGCAATGTGGTTTCAAACGATTCAGCCAACCTAAGACCCAAATCGCTACGAATTTTGAAGCGGTCAACAATCACTTCAATCGTGTGCTTCTTCTTCAAATCCAGCTTGGGCGGTTCATCCAACTCATACACTTCGCCATCAATGCGAGCGCGTATGAAACCTTGCCCGCGCAATTCATCCAATAATTGCACATGCTCACCCTTGCGTTCGTTGACCACCGGGGCAAGCAGCATCCAACGGGTATCCTCGGGCAGGGCCAACACAGTGTCCACCATCTGGCTAATGGTTTGTGCCTCCAAGGAAACGGCATGGTCCGGGCAGCGCGGCGTGCCCGCACGGGCATACAGTAGGCGCAGATAATCGTAAATCTCGGTGATCGTGCCGACGGTGGACCGGGGATTGTGGGAAGTCGATTTCTGCTCGATGGATATGGCGGGTGACAAGCCTTCAATATGATCCACATCCGGCTTTTCCATCACCGACAGGAATTGTCGGGCATAGGCCGATAAGGATTCGACATAACGCCTTTGGCCTTCGGCGTAAATAGTGTCGAATGCCAACGAAGACTTGCCCGAACCCGACAAGCCGGTAATGACAATGAGCTTGTCTCTAGGCAGGTCCAAGTCGATATTTTTGAGATTGTGGGTGCGAGCCCCACGGATAGAAATAGTGTCCATGGGCAAAGTATAACGGCTGATCGCTTGCTAGAGAATGATTTTGCTGATCAGCAATTCTCATTTTGACGAAAACCCCGTTAGTAGTGGTGCATCAACCAGACCCTACTTCGCCGAATAGTCGATAAATGCTTACCATGCGGCGGGTTAAATTGAATGCGCCTAAAGCTTCCACTTTGAAATGCCCACGAACCAAAGCTTCGGTGTTGTCGCCAATCAAAATGCGGCAGGGATTTTCAAACAATTCGTCTAGTGTGGGGTTGAAATCCATTTTGCGGAATGTTTCAAGTCTGGCGGCAATGTTGACATCATCGCCTTGAATAGCGTATTCCCTATGGCTTTGATTACCCATGCTGCCGGATACCACAACACCAGAATGTACGCCAATTCGAGCGGCTACAACCGGCAAATTTTGCGTTTTCCAATGCTTGTTCAACCTAGCTAATCCTGATTGCATTTCCAAAGCGCACTGAACTGCATTGATGGCATCATCAACCTTGGTTTTTCCTTCTAATGGGATTGGCACTCCGAATGCGGCGAGTATGGCGTCTCCAATGAAACGAACGACGACACCTTCGTGGGTAATGATAATGCTGGTCATGGCATCTAGGTATTCATTAAGCCATTCCATAAAAACTTCCGGTTCCAATTGATCTGCCACTTTGGTAAAACCTTTGATGTCGCTAAATAATATAGTCGTATTCAATTTTTGAGGTACTGGTTTACCTCCCTGTAACCAAAGAATGCGCTGATTCCAAATATACTCGGCTATCGTGGGAGAGAGATAGTTACCGAACATGGCTAGGGCTTGATCCCTTTGACGTTTTTCATGATAGGTAAGAAAAGCAACCGTCAATGCGCTGGACATTAACCAGGCCATGCTGGAAGTCGCCATCGGTATCCAAATACCTTCATAAAAACCGACATATTCCAATGAAAGCGGTAATAGTATCCCAAGTGCGGCAACAAACATAAGCCTAGACATTGATTTTGCCTTCAGTGTCAAAAAGCTACCAAGGATGCAATAAGCAAGCAGCAAACTATACTCTAAAATATCCGATACGGCTGTTAAGGGTGATTGGCCGACGATAGCGGCATTGACAATTTGATTGGCTATCAGCCCATGCAGTGCTGTCCCCGAGATTGTTTGATGAGAGCCAGCAACATTGCTGTAGGGAATGGAAAAGTTGTCCACTACACTTTCCGCCGAAATGCCAATGACCACTATTTTATCTTTAATCAGACTAGGATCAATGGAACCGCCCAATAACTCATGAAGCGAAAGAAAATGAAATGACTCGGGGTTGTAGGTGAAATCCAGCAAAAATTGATAACCGTCCTTATCAGCGTTAACGTAGCCACCATCATTGGTTTCAAAAGGAACAAATTCGGATCTACCCAATTTTAAATTATCACTTGCCAGACTGGCATATTCCTCGATAATATTTTCTTGTTTTAGGTATGTCAAAGCGAGCCTAAGCGCGAATGAATAATAGCGTGATTCCCCTTCACTCAAATAGAGCAACCCACGTCGGACAATTTTATCGTCATCCATCACAATATCACTAAACCCAACTTTGATAGGATTGTCTAATGCGGGCATCACTGGTATACCCTGCGCGTGATCGCCCTTGAACTTATTAATTAAGATTATATTGTCAAAGGCATTGATGGTATTGACCAAGTTTTCTGTGCCGGTTCCAGTGGGTCTGTCTCGATAAATATCCAATCCTATGGCGAGGGGTTGAAAGTACTCAAGCTTAAGCAAAAGCCCATTGATGAATTCGTCAGAAAACGGATGCTGATATTGCTTTATATCATTTTCATCAAGCAGTAGAATGCTCACCGAATAAGCTTGAGGGGGTTCATCAAACTTGGCCCTAGCTTGAATCAAATGGTCATAAACCCCAAGTTCAAGAGACTGTAACCCTCCAAGTTTGCCGAACAAAAAAAGGAGGGTGAAGACACAGGCAATAATGCTTGCCGATGCCTTCATTTCAGGGTTTAAGGAATTGACAGCCGAGAACTTACCAAGGCTGAAATTCATAAAAAATTATTGTCAGCAATATTTTTAAGGGCATCTGGCTTTAACAGGGTGACAGTTTTGTTATCGGGGGTAATGCTGATGATTTTCCTGTCTTCCCAATCATGCAGTATCCGGTTCACCCTTTCGCGACCACTACCAATAAAATTACCAATTTCCGTTTGCGTATGCTGTAAAATAAAAGATTCATTCGCCTCGATTCTGCCCAAATCGACTTTGGATTCTTTAAGAAGAAATTTAGCCAACCGGACGGGTACGCTGTTGAGTGCGATATTTTCGACTATCTCGCTAGTATCCCGTAGTTTCTGACACAACAATATCATCAAATGAATTGCCAGATCGGTTTTCTGGTGTAATAAGTGCATGAAATCGTTACGCCGAATCACCAGCATTAGGGAATCCTCAATCATAGTAGCCTGTGCGGAACGGGGTTTGCCGTCGAGCAAGGCAATCTCCCCAATAATACCGCCTGGGCCAAGTGCATTTAGGATTATTTCTTTGCCGTCAATGGAATTGGCAGTGATATGGACTTTCCCTTTGACCACCAACATCATATCCAAACTTTTGTCCCCTTTTAAAAATAGGATTTCCCCTAGTTTATACTGGCGTTCAATGAATAGTTTGGCGATTGCTTCCGTGTCGGATTCATTCAAACCTTGGAATAGGAAGTGTTTGGAAAGCAGATTCTTGGTATCAAGCATGATCTGGCCTAGCTTCAATTGGACTAGTAGAACAACAGCGCATCACTACTTTTTGCAGGCATTCCCCCTTTGCCCTTGCGTAACAGGGAACTCCCTGTCCCTTTTGCGCAATAATCTTGGCTAAGAGTGCCAATATCGAATTCAGGATTGCCCATGTTGGATAATACGCCGCTCAAATTCAATTGCGGCGAAGTCAAGTTGATAACACCAGATACTCCGCCGGAAGCCGCCGCTTGGATGACATTCCAGCCGAATTCATTGGAATGAATATCCCAATTGACGGGTTCACCGCCTAGGATTAACATGCCGCCGCTGGGCAACAAGGTTTCCACATTGAGGAAGACATTCCCACCAGTACCCCCCAATGCAGACGTATTGGCCTGTACTACCCCAGTGTTCATCATTAACAGATTAGTCAAAATACCAATGTCACCGCCATTGCCGTTGTTGCCTGTCACGGAGGTTCTGATGCCGGAATGATTCAGCGTCAGAATGCCATCGCCTTGAATCATAATGCTGCCACCACTTCCATTGTTTGCTTCGGTGCTGATAAACGAAGGGTCTAGGCTTAGGGAACGCCCAAAGCGGATTTGGATTGGGCTGGCATCCACATTTTGGGTGGATTTCGAGGTAATGTTGCTGTCCTGCATTAAGATGTCATTGGCCGACACGGACAGAAGCCCCGGAATGACTGATTTGGGATTAGGTGAAATTCCGTCATTTTGTATGCTGATACTGCTGTTGTTCATGGAAATGGATTGGTTTGCGGTGACCTCCACATCCCCGGTCTGTCCGCTGGAACCAGAACCGGCTTGTGCGGTGATGCTGGCGTTATTATCCATGGTTAGATTTGTTGTCTGTACTTGTACATTTCCCGCCGCACCTTGACCAATGGTCACGGCAGAAATCATGGAATTATTTAAGCTCATTATTGGGGAATCGATCATTATGCTGCCTGCGTTACCCCTTCCAAGACTAGAGCTATCAATGATTCCACCATTCATGCTTAGCTCATTATTTGATACCACATTTACCTTTCCGGCATGACCTGTGCTTTTAGGCATTGATGTAGTTAAAATACCGGTAATATTATTGTTATCTTGCTGGCTATCTATTAGAATAGAACCCACCTTAATTGACACACTACCCGCGTCGCCAGATCCATTAGTAAAACTTGAAACCGATCCATGATTGACAAGTTGCAATAAACCGCTAGATTCCAGATATATCGTTCCGGCGTGTCCAAACCCAAAAGTGTCAGTGTTGATACCTGTTCCATAATAATCTTTACCATCAATCAATATAGAATCCGCTTTAACAAAAATGTTACCGGAATTGCCGTTGCCAGAGCTAGAAGTACTACTATTGATATCTCCGCCATTGACAATCTGTAATGAATCGCTTGCTTCTACATATATTGTTCCAGCATTAGCGTTGCCTTTTCCAGCAATAGTTAAAATCCCGGTTAAACTCCCATCTATCAGAATCGAATGAGCTTTAGTCGTCACGCTACCTGCGTTTCCAGAACCAGCACTAGAACTTGAAATGTTCCCACCATTGACGATCTTCAATAAATCATTGGATACGACGGACACTGACCCTGCATTTCCACTGGTAAGGGTGTCCGATGATATTCTACCCCCATTGATTTCTAAAGTGCCTGCCTTGACTTCCACGTTGCCAGCCGACCCAGTTCCATCTTTCCCATCTCCATCCTTCCTGACATCGGAGTAAATTGTATGGGGATTGTCAGCACCCTTCTTGTCAATCATTATCGACCCATTGACATTCACGAATATATCGCCCGCATTACCGCTAGCGACGGTCAGCGTCGTTATATGTCCATCATTAAAGATATTTAACTTATCCGCTGATATATTGACTATTCCAGCGGAACCAGTTGAACCTTTTAATGCGGAAGAAGAAACTCCTGTAAAAATATCCGTAGTTCCGTTATCAATATTAAATGTGTCATTGACTGTAATATTCACATTTCCAGCGGTGGCTTTGGAAATAGTGTCCGAGCCTATATATCCACCATTAACAATATTCAAATTTTCTGCCGTGACTCCCACGTTTCCGCCTAACCCAGTTCCATCGGAATTCACGGAAATAATTGTTGGACTATATGAACCCTTGCCATCAAGTGTCAATAATCCTTTTACATTCACCGAAATATTTCCTGAGTTACCGGCAGTGATAGATGTCGTCGAGATATTTCCTCTGTTGAAAAGATTTAATTTATCAGCTAAAACAGTGACTGTCCCTGCGGACCCTGTGCCGGATTCCGCTCGTGAAGCTATTCTTGTAAAAACGGTATCGCTTGCTATTCCGCTATCAATTTCCAATATATCTTTGGCAGACACATAAACATCTCCTGCATTCCCTTTCGCAAAACTCGTAGATTGAATGCTTCCACCATTGGCTATCTTTATTGAATCAAGGGATTCGACATCCAACGACCCTGCTTGAGAGGTGCTGCTTGGCAAGGCTATGGATAAAATGCCAGTTAATTTATCATTATGTCCCTGACCATCTAGCAAAATGGAACCGGCCTTGACCGACAGATTACCCGCGTTACCTGAGCCAGCGGTGATATTGGCAATTGCCCCTCCATTGGCGATGTACAATAATCCGCCGGATACGACAGAAATTTTGCCTATATCGGCTGACCCAAAAGTTTCACTTCGAATAATCCCACCATTCTCAATTTTCAATAAACCATTAGTTTCGACAGATAAAGTACCACCGTGGCCTGTGTTATCTTCAAGTGCTTCGGAAAAAATGCCAGTCCTATCTCTATTTCCCAACGTACCTATCAGCATTTCATTTGCTTTGACCGAAAGATTGCCAGCATCGCCAAAACCAGAAGTATCACTGTTAATAAGCCCACCATTCTCAATCTGCAATAGCCCACTTGATTCGACGGATAATGTACCTCCACGACCAATAGCACCTTCTTTTACACGGGAAGAAATACCCGTATTGTACTGTTGATTTCCCTTGTCAATAAAAATGGTAGCTGCCTTGACTGACAGATTGCCCCCGTTGCCTGAACTCCAAGTATCTGTACTAATAAGTCCTCCATTTATATTGTTCAATGAGCCACTTGATTCGACGGTGACATTTCCACCATTACCAGTGGCATTGCCAGTGCTGTTGTTTAAGGCCGATGAACCGATAGAGGCATTATCAAGCAGAATTGATCCCGCCTTTACTATCACATCGCCCCCGTTCCCCCCATAGCTAACGCCAGTGACAATAATAGAATTATTTAGCACATTTAAAGATTCAGTCACTGCCACATGAATATCACCCGAATTTCCCGAATATTGAACATTTGAATTGGATAATATGAGGGCTTGATTATCAAGCGTTAGGGATTTCACATTGATGTTCACCCCGTTTTCCGCTGTTGCGTTAGTGATGCCACGATTACTGCTGGATATTGTACTGTCATTGTTAATGATAGTATCACCTCCCCACATTGAAACCCGTCCAGAGCCATTGCCTCTACTAGTCACCGTACTACCACCATCGATGACAATACTGCCAGAATTTCCAGCGGTCGGTGTCGCTGTCGGTAGGTTCAAATGACCATTGGCGGATTTATCCAAGCCGACTTCCCCCGCGCCTTGCATTGCCACCATACGGATTTCGCCGCCCGGTGCTTCAAGTGTGTATTTGTTATCTAGGGTAATCTTTCCTGCAACGACATCCAAGGTATTAATGGGGGTTTTTTCGTCGGGTGTGATACCGTAAAACGCAATCAACCCATTATTAACAGCAGAAGTCCCCAAAAAACCAAACGAGGCGGGGGCGGTCGCGCTTAAACTGCTGGCATTGGGGTTTGTCGCGCTAAACTGGCTGCCATCTTGAAAATTCAACTGGTCCGCCGTGCTGAAATGGACCGCACCCGCCACGTCGAGTTGGGCATTGGCTCCAAAGATAATGCCAGATGGGTTAATCAGGTAAAAATCCGCATGTCCGCCGGGGGTGGATTTCAGTGTTCCATACAAATTAGATGCTCCGCCACCCGTCACGCGGGAAACAACATTATTTAGCGAGTTGGGGGTGTTCTCCTGAAACAGGACAGTTTGCCCAGTTTCAATATTGAAGGTGGAAAAACTATGGAATAAGTTATTGCCTACCGTAGTCCCGAGGTTTTGTTGGATGGTGACATCGGCGGAAGCACCGGGAGCACTTAATATTTGCGCAGCCCCCACCGTGCCGTCGGTGGCGATACCGTTGAAGGCGTGAACGGGTTGCATGGAGGCAAAACCCATTGCCAAGGAATAAGCCAAGATATTCCACCTAAACCTCAATTTTTTGCGCATGTCAGTTTCCTCATAACCAATTCCCCACCAAAACAAAAGCCGCCCAATAATAGGGATGTGCATACGAAGGATCTTTCAACAAGGCTAGTTGGGCTTGCCTCAGCGCTTGGGCTTTGCCAGTTCTAGGTTGGGCAAGTGCTTGGTAAAACTCAGTCATCAGCTTGGACGCGGCTTCGTCATTGACACTCCATAAGGTTCCCAAAGCACTACCGGCCTTGGCTTTTATGGCAATGCCGCTGAATCCCAAGGGCGCGCGGTCATCGCCTTCAGCGGTCTGGCATGCGCTAAGCGTCAGTAAATCTAACGGCGATTGAGCTGGTTTGCCGGTCTTAAGTAACTTTTCCAAATCATCCAT